>CAKVFO010000012.1 GCA_934746785.1 uncultured Clostridium sp. | reverse complement strand
GGCTATCCTTCATATGATATGTTTGATTATTTAAATTCCAAGGAACTGCTATTTTTAATGAGAGTATCAACATCTTTTAAACTTGCACAATCAGTAAAATCTCCTGATTCCATTTTAAAATATAAAGTAAAAGGAGAGATTAAAAAAATAAGAGTAATAAAAGTTAAACTTTCAGATGAAGTGACAGAAACTTTAGTAACTAATATCTATGATGATACTATTACACCTGTAAAGTTTAAAGAACTCTACTTCTTAAGATGGGGTGTTGAATCTAAATATAAAGAATTGAAAAATAGCCTTAAAATCGAAGAATTTTCAGGTACTAAGCCAATTGCAATAGAACAAGATTTTTATGCTTCTATTTTTTTATCAATGGTTGGAGCTCTTTTAAAAAAAGATGCCGATATTGCGATAGCAAATGATAATAAAAATAAAGGTTTAAAAGCAAAATATCAATCCAATAGAAATTTCATATTAGGACAAGTATTTAAGAATATTATACATATAATAACTAAAAATAGGCATCGAAAAAAATTTCTAATGTATATCTTAGAGAAAGCTATAAAAATACGCTCACAAATACGCTGCAACCGTTCTTGTGAGCGAAAAAACAAACATCCAAGGAAAAAGCATCATCATAATGTTAAATCCTGCATCTAATATTAAAAATAAATACATACTTTAAAATTCACTTTTACCAGTGGATTTATTTAGTGTACCATTTTTTAAGGGGATTTTAAATAGCTATAGAAAATAATATGGTTTTAAAGTACTTTTACTTGCTTTAATCTACTAAGTTGACGACATTGTACGTACGGTGGTGTGAGAGGTCGGTAGATAAAATAATTATCTACCTCTTACTCGATTCACACTTTCAATTAAGTTTCCCGAAGGGAGCGTGGCGTCAGCCACTTTGTTCTGTTTTGTTAAGTTTTGCCTATAAGTTGCTATAATTTCTTAGACAAAATATATAGGCATAGTTTATACTAGTATAGTAATTTAAAAGGAAAATATGTAAAGAGACTTTAAACTAGCATATAAGGAATTGGAGGATTTTATGAAGATAACATATATGAGTAAATTGATAAAAGTATTTACAGTTTTATTTACATGGATATTTTTATTAAGCTTAGGATGGATGTTTTTTAATTGTGTATTCAATAATTTAAATGATTTAGTTCATTTTGAAATGAAAACTATAGTGCCTATTAGTATATTAATTTTACTTATTCTTATATTAGTAACTGCTTTTACCCAAAAAGTTTTATTAAAGAAGCACTTTTTTATAAAAAATAAAAAGATATTTTTTATTTTGTCGTTTATAATAGTTTTTATTTTTCAGCTAATAGTAGCAAGAAAAACTTATTTTGATTGTGGCTGGGATGCAGGGACAGTAATAAGAAGTGGTAAAGCGTTAGTGGAGAATCCGAGTGAATTTGGAATAAGCTACTACCAAACTTTTCCTAATAATATTTTAATGGTGTTTCTATATAAGAAGATTTATTTATTAAGTTTATTATTTAGTAATATAAGTTATGAGTTTTTATTGATTATAATTAGTACTATTTTGGTTGATTTATCAGTTATTTTTGCATTATTAATTGTTTCTGAATTTATAAATAAGACTGCATTTATTCCAGCATATATATTCTCTATAGTTATATTAATGTTTTCTTCATGGATAGCTATACCATATAGTGATACGTATAGTATAATTTTTCCTGTTTTAAATATATATTTATATTTAAGAATAAAAAAATGTACTAAAGTTCAAAACAAGATTATTTTATCTTTTCTAATAGGTATATTTAGTATAATAGGATATCAAATTAAACCAACAGCTATAATAAGTATGATAGCAATTATAATTTCTTGTTTTATTTATAACCTTAAGGATAAAAAATCATGTGTAATGAGTTTATTAATTATAAGTTGTATAGTAAGTTCAGCAGGAGCAGGGAAGCTTATTTATAATAAAAAAGTTAGTAGAATGCAAGTAAATGGTGTGAGTTTAGTTGGTGATACAGATAAACAGATGCCTATGACACACTTCCTTATGATGGGGATAAATGAAAATTATATTGAGGGAAGAGGAACATTATATGGAGCATATAATGGAGATGATTATGCTATTTCTTTTGGATGTGCAACTAAAGAAGAAAGAATTAATACTAACTTAGCTGAATATAAAGAAAGATTAAAGAAACTCGGCATTAGTGGATATATAAAATATATTTCAAATAAAGGAAATTGGATGTTATCTGATGGAACTTTCTATTATGGAGGTGAAGGTTCTTTCGCAATAAGTGAATGCTATGAAAGTGATAATACTGCAAAATTACTTCAGAGTTACTTCAATTTTGATGGTGAAAATTATAAAGTTAATGCATATTTTAGACAAGCTGTATGGACATTAGTATTATTTTTTATAGTTATTCCAATTATATTTATAAAAAAAGATTTTAGAAAAGAAGAAGTATTTGTAATAAGAATGTGTATATTTGGAATAATAGTGTTTTTATTATTATTTGAAGGAAGATCAAGATATCTATTAAATCATATACCTTTATTTATAGTATTAGCATCATATGGATTTAATGAAATGTACAAGCTATTAAATGTGTTATATAGAAATAGAGTAAGTTCTAATTTACACTAATATGAAAGTATGCTAGAATTACGTTTGTAAGTTTTGAAAAATATAGTTAGCATAAATAAATGCTGGCTATATTTGTTTTAAAGTAAATTGAAAATTTATAGGAGGGAATATGAAATATAAAAGTATAATTTATCTTATTTTAAGTCTACTTGTTTCTATAGTAGTTATTTTTATATATCAGTTCGATAACTTTAGAATAAAAAAAGTTGATTCAATTGATACAAAATATATAGAAAAAGATAGTGAACAATATCTAATGAATATTGATGATATAGTAAACGGAGAAAAATATATAGAAATTGATGGTTGGGCATTAGAAAAAGGTGTTATTAATAAATATTTTAATTGGGTAAGTGGTGAAGGCGAAGCAGTATATAATAATAATCAAGTAGTGCTTGTAGATGATAATGATAATGTTTATAGTTTAAATACAATTTCATCACCTAGAGCAGATGTGATTGAAAGCATAGGGGATGGAATTGATTATAGTAAGTGTGGATTTAAGGCATTAGCGAAAAAAAGTAAGTTAAAATCAAATACTACATATAAAGTTGGAGTTATACTTACTACTCTTGAAAAGGAGAAGATATTAATAGTATCAGAAAAGGAGATTGAATTATAATGTTTGCTAATAAAAGCGAAAAATTAAAGAATTATATAAAAAGTTATTATATTCCTTTCATGTTTTTATTTATTATAACTTTTATAATTTCAAGTAGAGTAGGAATTTTTAGTGGAGACGATGAGGTATTTACTAATAGTTTTGTAAACAATGGTGGAGTTATAGGATGGTTTAATAATTATACAGCTTTATGGAGCGGGAGAATAGTTCCTCATTTCATATTAATAGTATTGTTAAATATGAAATTAATATTGTGGCGTTTAATTAATAGTTTTATGTTTTCATTTATGGCAATAGGAATATTTCTATTGATTACAAAGTTTAGTGATACAAGTAGAAGTAAGACAATTGTTGCTTGGATTATATGTAGCTTAATATTTTTCATTCCAGTAGAAATATTATATCCGTCAGCAGTTTGGATTACAGGATCTGTAACCTACTTATGGCCAATGTCATGTGCATTTATAAGCATAGTTCCTTTTAAGAGAATTTTAACAGGTGAAGAAAATAGTAAAACATTTATTATAATTGCATTCTTTTCAGTTATATATGCTAGTTATTCTGAACAGTCTGCAGCAGTTATGATAGCGTTTGATACAATTTTATTATTTTATGCACTTATAAAAAGACTAAAGGTTAAGTGGTATAATTACGTTTTATATGTTTTATGTATTGTTAACTCAATATATTCGCTTACAGTAATTGGGAATTCGGTGAGATCACAAGCAGAAATGTTAAAGTATTATTCAGATTATGATATGTTAAGTATAATTGATAAGGTGTTTTTAGGAATTAGGGTATGCTTTAATGAATTCTACAATAGTAGTAGTGTATTTATGTTAGTTTTAAGTGTATTAATAGTAATGACTATTAAATGTGAGAAAAATGATTATACAATGAGAGTGATGGCATCTATACCATTAGTATATTCTGCTCTTAGTTTTATGGATTTTAAAGAGTTGTTTAATTTTAATAATGTAAACCCACTTTATGTTGGTGGTTTAAAACAATATAGCAGCTATGTAATGGCTATAATGGTTATATTTATTGTTCTATACCTATTTTATAATATTTTTTCTGAAGATGAATTCTTTGTAGTAGGGTTAATGTTTTTTGCAGCAACAGCTTGCAGTGTTGTAATGGGGTTCTCGCCAACGGTATATGCATCAGGAAAAAGAATTTTCTTTGCAACAGAGGTGCTATTAATATTATGTATAGCAGCTTTATTTAGAAAATATATAGATAGTAAAAGGTTTAATAAGCAAGCTTATTTATCAATTTTATTAATAGGATTAGTACTTGCAGCAAGGTTCATTGCTTTTATGTCGCCAAGGTGGATATAGTTTAATTAGGTAGCATAATGTAGGAATTTATCTTCTTTACAGCAAAAATAAAGTATGTTAAACTGAAATTACACAATATATGGTTATAAAATAATGAAGGAAGTACTTATGGGGTGATTAATTGAAGATATTAGTTATTATTCCAGCTTATAATGAAGAGAAAAATATTGTTAATGTTATAGATAATATTGAAAGAAACTGTCCAAATGTAGATTATGTAATAATAAATGATTGTTCAAAAGATAATACTAGAAAAGTAATAGAAGAACATAATTTTAATTATGTATCACTTCCAGTTAATATGGGAATTGGCGGCGGAGTTCAAACAGGATATAAATATGCAGTGGAATATGATTATGATATTGCTATTCAGATAGATGGAGATGGACAACATGATCCTAAATATATAGATAAATTGATTCAACCAATTTTAAATGGTGAAGCTGATATGGTTATAGGATCAAGATTTATCGAAAAAGAAGGATTTCAAACTTCTTTTATGAGAAGAGTTGGTATAAGTTTTTTAAAGTGTCTTATTAAGCTGTGTTGTGAAGAAAAAATTACTGATGCTACAAGTGGATTTAGAGCTACAAATAAGAAATTGACAAAAGAATTTTCACAAAATTATGCTCAAGATTATCCAGAACCAGAAGCAATAATGTATAGTATACTTAATGGATATAAAGTTAAGGAAGTACCTGTAGTTATGCATGAAAGACAAGAGGGAGAATCATCTATTAATATGACTAAATCAGTGTATTATATGATAAAGGTCTCTTTAGCTATTATTTTGTGCAGAATTAGCTATAAAGCAAAGAAGTTAAAGAATTAAAATTAATAGTAGTATAAGGAAAGATAATGCATAAGTATTATCTTTTGCTATTATAATGGTCAAAAGTTTAAATATGGAGGGATAGTATGGATTTTAAAATACGATTATTTTTTGGTATAGCCGTTATTATATATTTATTTATTATAGTTCAGCTACTTAAAAGAAAAAAATTGGATTTAAAATATACTTTATTATGGCTTGTAGCAGCAGCAGTACTATTATTTGTTACTATTTTCCCACAGACTGTATATTTTATTTCACAGTTTTTGGGGATAACTACGCCTATAAATAGTGCATTGGTGTTAGCTGGTATGTTTATAATTGTTATACTTATTACTATTACATCAATAGTATCTAATCTAAATAGTAGATTAAGAAGCTTAACGCAGGAAATTGCACTTTTGGATAAGAAAGTAAGAGAGTTATTAATAGATAGTGAGGATAGTCATGAATAAAGAAAAAGGTAAGGAGAAGATCCAAATGATGAATGTTATACTTATTGCTATATATATATGCTTAACAATAGCTGGAGTTGTTTTATTTAAACTTGGAACTCAAAAAGAGTTTAATGTATCAATTTCAGCAGGTGTTTTTAACTTAAAGATGAGTTTCTTATCAATTATAGGGTTATTATGCTACTTATGTAGTTTTTTAATGTATATGTTTTTAATATCACAATTTGATATTAGTTACATAATTCCTGTTACAACAGGAATAGTTCAAGTAGCAACATTTATACTAGCTATTTTAATATTTAAAGAATGTGTAACCGTACCTAAAGTAATAGCAACAGCATTAATATTAATTGGTGTAGTTTTAATGAATATAAAAAAGTAGGAGATATAATAGAATGAATTTTGATAATCATACCTTTGCAATTTGTGCATATAAAGAATCAAGATATTTAGAGGAGTGTATTAATTCAGTTCTGAATCAAGAAGAGAAATCTAAAGTTATAATATGTACGGCAACACCAAATGAATACGTTTCAAATTTGGCAAAGAAATATAATATAGAGTTATTTGTAAGAGATGGAAAGCCAGGAATTCAAGAGGACTGGAACTTTGCGTATTCATGTGCAGATACTAAATATGTAACAATAACGCATCAGGATGATATTTATTGCAAGGAATACGGAAAAAAAATACATGAATTTATTAAGGAAGATAGAAAACAGATAATATTATTCTCTGACTATAGAGAATTAAAAAATAATAGGGTAATTCCTTTAACAATTAATCTTAAGATAAAAAAAATTATGCTGTTTCCATTGAGAGCATCTATTTTTAGAAGTAGCAAGTTTGTTAGAAAGTTTATTTTATCATTAGGTTCACCAATATGTTGTCCAGCAGTAACATATAATAAGGAAAATAATGATGAAAAAGTTTTTACATCTGAAATGAAGTGTTCATTAGATTGGGATACATGGTATAAGTTATCTAAAAAGGATGGAGAATTTGTATTTATAAAGGATGAACTTGTATATCATAGAATACATGAAGAATCAGAAACTACTAATTCTATAGAAAATAATGTTAGACAGAGTGAAGACTATACTATGTTTAGGAAGTTTTGGCCTAAGTTCATTGCTAAGTTTTTATCAAGAATGTACAATAACAGTTTAAATACAAATAATGTTTAAATTATAAATAAAGTTTTAAAGGTTGCTTTGTTAGATTTTAACTCAACAGCATGTTTTGCTGTTGAGTTTTTTTGTTCGCCCAGCATGTTTGCTGTGCCGGCATGCTGAGAGAAGCCTTATATTATCTCACTTTTGGGTAAGACTAAACAAGTTGAAAGACAAGGATAGTTTATGTAGTGTAAGGTGGCAGATGATTCCGTAGTAGTTATAAATTCTGAACCAACGAAAGATGGTAACATTCTGGAGGATAAAACTCAGAAGATATTATGCAAGATGTCATAATAAGCTAGCTATAATCAAAAGTTATATTTAGTTGCGAAGGGATAAAGATAAATCGTAGTAATCAATTTAATCTATCAAAAAGCATGAATCAGGCAAAGATAAAGAAAGCTGAAAAGCTGAAAGGAATGGTCGATAAGGATATAAAATAAATTATCTTTTTGATACATCCGTGCCGAGAACAGTAGCTATATTGCAATAGCTAGAGAAACCATTCAATATAGCGAAACGAAGGTCAATTCATGACTAAGTAGAAGAATAAAGAGATTAGTAAAACAAAGGAGATAACAATGAAGAAATATTACAGTTTAATAGATAAAATCTACAGTAAACAAAATATTTTAAGCTAGTTAAAAAGAACAAGGGAGCTCCATGTAAACTCAAAAGTGGTGACTACAAACCAAGTCCTGTAAAAAGGACTTACATAGACAAAGATGATGGAACAAAAAGATCATTAGGAATTCCAACGTTCAAGGATAGAGTTGTTCAACAGGTTGTAAGAAATATTATTGAACCTATATTTGAAAAGACTTTTCATCCATCAAGTTATGGATATAGAGCAAATCGCTCCTGCCAAATGGCAGTGGAGAAAGCAGAAAGCTTTGCAAATCACTGGGGACTGCAATATGTAGTTGATATGGATTTGTCTAAATGCTTTGCCACCCTAAATCATGATATAATAATTGATTCAGTTAATGAGAAAATTAGTGACGGAAAAGTGTTAAAACTGATAAGAAACTTTCTTGAAAGTGGAATATTAGAAGGTGGTGCGTTTTCAGAAACGACAATAGGTAGTCCACAAGGGGGAGTTATATATCCGTTACTTATGAACATATATATGGACAAATTTGACAAAAGAATGAAGAGTCTAAATATTAGGATTGTGAGATATGTAGATGATATTTTGATTTTGCAAAATCGAAAAGCGAAGCAGGCAGATATAGAGAAATTGCTACTAAAATATTAGAGCAACAACTGAAATTAAAAGTTAATACAAACAAAACTCATATAACTGATAATGATAAGGGAATATCATACCTTGGATTTATTATCAAGAAGAAATATATTTCTATAAATCCGAAAAGAATAAATAAGTTTAAGCAGAAAGTGAGAAAACTTACACCTAGAAATTCAGGATACAATGTTGAATATTTAGTTTATAGACTTAATTAAGTTATGAGGGGTTGGTGTAATTATTTCAGAATTGCTAATTGTAAAAGGTTATTTGAAAATTTAATGAAATGGATTCGTCGAAGGCTTCGAATGAAGCAAATGAAAGAATGAAAAAGTTATAAATAACTTCATAAAATTCTAAGAAGACGAGGATACAAGGGAGCTTTTAAGAAAATATTCATGACAAGATGAAAAAACTCATCAAGTCTACTTGTGTGCATGGCACTTTCTAATAAATGGTTTGATGATATTAAACTATTTGACATGTCTAAGGTAGAAACCGCAGTTTTGCATTATTATAAAAAATAATGGAGATTTATCAGGAGCAGTGTGCGAGACCCGCATGCACGGTCCTGTGAGAGGAAAAACCTCAGAATATTATTTCTGAGGTTTACCTACTCGATGTTTAAATTCAGATGTACCGAGTAGTGACTATTTTATGATTTTAGAGAGGAGTAAAGAACGATATATTTAGATAAAAAAATTAAAATATATTAGGTAAGAAACTTTATTTTACTTTAAATAACATATTATCAAAAAAACTACGAGAAAAATGCTAAAAGATTTACTATAAAGCTTTTTTGTGTTAAAATTATTGTGAAATTTATATGAGAGGGGGGGGATAATGAAAGGTTTCAAGAATAAGGTTATTTGGGTTTTGTTATTTTTACTAACCTTTAATTTAATTCCATATGCAAACATAACTAAAGTAAAGGCAACTGATGATATTAATATTATTTCGACAACAGAAATAACGGTATCGACAGCTAAAGAATGGGCAAAATCAAAAGGAGCAACAGAGACATTTATAAATCTGGCAGATTTATATTGGAAGTATTCTTCTAAGAATGGAAATGTTAATCCAGCAGTTGCATATGTACAAGCAGCTAAAGAAACGGGATATGGGAAATTTGGAGGCGTTATCAATGAATCTTATAACAATCCATGTGGATTAAAAACATCGCAAGGTGGAGAGGATACAGATCCAGATGCACATATGAAATTTAAGAGTTGGGATGAGGGTGTACAAGCACACTTGGATCACTTAGCATTATATGCAGGAGCTTCAGGTTATCCGCGTAGTAATACATATGATCCAAGACATTTTGCATCAATTTTAGGAAAAGCAAAAACTGTACAAGCTTTAGGAGGAAATTGGGCACCAAGTACTTCTTATGGAAGTGAAATTAAGAGTATGTATAATGTGTTATTAACTAATCAGAGTAATGAGGCAGGCTCCAAAAAAATAACAGTTATAGACACACCAACAAGTGGATTAAATACATCTGAAGACATTTTAAAAGTAAGTGGATGGGCATTAAATTCTAAACAAGTTTCGAAAGTGAATGTATACCTTGATGGAAATTTCCAAACAACAGCTCAAATTGGATTATCAAGACCAGATGTTGCTAATGTTTATCCTTCATATGGTAATTCTAATAGTGGTTATACTGCTACTATAAATATAGGTGGTCTTTCTGACGGAATAAAAACAATTAGAGTTGAACAAGTCGGAAAAGATAACAGCAAAGATTCAGTAGAAGTAAAAATAAAGATAACTAAACACAAACCAATTCAAGTTATTGATACTCCAAGAAATAATTCAAATATTACTGGTAATAGTATGAATATAAGTGGATGGTCATTAAATGGTATTGACATTAAACAGATTAATTTATATGTTGATGGTAAATCAAAAGGTGTAGCAAAAATGGGAGATTCAAGACCAGATGTTGCTAAGGTTTATCCACAATATACTAATGCGGCAACTAGCGGTTATCATGCACAAGTTGACATCTCAGACATAGCAGGCGGAAATAGAATAGTTAAAGTAGAACAAGTAGCAAGAGATGGAACAAAACATGTTAGTGAAGTTAAAGTATATATCAATAAACCAACACCAATAACAGTTATCGATACTCCAGTGAGTGGGGCAAATGTTGAAACTAATACCTTAAGAGTAAGTGGATGGGCATTAAACTCAAATGGTGTTAAGGAAATTAAAATTTACTTAGATGGTCAGCTAAAAGCTACAACTAAAACAGGTGGAGCTAGACCAGATGTTGCTAAGGTTTATCCGCAATATAATACAATGAATAGTGGATATGGTGCTAATATTGATATTACAAACGTAGCAAATGGACAAAAGAAATTAGTAGTAGAACAAGTAGCAAGTAATAATGATATAAGCAGAAGCGAAGTTATGGTAAATATTAAAAAACCATCACCAATAACAGTTATTGATTCACCAAGAAACAATGCTAAAGTAGGAAATACTATTAGTGTCTCAGGATGGGCTCTAAATTCAAAAGGAGTAAAAGCCATTAATGTATATATAGATGGAAAGTTGATGACAACTACAAGAACTCAATTTAGTAGACCTGATGTTAGAAATGTATATCCGGCATACCAAGATTCCAATAGTGGGTATTTGGCAAGTGTAAACCTTAAGGAAATAAAGGGTGGAAATAGAACATTAAAGGTTGAACAAGTTGGAAATGATGGTTCAATTGATTCAGTTTCAAGAGTTATATATGTAAATAAAGATGTACCAAAGACTGTAATTGATAGTCCTGCTAATGGAATGAAGATAACATCTAAACAACTTGATGTGTCGGGATGGGCTTTAAATCCAGCAGGTATAAAAGAAGTTAAGGTATATGTAAATAATACAGAAATGACTACAGTAAGTACTGGTTTACCAAGACAAGATGTAGCTAATGTATATCCAAGTTATGGTGATTCAAAAAGTGGATATAGAGCTACTATTAATATTAATGCAATTAAGGCTGGAAATAATACAATAACTGTAAAACAATTTGGGAATGATGGAACTGTAGATTCTGTGAGTACAACAATTAATATTTCTAAGAAGTCTTCAGTAACAGTAATTGATGTTCCAAGTAGTGACATGGTGGTAAATGACAATTCTATTCGAGTTTCAGGATGGGCTTTAAATGATTCAGGAGTGAAACAAGTTAATGTTTATATTGATAATGTGAAGGTTGGTAGTCCAGTAATAAACATTTCTAGAGCAGATGTTATTTCAGCATATCCAGGATATCAAACAAGCAGTATATGTGGATTTGCGATAAATGTTGATTTATCCAAATTATCAAAAGGTCAACACAAGGTTGTAATAGAAGCTGTAGGATATGATGGAAGTGTGAATAGAGCAAGCAATACTTTTTATTATAAGGATAAGCCATCTAAGTTAATAGTACTTGATCCAGGTCATAATAATGGTGGAGATGATGGCGCTTATGCAACTGTCAATGGTGTTACTTATTCTGAAAGAGAATTAAATGGAGTAATAGCGTTAAAGGTAAAAAAAGAATTGGAGGATAAAGGGTATAGGGTTTTGTTAACTCGTAATCCTTTAGTAGCTGAATATTTATCGCTTAATGAAAGTTTGGCTAGAAGAGTTAATTTAGCAAATAGTTTAAATGCAGATTTATTTGTAAGTATTCATCAGAATAAATTTGAATTAGAATCAGCTAATGGTACTGAAGTATTCTATTCAACAAATAATCCTGATTCTCCATATGAAACTACATCAGATAAAAATACAAAGGTTAGTGTTTCTAAAGCTTTAGCAGCTAAACTTTCTAGTAACATTAGTAGTGAAGCTGGATTTAGAAATAGAGGAGCTAAACAGGGAAATTTATTTGTATGTAGAAATACAACTATGCCATCTGTATTGATTGAATGTGGATTTATATCAAATGCAGGTGATGTTGCAAAATTAAATAGTCCTTCAGGACAAGCCGCTATAGCCAGAGCTATAGCTAGTGGAGTAAAAAACGTAATAGGGTAGTTTTTTAAGCCTTCTAATAGAAAATATCTTTTGGAAGGCTTATTTTTATAGTATAAATTTGGTATTATTAATGTATTAGTAAGTAGATATATGTGTGTGTTTATGATAAAATTATTTTAAGAATATTTATTATGTTAGGAGACATTATACATGAAAGTAAAAAAGGCAATTATCCCTGCAGCAGGTTTAGGAACAAGATTTTTACCAGCAACAAAGGCGCAACCAAAGGAAATGCTTCCTATAGTTGATAAACCAACTATTCAATATATAATAGAAGAAGCTATAGCTTCAGGAATAGAAGAAATACTAATAATTACAGGAAGAAATAAGAAGTGTATTGAAGATCACTTTGATAAATCCATAGAACTAGAAATGGAACTTGAAAAAGCAGGAAAGTCTGAACTTTTAGAACTTGTAAGAGACATATCTGATATGGTTGATATACATTATATAAGACAAAAAGAACCAAAGGGGTTAGGTCATGCAATACATTGCGCAAAGACATTTGTTGGAAATGAACCTTTTGCTGTTTTATTAGGTGATGATGTAGTTCATAGTGAAGTTCCTTGCTTAAAGCAGCTTATAAACTGTTATAATGAATATAAGACAACAATATTAGGAGTTCAAACAGTACCAGAAGAAAATGTATCTAAGTATGGAATTGTTGATGGAATTCATATAGAAGATAGAGTATATAAAGTAAAGGACTTAGTTGAGAAACCAAGCGTAGAGGATGCTCCAAGTAATGTGGCTATATTAGGAAGATATATAATAACTCCTCAAATATTTGATATACTTGAAAATACTGAACCAGGAAAAGGTGGAGAAATTCAATTAACAGATGCATTAAAAACATTAATAAGCCAAGAGGCTATGTATGCATATAACTTTGAAGGAAAGAGATATGATGTAGGAGATAAATTAGGATTCTTACAAGCAACTATTGAATATGCTTTAAGAAAGCCTGAATTAAGAGAGCCATTTATCGATTACTTAAATACAATGCCTTGGCAAAAATAGTATTAAATATGTAAATGAGCTGAGTTTTAAACTTCAGCTCATTTATTTTTGGGGAAATGGAGGAATATAAAAGTGTATTCAAGATTAATAAATAATAAGAAATACTTAATATTATTAACTTCACTTATAGCAATAATTATTAGAGGGCTGTTTATGGATTATGAAAGTGGAGATTATGAATTATTTTTATCTCAGTGGTGTAGTTACTTAGAAAGATGCGGAGGATTTAAGGGGATATTAACAGTTGATGCAGATTATAATGCAATATATCTGTATTTTCTAGCTATATTTACATATTTGCCTTTTGATTATTTGTACTCAATAAAGGCATTATCTATAATATTCGATTTTGCTATGGCAGCTTCAGCTTATCTATTAGTAGATCAAGTTATGATTAATAGTAGTAAAAGAAAGGAAAGTGCGTTTATAGCATATGCTGCTGTCTTATTTATGCCGACAGTAATATTGAATGGTTCATTTTGGGCACAATGTGATTCAATATATACTACGTTTATATTTTTATCTCTTTACTTTATGTTTAAGAATAAATATAATACATGTTTTATTTTGTATGGGGTAGCTTTAACCTTTAAATTACAAGCAATATTTTTCTTGCCTGTATATGGGATAGTATATTTGAAGAATAGGGATTTCTCTATATTAAAATTTGGATGGGTAGCAGTATCAAACTTTATATTATTTATTCCAGCATTGATAATAGGAAAACCAATAACTTCAGTTTTAGATGCTTATACAACACAGTTAGGTAAATATTGTTATAAAACTGTATTTGGGTATCCTAACGTATATAATTTTTTTCCATTACATTACGTTGAGTTAAATACACCAGGTATAATTTTTACTATGTGTCTTTTAATGATACTTATGGGAATGGTGCTCTATACAAAGAGAAGACTGGATAATAATTCTGTAATAGAGTTAGGAATTATAGTAGCTCTTCTTGTGACATATTTTCTGCCAGAGATGCATGATAGATATGGATATGTTGCTGAAGTATTATCTGTAGTTTATTTTGTAATAACTAGAAAAAATGCATTAGCAGTATTATTAATTAATATATGTGCTTTAATTACATATATCATGTGCTTGTTTGGATTTGCAGAAAATTATATTTGGGTAATTTCCATAGTACAATTTATCCCTATATTTAAATTTACAAAAGATTTTATTGAAGATAGATTTAAAGCAATAGGTACTTTAGTTTAATATTAAAAAAAGATAGTGAATTAAATTTCACTATCTTTTTTTAATATTGATATAAAATAACCAAGGTAAGTCCAAAATATAATTGGAATGAAACTTACTATATATATTAAGTTGCTTTCAAATAAGTTTACAAAAAGTATTCCAGTAACTAATGATAATAGAACAAGATCTATTTTTCTATCTCTTCCAAATGAGAAATCTACTTTTTTAATTATAAGAGTGAATGCATTATATATTATTATTAAAAATGAGATTAATGCTATGAATCCATTTGCAGTTGTAATTTGAAGTAAGATGTTGTGTAAGCCTCCGGCTTCTATTCCAGGTAAAACAACTCCAGGTCTCATAGAATATACTTTTTCAACTAAGCTGCTATTTCCAACACCAAAGAATATGTTTTGTTTTATTAATAGCCAGGCTGAATACCATAATTCATTTCTTGCTGATAAGAAGTCATAAAGTTTATCATGGAATAATGCAAAACCACAAATACAGAAGATAGAAGGAATAATTATCATACATCTTCTAAAAATTTTATTTTTGTATCTAATAAAAATTAATACAAAAGGTATTGCAATTATTAAGAATAATCCACTTCTACCTTTAGAGAATATAAGTGAAAATAATTGTAATATAATATTTATTCTGTAATAAAGCTTAGTTTTAAAAGAAGCATCTTTATTCTTTGTAAGCAAATAAAATGTAACAACTGCACCTATACCAGAAGCTATTGCAAGTGCATTTTTGTAGATATATAAACCTTGATTAGCTCCATATATAACATCATTAATAGTGAATGTTTTCTTTGATAAGAATAATATAGCTGCTGCTACTGAAAATACGAAAGTAAATATAGATATAAAGTTTGAAAAGATAGATAAGTCTCTATTAAGTTCATTTTTATCTTTATCTGTATCTATATAAAAAATTGCAGTTAAGAGTATTAAATTTATACCCCAAGCTACTAAGTTATTTAAGTCTCTATAAAATAATAAGTTTAAAATTAATGTAAAAGCTAGAAATGTAAAAATAGATATTTCAATTAAGTTAGCTTTTCTTTTTGATATTTTATAGATGTTAAATAAGGCAAGAAGTCCTCCCCATACAAGGGCTGCTTTTGACAGTAAGTTTATGTATGGAATCTCTTTTAAGATTGTTGTAAAACATAAACTTATAATCAGATAGAACAATGCAAAATAAATATTATTGCCAACTGTTTTATTAAGTTTTTCAAACATGAATCAATCTCTCTTTCTTCTTAAATTTTACAAAAATAATTATACTTTACAATAACTTAGTTATCAATAATGCTAAGTATGGGTATATAGAACAGTAAAGTCCTATACACCCACAACTTTTTTATCTTGGAATCATTCCAACTTTCTTTTGAACTTTTCTTAAGATTTTTGTTGATGCATAGGAAGCTTTTTGAGCTCCTTCTTTATAGATAGATTCTAAGTATTTTTTATCTTTAAGAAGTTCTTTAACTTTTTCTTGAATTGGTGCAAGTTCATCTACTATAGCGTCAGCTGCATCTTTCTTTAAATCTGCATAACCTTTTCCTTTATAGTTTTCAACTAATTCTTCAGGTGAAATTCCTTTGATTGCAGAAATTATATTTAAAAGATTTTTTACACCAGGCTGATCGTCAGAATAATTAATTACTCCAAGACTATCAGTAACAGCTCTAGAAATTTTCTTTCTTATAACATCTGGAGGATCCATTATAAGTATGAATGAGTTTGGATTATCTGAAGACTTAGACATCTTTTTAGTTGGTTCTTGTAAGTCCATAATCTTTGCTCCTTCTTTTGGAATGTATCCTTCAGGAATTTTAAATGTATCACTGTAAGCAGAATTAAATCTGTTAGCTAAGTCACGTGTAAGTTCTAAGTGCTGAGTTTGATCTTTACCAACAGGAACTAAATCTGTATTGTATAAAAGTATATCTGCTGCCATTAGTGAAGGATAGTTAAATAATCCTGCACCTATAGAATTTCCGTACTTTTGTGATTTATCTTTATATTGAGTCATTCTGCTTAATTCACCCATGTATGTATTACATGTTAATATCCATGAAAGCTCAGCATGTGCAGGGACATGAGATTGAATAAATAATGTATTTTTTTCAGGGCTTATTCCAGCAGCTATATATATAGATAATAACTCAAGTGATCTTCTTCTTAAGTCAGCTGGTTTTTGACGAACTGTTATTGCGTGTAAATCAACTATACAAAAGTAACAGTCGTATTTATCTTGAAGTTTAACCCAGTTTTTTAAGGCCCCTAAATAGTTCCCTAGAGTTAAATCGCCAGATGGCTGTATACCGCTAAAAATTACTTTTCTAGCTTCATTATTAGTGTTTTCAGACATTAAAAGCACCTCTTTCTAACCTTTTCAGTAATATTTATATTATAGATTTTGCTAAATTGCATGTCAATTTTTAATACTCACTTAAACTTGTATAGATAAGAAGTTTAAAGGTAGATATTGCTTAACATAGCAAATGTAATTATAGCAAAAAAGATATAAGAAGGTAAATAAGGGACAAGAATGGGAATAGAAAGTTTGATGCTATTGTATCGGAATATTTGCAAGTAGTGGTGCAGCTTAATATAATGAAGCTGTAAAGAAGGGGGATTAAACATGGAAGTAAATAGAGTATCATCAACTAAACAAATGGTAGTGACAGCATTAATGACTGCTTTAGTTTTTTTAGCAGGAAGTGTTATAAAAATACCTACTATAGGCGGTTTTGTTCATATTGGGGATTGCATGGTATTTTTATCAGTAATTGTTTTAGGGAAGAATAGAGGCGCTATTGCAAGTGCACTTGGAATGTTTCTTGTTGATGCAATGGCAGGATACTATATATGGGCACCATTTACATTTATTATTAAGTTTATTATGGCATATATTACAGGCTTGCTTATAGAAAAGCTAGATAGTGAAAGTAATAATATTCTAAAGTTTAAAGCAAAATATATATTTGCATTTATAGCAGGTGGGATTTTCATGATAATAGGCTATTTTATAGCTGGAGGAATTATAGCGGCATTTTTTACAGGACATGTAGGCTTGATACAAGGGCTTATTGTTGCATCTAAAGATATTATAGGGAACATTATTCAGGTTGTTACTGGAATAGTACTTGCAATTCCATTAAGTGCAATGTTGTTAAATGCAAAAAAGCTTATATTATAAAAATTTAAAGCTTGTAGTTGATAGCATAATCTATCAATTACAAGCTTACTCTTTTTTTCAGATCTATTTGAGATTATTTCTTTGAGCTTTTTTTACTTTTCTGCATTCAGGACATCTTACAGGATCATTTTCAAATCCTTTTTCCTTAAAAAACTTTTGCTCTCCTACAGAAAAAATAAATTCTTTGCCACAGTCTTTACAAATTATTTTTTTATCTTGTAAAGTTGTTTCGTTATCTTGCAAATTTAAAACCTCCTAAAAATTCTTAAGGTAAATTGACCTTCATAACTTTAACCTTACCTGAATTTTTAAGGAAGGATTAGTATGGAAGAAAATCACCAATTATATATTTATAAAAAATATTACAGCATAATAGATAGCCTTATAAAGTTAATTAATTTTATTTATATTTCTTTTAGATTTAATACAATTAGTAAAGAAACAAATTGAAGGAATTATTATAAATGTAAATCCAAGAACCCATTGTATAATTTCTAAGGTGTCAAATAAGTAGTATTGACTTTCTGTTAATATATATGAGGCAACAAACATTATTGTGCTATAAAGAATTATAAATATCGTCTTATTATTAATTTTATCTTTATACAATAATAATATTCCTGAGGAAGCTAAAATATACTTTAGAAACCACATGATAACACTTCTAAATATATAAAATAATTCACCAAATTCTAAAAAGGAAGCAATTTGTACTCTTTGAGATGCTACATATTCAGGATAAAATATATTTCCTGCACGTTCAGGACCAAAGAAGGTTATTATAGATACAAAAGAAGCAACAATTAAAATTCCACATACAATGATTGCAAATACGCTATATCTCTTTAAATATTTTTTTGAGTCAAGATGACATAAATGAGGTAATACTATGGAGATTGATGATAATGAACATATTATTTGAAGAAGGCATATCCATTTGCTTTGATTAAAACCATCTTTTAATATAGGTAATAAATAATTGAAATCTAAATATTTTGCTAAAAGTATAAATAATATAATATCACCTAAAACAACTAATGAAACAGAAAGTATTACTGTTATCAATATTGAGCTAAAGTTTTTAGTTAATACATAGGCAGCAGGAATTATGAAAAATAATAAGCAGTACCATGTAGGTGTTGATAAAAAGTAATTAGTATGTATAGAACTAGCTTCTACAGAAGAAGCTTCTATTGAAGTTAAAAAAAGTCCTATAGAAAAAATAAGTGTAATAATACTAGCTATAGGTTTTGAAAAATTACGCTTAATCATATCTAAGAAATTATAACAATTTGTCTTTTCACATATGCCCATAAGAATAGTAAAGTAAATTCCAATAAAAATACATGCAATAATAGCAATTAAACCACTATCCCTTCCCCCGTAATTAATAAATATTGATGAATAGCTTCTAAGTGAAATTATGCTTACAGCTACTATAAAAAACATTAAATGTTTAGTTGACATTTTATTCATGTAAATCTCCCTCTCTTATAAATACATTTTTAAATTTAGTATTCTCTAAAATACGAATATTAAACATTTTTAAGAGGAATAATACTTTTAGGTGATGTTTAATGATAAAAGATATTAATTTTTTGAAGGAAAAATTTGAGGGAGTATTTGATGTGAAATTTAGGCAGATATCAACATGCCTTGGTGAATGTACTTTAGTCTTTATAGATGATTTATGTAGCACTATGTTTGTAAGTGAATATATTATTAATCCATTAAAAGAGCAAAGATATGATTATAAGACTATAGATGAACTTCTTTATAAGGCTCTTGATATTAATCTTGCAGGATTTGTAAAAGACATTAATGATGCAGTTGATCATATATTGTCTGGGGATGTAGCAATAATTTTTCATGATTATGAGAAAATTTTATATGCTGAAGCTAAGGGATATGTAAAAAGAGGAGTATCTATTCCAGTAACAGAAGCAGTAGTAAAGGGGCCTAGAGAAGGTTTTACAGAGTCGATCGTTGACAATGTGTCTTTAATAAGAAGAAAGGTTAAAAATGCAGATTTAAAGTTTGAAGCAGTAGTAGTAGGTGAAAAAAGTAATACCACTGTTTGTATAAGCTATATAAAAGGGGTAGCACCTGAATATTTAGTAGATCAAGTTAAGTCTACAGTTAATAAGTTAGATTTAAACTTCATATTAGATACAAACTATATTGAATCAGAACTTAGAGGGAAAAAATCTGTTTTTGATACAGTAGGATATACAGAAAAACCAGATGAAGCAGCGGCTAAGTTATTTGAAGGACGAGTAGGAGTTATAGTTGATGGAACGCCATTTGTTATAACAGTGCCTTATTTCTTTCTTGAAAACTTTCAAGCACCAGATGATTATTATTTAAATAAATATTTTGTTAATTTTACTAGAGTTCTTAGATGGATAGCATTTTTTATAGCTTCTTTTTTACCAGGTTTGTATGTAGCTATACTTACTCATCATTTTGCTCTTATACCATCTATATTTGTGTTTAGACTTGCTGTATCAAGAGCTGGAGTACCACTTCCTACAATAGTAGAAGTTCTTCTAATGATGATTGCATTTCAAATTATAAAAGAGGCAGGAGTAAGATTACCTCAGCCTATTGGAGGAGCAATGAGTATAGTTGCAGGACTTATTTTAGGAGATGCAGTAGTTGGAGCAGGAATAGCTTCAAGAATTACTATTATTATTGTTGCAGCAAGTACATTAAGTTATTTTCTAACTCCAAAACTATATGGAGCTATGTCAATATGGTCCATAATAATTACAATTGTAAGTGCTCTTTTTGGATTGCCAGGATTTTTAATGATAAGTCTTACATTATTAGCTAAGATGGCAGATTTAGAGACAGGGGGATATTCTTATTTATTCCCATTAGGAAGTATTAGTACATATAAATTTAAGGATATTATCTTTAGAGGAGATTTAAGAAGAATATCAAATCAAGTTGTACAGAGTGGAGGGGAGAATAGAAATGAAAAGAAAAATAGCTGATATAATAGTGCTGTTATTTATAATTATTAACTTGACAGCATGCTATAACTATAGAGAGATTAATAAGATGACTTTTGCAACATCAGTTATTTTTGATAAAGATGAACATAATGAAGTTGTTTTATATATTGACTGTGTAAGGCCTTATAGAGATGCTAATAACAGTTCAGATAAAGGAAGAAGAGTAATGTATAAAGGAAGAGGAAAAACATCTCTTGAAGCAATAAGAGATGTGAATGTTTCTTCAAATAATATCCTAAATTTTAGTCAAGTAAGAGCTTATATTTTTACTGAAGAAACGGCAAGAGATGGTGTAAAGAATTATATTGATTTAATTAATAATGATCAACAATTTAGCTTTAAACCATATATGTTTATTTATTCAGGGGATATAAAAGAACTATTAGATGTAGTAAATAATGATGATGAATATTTAGGATTATATTTAGATGAACTTATACAAAAGAACAATAAAAATGGGAAGGTAGTTCATTCAAACGTTAATGATTATATAACTAATACTTTAACAGGCTCTAAAAATAGTTTTATGAGTGTCATTGAATTAAAAGATAATGAGATAGAAAATAGAATAGAACTAAGTGGTGGAGCTATAATGCATAATAATAAAATGATTGGAAAATTAAAAGCAGATGATGTTCTAATATATAATATTTTAATGAGAAATGTTAGGGAGGGAACTTTTGAGGTACCTAATCCTTATGATACAGGAAAATTTATAACATTGGATATATTAGATGAGACTAACAATACAGACATAATTATGGAAGATAATAAAATAGTTTTGACTAAAAATATAGATATAAAGGTTACTATAGGAGAAATTCAAGGTACTTTACAAGTAGAACAAGGTGTTCTTGATATTATAAAAACTGAACAGGAGGCTAAATTAAAAAGATATGAAGAGGAATTCTTTGAAGAGTATAAGAAAAAAGGTATAGATATTTTAGGCGTAAATAGATTATTAGAAGAAAGATACCCTTATTCATATGATGAGAATTTTTTAGAAAATACTGTATTAAATTCAAATATTAATATAGATATTGATGGAAGCAGCCTTACAAGAAATAGTTTATGATAAAAAATACATTTTAATTGATATATAAGAAGAAAAAGGTTATTATAATAAGTGACTATATAAATCAGTTTTATAGGTTATCATTCCTAAAATATAGGGTGGGTGAAATATGCAGGATGATACTTTAAAATACTGTGAATTAAAAAAAGAATATGAAAATTATCAAGTAAGTAGTGAACTGCAGATGCAGAAACTATCAAAGAAGATTATGAAGCTGGAAAAGGATATTAATGTTCTAGCAAACATAGTTGAGATAAGCAAGTATATAAATACCTTCATAAGTGATGAAAATCTTATATCAATGATTAATGATATGATTTTAGGATTGTTAGGAGTTTCTTATTCAACAATACTTCTAAGTGAGGAAGGAGAAATGAAGGTTAAGGTAACAAATATTAAAAATGGGGAATTAAATTTAACAAACGATGAAAAGGCATATATTGAATCGGGGAAAAGTTACATTCTTAATAGTAAGGATGGAATAAGATATTATAAAGATTCTAACTTAAATATATGTTCAATAATGGGAATGCCTATAAAGTTACGAAAGAAATATTTTGGATTTATATTAGTTGAACACAAGAATAACAATTTCTTGGGAGAGGAGCATTATACATTTTTAAGAGCAATAGCAAATCAAATTGCTATTGGATTAGAAAATTCTATGTTGTATAAAAAGGTTAATGAAACTGCAAAGAGAGATCCATTGTTAGGAATTTATAATAGAAGATATTTTTTTCAATGTATACAAAAAAAATTAGAAAGTAATAATTCAAAAGAATATGCTATAGTTATGATGGATCTTGATGATTTCAAGAAATGTAATGATGTGTATGGTCATCAATTTGGTGATAAAGTTCTAATAGAAACAGTGAGAGTAATAAAGGATAAAATTACCGAGAAAGATATTTTAGCTCGTTATGGAGGCGAAGAAATTATTATATATATTGATGATTTTGATAATAAGGAAAATGTTTCAAAACGAGTTGAAGAAATTAGAAAGAGTATAGAAAATAACATTATTCAATATGAACAGGTAAGTAAAAATATAACTTCTAGTATAGGTTTAGCCTTTAGTAGTACTAATACAGATTCTATAAGTAGTGTAATAAAAGAAGCTGATAAGTTGTTATATAAATCGAAAACAAGTGGAAAAAATAAAGTGTCATATAATATAAATTGATATATTATGAATATTCAAAAAGGAGTGTCAATTTTGATACTCCTTTTTGAGTATATAGGAAATTATTTTGCTTTTGGAACTTTTTGTATGACTGAAAACGTGAAATATCATTAAATGTTAATAAAAATAGAATTAATTATAATACCATGAATATAATTTAATATATTAGTCTATTAAAAATGATAGAGGAGTGGTCCTGATGATACAAGTATTCTGTAATAAGAGAGGTTCAGGAAAAACTAAAAATCTAATTGATTTAGCAAATGAACAAATAGATGGAACAAAGGGAGCTTCGGTTTATATTGATAACAGCTTAAAACATATCAGGCAGATAGATAGAAGAATTAGATTTGTATCAACAAAAGATTTCAATATTGGTGGAGAACAAAATTTTTATGGATTGTTATGTGGAATACTTTCTGAAGATTATGATATTGAAAATATCTATATTGACAACGTTTTAGATGAAGCTATAAGCAAAACAGAAGAGTTTGAAAAATGTTTTAGAAAGGTATCAAAGTTAGCAGAGAAGTTTAGCTTAAATATATATATTAATATTAATTATGAAGAAAAAGAAGTACCTGTATTCATAAGAGAATATGTAGCATAAGATTGAAAATAATTGAAATTTAAATAGATAAAAAGGTTCTTAAGTTTTTTGAAATTTTAGGGGCCTTTTTTTATACATAATATATGTATATAAAGATAGAAATAGTTGATAAAATGGGGGCTTGAGGTTATACTATATATTAGTATGTAAAAAAGAAATAGGAGGTTTTATTAATGGCTAATGTATTAGATGAGTTATTAGAACGTGGTTATATAAAGCAATTTACACATGAAGCTGAAACAAGAGAATTGCTGGAGAAGGAGAAAATAACTTTTTATATAGGCTTTGACCCAACAGCAGATAGTTTACATGTTGGACACTTTATTGCAATGATGTTTATGGCTCATATGCAAAAAGCTGGACATAGACCTATTGCTTTGGTTGGTGGCGGAACAGCTATGATTGGTGATCCAAGTGGTAAGACTGATATGAGAAAGATGCTTACAAAGGAACAAATTCAACATAATGTTGATTGTATAAAGAAACAATTAGAGAGACTTATAGATTTCTCTGATGATAAAGCATTACTTGTAAATAATGCAGATTGGTTATTAAATTTAAATTATGTAGACTTTTTAAGAGATATCGGAACTCACTTCTCAGTAAATAAGATGTTAACTGCTGAATGTTTTAAACAAAGATTGGAAAAGGGATTATCGTTCTTAGAATTTAACTATATGTTAATGCAAGGATATGATTTCTATATGCTAAATCAAAAGTACGGATGTAAGATGGAACTTGGTGGAGATGATCAATGGTCAAACATGATTGCAGGTGTTAACCTTATAAGAAGAAAATCTCAAGGTGAAGCTTTTGCAATGACATGTACATTATTAACTAACAGCCAAGGGCAAAAGATGGGTAAAACAGTTGGAGGAGCATTATGGCTTGATCCTGAAAAGACATCTCCATTTGACTTCTATCAATACTGGAGAAATGTAGATGATGCAGATGTTGAAAAATGTTTAGCATTATTAACATTTATTCCAATGGATGAAGTAAGAAGGCTGGGAGCACTAGAAGGTTCTGAAATAAATAAAGCTAAGGAAATACTAGCTTATGAAGTAACAAAACTTATTCATGGTGAAGAAGAAGCTGCTAAAGCTCAAGAAGCAGCAAGAGCATTATTTGCTGGTGGAGTTAACATGGATAATGTTCCAACGGTTACTATATCAAGAGATAAGTTAGGAACTGATATATTAACTATATTAGCAGAAGAAAAAGTAGTACCTTCTAAGGCTGAAGGTAGAAGATTAATTCAACAAGGCGGCTTATCTTTAAATGGTGAAAAGGTTACTGATTTTAAGAGAGCTTTAACTGAAGAAGATTTTGTAGATGGTTCAGTATTAGTAAAAAGAGGTAAGAAGAATTATCATAAAATTGAATTAGTTTAATATATTTTTTTAGGAGGCTGGTATTATACCAGTCTCCTTATTTATGTTGTTTTGGGGATATATAGATATATGTGGTATTATTATAAATTTTTCAATAATAATATACGATAAATATAGTAATAAGTTTATATTTAAGGAGTAATTATTATGCCAGCAATTTGGAATGTAGGAAATACAAACAGATATAGTGAAAAGAAAATATCTAGCAAATTGACTTTTGAAGAGGGCGAAACTTTTAAAGGTAGAATTGTAGCAAAGGGCGATGGGAAAGAAGTTCTTATAAAATTAATAGATGGATGGCAGTTTAGCGCTGATTTATTAGATGAATCTACGACACAAGGTCAACAGCTTCTACAATTTAAGGTAGAAGGTTTTGAAGATGGTAAAATAAAGCTTAAAATAATTAATGAGTCACATACTAGAAGTGAAGTTATAGAAGATGATGCAGTAAAGGAGTTTATTAGCAAAGAAGGTATTAGTAAAGAAGATTTTGAAGTTCTAAAGGCAATGACAAAGTTTAATATATCTTTGTCTAAGGATAATATTGATTTTGTTAAGAGTATTTTCAATTTAAGTCAAAAGCTTGGGAATAAGGTTGAAATAGATGAGTTTATTAACAATTATATATCTGCAAAAGGAATTGATCCAGGAGCACCAGAAGTAGCTGCTATAAGAAATACCCTTAATGAGTTTTTTACATCATTTAAAACAATGAGTCAGGATGATATTTTATTATTTCTTGAGAATAACATAGATATTAATAAAGAAAATATAGATAGTTATAATAAGTTATTTAAAGGTGATATAACTATAAAAGAGCAGTTTGATAATGTTCTTAAAGAATTCAAAAGTTTAAATTTAGAGAAATATGCTATGTCAAATAAAACTAATATGAATAGTGATAAGGGGCAGATGGTAAATCATAAAGAAATAGATAATGATGAAACGGTAAGATATTCTCAAAAACAAAGTATGGGATTAAAGGTTTATGATAATACAACAGGAAGTAGAAGCAAAGTAAGTCTTCTGAATCTTCTAAAAGCTATAGGTGGAGAGGAAACTAAAATTACTAGGGATACAATAAAAGATATTTTAGTTAGTAATAAAGAAATTTTTAAAGGTATAGAATTACAACAGGTATTTAATAAATTAGATAATATGAGTGAGAAAGAACTGCAAGATAGTTTTCAGAGAATTATTGGAGCAAAAACTATAAATAAGGAAATTTTAGAAGCAGCAATTAAAGAACTCTTTGGTAAAGACGTGACGTTAAATGAAGGAGAAATAGCAAAGTTAAAAGATGTATTAGTTTTTGATAGTAAGGAAATAAATAATGAACAGCTAGATCAGCTTTCTCAAGATAAGGAACATATATCTAATAAGAACGAGTCTTCTGTAGTAAAAAATAATGTTTCAAATGAAAATACTGACGATATTCAAAAAGAAATAATTAAAGATGTAAAGACAGAAAGTAAAGATGTTTTAAGCCAGTCGAGAAAATTGACATCATCAATAATAGTAAAGAATGGAGTCAATGGAAAGATAAATGATATGAAAGATGTAATAAGACAGCTTTTATCACACTCAGAAGAGTTGACAGGTAAATCTTTAGAAGGTAAAGTTGCAGAATTTATAAAAAGTAATTTAAATGACTTTAAGTTATTTAATTCATTAAGTAATGAATATTACTATTTAGATGTACCTATAAGCAGGGCAAATAAGGATTATCCTTGTAAGCTTATAATCAAGGATGATAGAAAAGGAAATAAAAAGATAGATAGTTCTAATGTGAAAATGGTTGTGGCTGTTAAAACTGTTAATATGGGAACTGTTGATGCATATATTAGTGTCTTAGATAATAGTCTTAATGTAGATATAAAATGCATAAATAAATATATGAATTTCATATCTAAGGGAACTAAACAGCTTACAGAAAAGCTAAGTGCTTTAGGCTACTTGGTAAATGTTAATGTGCATGAAAAAGTAGAAGAAGTTAATCTTACAACATGCAGAGAATTTTTTGATACAGGAAGCAGTTCAGCTTTAGATACTAAAGTTTAAGGGTATGAAACTGGTATTGTATATAAATATAAGATATAATAAAAACTAGATGTTAGGAGAGATAATGTGAGTACAAGAAGAAAGGCAGCAGCTTTAAGCTATAAAGAGAACTTTAATGCACCAGTAGTTTCAGCTGCGGGTATGGGAATAATAGCAGATAAAATTATAGAAACGGCAGAAGAAAATGATATCCCTGTAGTTTATAATAAGGAACTTACAGATCTTTTATGTAATGTAGATGTGGGAGATGAAATACCGCCTGAACTATATGAAGCAGTTGCTCATGTTATTGCTTACATTACAGATCTAGATAAAATACTTGAAAGGTGATAAAATATGGCCCTATATGCGATATCGGACTTACATTTAGCATTTAATAATGATAAACCAATGGATATATTCGGAGATAAATGGTTAAATCATGATGCTAAGATAAAAAATAATTGGTTAAGTAAAGTCAATGAAGATGATATGATTCTTATTGCCGGAGATATATCTTGGGCTATGCGAGAAAGCGAAAGTATGATGGATCTTCAATGGATAGATGATTTACCAGGGAAAAAAATAATATCAAAGGGAAATCATGATTATTGGTGGAATAGTATAACTAAGTTAAATTCTAAATTTGAAAATACTAAGTTTTTACAGAATAATTACTATCAATATAAAGGTTATGCTATATGTGGATCGAGAGGATGGATATGTCCAGGAAGTGATAAATTTACGGAAAAGGATGAGAAAATATATTCTAGAGAACTTATTAGATTAAGGTTATCTTTAGACTCAGCTAAAAAAGCAGGATTTGATAAATTTATAGTGATGCTTCATTATCCTCCAACTAATGAGAAATTTGAAGAATCAGATATAGTAAAAATAATAAAGGAATATAACGTAGAAAAAGTTATATATGGTCATCTTCATGGCCCTGCTTTACGTAGGGTATTGGAAGGTGTTAAGGATGGAGTTGAATATATTATGACTTCAGGAGATTATATAGACTTTGATCCGGTAAAAATATTAGATTAAAGAGGGACTGTATCAAAAGGATACTTAATCCTAAATATATTCATGTTTTATAAGGATATATTTAGGATTAATACTTTTGGTACAGTCCCTTGTATGCTTAATAGTTAATCTTCGTATTTTTCAGTAAGTTTATTAGTTAAAGAAGTTAGAGTATTATTAAAATCATCTATACTTGTAGCTTGCAATTCCATTGAAGCAGCTATTTCTTGAGAAAGGGCAGTATGCTCTTGAGAAATAGAATTAGCTTTCGTAACACTATTTAATGCACAATCTTTTAATCCAGATGCAGTAGTTAAATTTTCTATACAGTCATTTATTTCATTAGTAACATCATCAATAGAATTTTTTATATCTTTGAAACTTTCTTTTGTTTCATTTAAGGTTACTTGTTGGATATTAATTGCATCTGTACCATGATTCATTGCACTAGAAGCTTTAAGTATATCATTTTTTATTTCATTTAATATTCCAGTAATACTTTGAACTGCTTTTTTTGAATTTTCAGCAAGTTTTCTTACTTCTCCAGCAACAACAGAAAAACCTTTTCCAGCTTCACCAGCTCTAGCAGCTTCTATAGCAGCATTTAAAGAAAGTAGATTTGTTTGACTTGCAATATTATTGATTGAATCAGTAATAGTATTTACAGATTCTAATTTATCTACTAAGTCATTTACAGTTGAGTTAGAAGTTATAAAAGCAGATTGAAGATCTTTTAAAGAGTTATCTAATTTATTGATTTTATCTAAACCTTTATTAGAGGCTTCTTCAGTATCACCAATTTTTATTTGAACATTAGTTACATTATAAGCTAATTTCTCCATACTAGTATTAAAATCATGTAGCATATCAGTTGTAGAATTCATTTCCTGACTTTGTTTTACAGTAGCATCACTAAAAATATTAATTGAATTTGAAACTTTATTAATAGAAGTTGCGATTTCGTTGCTGGTATTCTTTAATAAGTCCAATTCTTCTAATACATCCTTTGGAATTTTATCTTTGGCTACTATTGGAGTAGTTTGTTTATCTGATGTATAACTATCAATTATCTGTTTCTTAAAAAGACTCATATAATCTCCTCCCAATTCTTTATGTTTGAAGTGTTAATCTTAAAAGTTGTTATGTATCTAGTATATTTAGTTTATAATCAATAAAAAGCCAGAATTTTGATTAATAACTCTTTTAGAATTAAATTCACTGACTTTTTTACTTTATATTTTTCTTTTAACATAGATTTTAATAATTGTATAATCACTCAAAAAATACTCTTTTAAAAAGTTATTTTACTTTTATTGTTATTATAACACAAATTTATATTTATTAAAGAAAAGTTTTTGTTATAATATATCTATAAGGACAGTTACAAGGGTGGTTTTTTATGGCAAATATTAATTGGAAGAGTTTTCTTATGCCTTATGAACAGGCAGTTGAAGAATTAAAAGTGAAGTTAAGAAGCATACGTAAAGAATTTAGAAGAAGAAATGAATACTCACCAGTTGAATTTGTAACTGGGAGAGTAAAAGAAGTTGCAAGTATATTAGAAAAAGCTAATAAGTTTGAAATTCCTATAGATAGAGTAGGATATGAATTAGAAGATATAGCTGGAATAAGAATAATGTGCCAATTTGTTGATGATATAGATACAGTTGTACAAATACTTAGAGAAAGAAAAGATATGGAAATTTTATATGAGAAAGACTATGTTAGGAATGTGAAGCCTAGTGGATATAGAAGTTATCATATGATAATTAAGTATACTGTAAATATGGCAGCAGGGCCTATTGAAATATTAGCAGAATTTCAAATAAGAACTCTTGCAATGAATTTTTGGGCTACAATTGAACATTCATTGAATTATAAATACAAACAACAAATTCCTTTAGGTTTAAAAGATAAGTTGAAAAGTGCAGCGGATGCAGCATTTCAACTTGATGAAGAAATGCTTGAAATTAAGGATGAAATTAAGGATGCACAAAAGTTATTTGAAGTTAAGTCAGACATTATTTCAACTATAATGAATAAAATATTAACTCTTAGAGCAATTGATAGATTAACTGAAGCAAGTAGATATGAAAAATCATTGAATAAGTTAATTGAAGAAGGGGAAGTTTGGGAACTTAATAATTTATTATTTGCAATTAATAAAGATATAGATAGATTTAAAGAAAATTAATGAGATAAAGATAGCAGATTGATATTAATCGATCTGCTATTTTTAGTTTTTAAGCCACTTTCATATGTTCAATATTTTTTGTTAATGAATAATAATTATTACTTCTTTGTGATATAATTAAATAAAAATAATTATTAAGGAGAATAAGATATGGATGATAAAGTTTTTATAAAACAAGTTAAAGAAAATCCTATGCTTCTTGAAAATATAAAGAATCCAAGTGATGAAGTAATAAAAGCTGCCCTTAAGAAAAATGGGATAGTAATTAAGTTTATAAAAGATCAAAGTTATGACATGAGAAAAACTGCTATTGAGAGTAATCCTCTTTCAGTTGAATATATGGAAGACCTAGAAGAAGAACTACAAATACTTGCAGTTAAACTTTTATGGAATTCAATAAAGTTAATTAGTAATCCATCTTATAATGTTCAAAAAGAAGCTGTTAATACCAAAGGATGGGCAATACAATATATAGATAATCCAAGTGAAGAACTTTGTTTTATTGCTGTAAGTAATGATTATGATTCTATTAAGTATATTGAAAAACCTTCAGAAGAAGTTCAATTAAAAGCGGTAGAAAACTCTTGGAGTGCAATTAAATATATAAAAGAGCCAAGCTTGAAGGTAAGAAGAAAAGCAATAATACAAGATGAAGAAGCTATACATTTTTGTAATTATGATATAGATGAAGTGAAGGAATTTATATCAGATAATATTAAAGTAGTAAAGTATTTGTATGAGTCTATAGAACCGGAACTAGTTGTTGAAGTGTTAATTGAAAAACTTGAAAAAGATGATTTTGATGTTGATTATCTTAAAGATTTTCTTGAATTAGAGATATTAGAAATGGATAAGATAGCTTTTATATATGAATATGGAAGTAAAAGAGTTAAAAAACTATTAGTAGATTATAAACTTTCGAGATAAATAGGAGGAATTAGAAATGAAATTTTCAGAGGTTTTAGAAACGATTGATTTAATTATTGCAGCAAATGATGTTCCTCTTATAATTGGTGAAAGTGGAATAGGAAAAACAGCATTAGCACATGACCTTGCAAGGGACAATTCATATTATTTAGTTACCATAGATGCTAATCTATTAAAAGAGGGTGAAATAGGGGGACTGCCAACAGTAGCAAATGGAAAAACTATTTATGCTATTCATTATAAGTTAGCTGAAATAGCAGAAGCAATTAAGGATAATAATGAGGTCCTTTTATTTATTGATGAGTTAAATAGATGTGATCATGCAGTTCAACAGGAACTTATGAACCTTATTTTAAATAGAGAAATAAATGGTTTTAAATTGGACGAAAAGGTGCATATTATAGCAGCAATGAATCCATCTAATAAATATGACAATTATAGAGATAGTGACTACCAAGTTGTTGATATGGATGAAGCTCAAGAAGATAGATTTGTATGGATTGAAATGGAGTCTGATGTTAATGAATGGATTAAGTGGGGAATGAATAAAGGTAATATTCATCCTGATATAATTGAATTTTTATCTGCATTCCCTCAGTATCTTCATACACCTGATTCACAGGATACTCTAAAAGCAACACCAAGAAGCTGGGAAAGAATATCAAAGTCTTATCATATATACAAGAAGGCATCTGGTTCTAAAAAAGAGTATTCTTTTAAAACTTTCTTGAATGTAGTTAGAGGAAATGTAGGAGAAAGTATATGTATAGATTTAGCAAACTTCTTATCAAATATGAAGAAACCACTTATTGATGTAGAAAAGTTATTTAGTTATGAGGTACTTCCTATAGAATTGAAGGATGAAATTAAGGAGGAATCACATTCAAGACTTTATATACTTGCAAAAAATTCTTTAAATTACTTAGAAAAGAATAGTGATGATAGAAAAATAAAGTTGTTCTCAGAATTATTAATACTATATCCTAAGGACTTAAGGTTAGGAATCATGAAGGAAATAAAGAGGGACTATTCTAAAGAATTATATGAAAAATTACTAGAATGTGATGAGTTTTTAAGTGCTTTCTTTGAAATTTATATAAGGATTTAGGTGATAATATGTTTGAAGAAAAACGAGACTCCTTATTAAAAAGAGCAATAGATTTTAAGGTGAGCGAAGATTTAACAGCAAGTTATGTTAAGGAGTTTTTAGAGTTTTTAAGTGACATAATTATAGATATGTTAGATGGAGAAGAGGATTTCTTTGGGGCATTCATGCTAAAGATAGAAAGAGGAGTAAAGTTAGATATATATTGGCCTATAGCTACTAAGCCTAAGAATAATGGATTTATAATGTATTTTAATCCAATACTTTTTCTTCAATTTACGAAAAAGGAAATGATATCATTATTTAAGCATGAGATATATCACATAATGTATCAGCATTATGAAAGAGAGGCAGTATTAAAAAGAAGCTATAGCAGTGAAGCAGTAGCAATAGCATTAGATATATCTGTTAATCAGTATATAAAAAACTTGCCAATAGAGGCAAAGAAGCTTGATAACATAAACAAAGAATTTAATATTACTTTAAAAGATAATATGACTGTAGAGCAGTATGCAAAGGAGTTACAAGAAGCTTTAAATAAGAAGGAAAAGAAAATAATTAATGATATTGATAGTGATTTTATAGTAAGGGAAGTAGATATTAAAAAGGCACACGAATTATGGAATGAGGCAGACATAAGTAAGGAAACTATGAAAGAAAATGCTAAGAAGATTGCTATAAGTATATTAGCTAAAAAGACTCCAGATGATTTAAGTGCTATTATTAAGTCCTTTACTCAAAAAGGTGAGCTTTCTTGGGAACAGATTTTAAAATCATTAATTCCAAGTATTAGAGCTGGATACAAAAAAACAGTTACAAGAAGAAATAGAAGACAGCCAAATAGGCTTGAATTAAGAGGATATCTTCCAAATAATAAACCAAAAATAATAGTAGCTATAGACATAAGTGCTAGTATGAGTGATGAAGATATACGAAAGATTATGATTGAAATTTTATCTATAACATCAAACTTAAAAGGAGATATTACTATTATAGAATGTGATAATGAAATAAGAAGAATATATAAGCTTAGAAATATTAAAGACATACGGAAAAGATCTGATAATAATGGATCAACAGCTTTTTCACCTGTATTCCAATATATAAAGGATAATAGACTGAGGGATAGTATACTAATATATTTTACAGATGGAGTTGGAGAGGAAAAACTAAGTTTAAAGCCATCTATAAAAAATGTAGTATGGGTCCTTATTGGTGATGAAGAATTTTCTTTAAAGAATAGTCGTGGTATTATAAAGAGAATTAATAGCAGTGCACCTAGAAGTGAAGGAAAAGGTGCAGCTATTGAAATGGTGAAGGAAGTAATACATGATTGGGCTAGATAACTTGTGAGGTTCTAGAAATTATGATAAAATTTCAAGGCATAGGGAGGACGTGTATGTTTGAAAAGAGGTTATTAAAAAGGAAAATAGTTTTAACCGTTATTGTATTACTTATGTTTAGTATTATATTAAATATTTATACTGCAATATCGATTAAAAAATATAAATATAAGATTGGGCAAGAAACCTATAGTGCAATTGAAAACATGAAGTTTTTACATGAAAGTAATCAGCAGGTATTATCAGTAGCTATTGATATAGGGAATATTGAGAATATGGGTATTTTGAAGTTATATAAGAATTATAATGATTTAGCAGAAGAAACAAGTAGATTATGGAATGAATATATATATTATGAACAAAATAGAAAATTTACTATATATAAAAAGAATATAGATACAAGTGATATAAGTGTTAATGATGTGAATACTAAACTTGAAGATTTTTTTAATAGCATGTTAGAAGTAGAAATGCAGACACAAGATAAAAACGTTGAATTAAAAGAAGAAATGCTTGAAAAATTTAAAGAAATATATGATTTAGAATGTGAAAAAACTGCGTATTACAATGATTTTTGTAAAGAGAAAGTAAATGGAGTAATGCAAGATAAGAAAAAAGATATTATAATTAAAAAACATTATTGGATGGATATACTTCAAGGATATAATGAAATAAATAAGAAGTATGTAGATTATGAATTTAAAGTAAATTAGATAAAGATATAAATGAATGAAGTAGTTGTTAATTCTAAATAAAATATAATTAACAACTACTTCATTTATTTTTAGATATAAGAATAATGGTATTATTGACCGCTTTTAAAAAAAGTAATAATATTAATTATATGTAAAAAAAAGCAACGAGAGGTGATAAAGTGGTTGGCTTTATGAACAGAATACAAGAAAAAATAAGTGATGTTGAATATATATTAATAGCATCGATAATATCATTTGTATTACAGATTCCGTTACAGATATTGGCAAATTTATATGAAAGATATTTTGGAAGTATTAATACATATTCTTTGGGAAAATCTGAAGTATTTATATGGATAAGTTCTATTCTAATTGGTCCTATAATAGAATCTGTTTTATTAGTCTTTTTAATTAAGGTATTAAAGAATAAATTTCATATATTAAAAAAAGTGAAGTTGTTTATAATAGCAACAGTTATTTTTACGATACTTCATTATTATAGTTTTATATATATCATGTTAGTATTTCCGAATTGTTTAATAATTATATATTCGTATATGTATTATAAACCTAAAAAATTATCTTCATTTAAAATAATGCTTTTCGTTCATATGGTAATAAATACTTATATGATGGTACTTTCTAAACTATAATATTTTTTTGTTTTCAAGAAAATAAAGAGTGATGGGGCTATGTCTTTTAATTGCTTCTGATATTTTTTTGAATTATATTAAGCTCTTATTGGTCTTACTTCAATATATTGGACACAAAAAGTCAAACTTTTTTAATTATACACTTCTAGCTAATAGCTCACATTGTTCTGGAGTCA
>CAKVFO010000011.1 GCA_934746785.1 uncultured Clostridium sp. | reverse complement strand
TTAATCTCACTCAAAAAACTTACTCATAAAAGAATTGCTGGTTTTTAACTTATCTATATCTGTTCAATTTTCAAAGACCAATTTATTTTGTCACCTTCAAGCGACTCATTTATTTTATCACCTCGCAAAACATCTGTCAACAAGTTTTTTTAACTTTTTAACATTCATTGCTGCTTCGTGACGAGACTTATCTTATCATATCCTATATAAAAATATATGTTGTTTTTTCTGTTATACGCAAATTATATATTATATACTCACTTTTTATCCTTTTTTCTATTATTTTTATTTATAGATACACCTGGCACTGGGTACACTGATAATATATCTAAATCTATATTTAAAACTTGCATACCTTTAAATTTAAACTCCTTCTATATCTTCATACTTATTTCTTTTTACTGAAAACCACCATTATTTTCTTAATGTATTATAAAACTTACTTATCAAACATTTATTAATCCGCAAGAAAAATTTTAAGCCTCTTATATATTCAATAAAGTCCTTAATGCCATGCTCCCTTGATGAAACTTAACTGTAAGTATAAAATTTAAAATCATGAAATACTCAAAATCTTATGCTTAACTTCTCCACTCTAAACTTCTTTTATTCTATTACTCTATATGTAAAAAAGAGCCACTAAGTGGCTCTTTAAATATTATTCTTCTATATTGGTTTCTTCATTTTCTGTATCAACTTCATCATCAATTGATCCAGCTATCTTACTTATAGCAACAACAACCTCTTCTTCAACAGTTCTCATTAATCTAACTCCCATTGCTGCTCTATTAGTTATAGATATATCACTTACATTAATTCTAATTGCTACTCCACTACTATTTATTAACATAAGTTCATCACCATCTTTACACATTGTAGCTCCAACTAGCTTACCTGTCTTATCTGAAATTTTATATGTTATTAATCCAACTCCACCTCTATTTTGAACTTTATATTGATCTATTGGAGTTCTTTTACCATAACCATTTTCACTTATAACTAATAACTCTTCATCTTCTACTGCAATATCTAAACATACAGCTTTATCATTATCCTTTAAGTTTATTGCTTTCACTCCTGATGCACTTCTTCCCATCGGTCTTACATCAGATTCGTTAAACTTAACTGCATAACCATTTTGAGTTATCATTATTAAATTTGCATCTCCCTTAGTAACCTTAACCTTTAACAACTCATCACCATCTCTTAATGAAATTGCTATTAAACCGCTCTTACGTAAGTTTTTAAAGTCTTCTAACGGAGTTTTCTTAACTATTCCTTGTTTTGTTCCCATAAACAAGAATCCTTCTCTATTATTATCTTTAACAGTTAGAGTTGTCTCAATTCTTTCATTAGGCTCAATAGGAATTAAATTTATTATGTTAGTTCCCTTAGCTGTTCTACCTGCTTCTGGTATTTCATAAGCTCTCAACTTATAAACTCTACCTCTATTTGTGAAAAATAGTACATCAGAGTGAGTGGACGTTACAATTACTTGTTCTACAAAATCATCTTCTTTTGTAGTCATTGCCTGTATTCCCTTTCCACCTCTTCTTTGAGCAGAATATGTGTCTGCAACTATTCTCTTTATATAACCATTATTAGTTAATGTTATAACTACATCTTCTTCTTGAATTAAGTCTTCAATGTCAATCTCATTAACTACCTTTTCTATTTTAGTTTTTCTTTCATCACCATATTTATTCTTAATTTCAGTTAATTCTTCTTTGATTACAGATAGTAACTTTTCTTCACTAGCTAATATTGATTCTAAATATTCAATTTGTTTCATTAACTCAGCATATTCAGCTTCAATCTTATCTCTTTCTAATCCTGTTAACCTTCTTAATCTCATTTCAAGAATAGCTACAGCTTGCTTTTCAGTTAGTTGAAATCTATTCATTAATGTATTCTTAGCTAATTCAGAAGTTTCTGAATGTCTTATTATACTAATAACTTCATCAATATTATCTAAAGCAATTCTTAAACCTTCTAGTATATGAGCTCTTGCTCTTGCCTTATCTAATTCAAAATTTGTTCTTCTTATTATTACTTCTTTTTGGAAGTCAATATAATTATTTAACACTTCTTTTAAATTTAATATTCTTGGAGCATTATCAACTAAAGCAAGCATTATAACTCCAAATGTATCTTGCATCTTTGTATGTTTATATAAAAGATTTAATATTACATTTGGATTAGCATCTCTTTTTAGTTCAATTACTATCCTCATACCATCGCGATCAGATTCATCTCTTAAATCTGATATTCCAACTATTCTTTTATCTTTTACAAGATCTGCAATACTTTCTATTAGTTTTGCCTTATTAACTTGATAAGGAAGTTCAGTTACAACTATTCTATGTCTTGAATTCTCTTCTTCAATTTCAGCATTAGCTCTAACTATTACTTTACCTTTTCCTGTTTCATAAGCTGCTCTTATACCAGCCTTCCCCATAATTGTTGCACCGGTTGGAAAGTCTGGCCCCTTTATTACTGACATTAATTCTAAAACAGTTGTTTCAGGATTGTCTATTAACATAATTGTACCATCAATTACTTCACCTAAATTATGTGGTGGTATATTAGTAGCCATACCAACTGCTATTCCAGAAGACCCATTTACTAATAAATTAGGAAATCTTGAAGGTAATACTGATGGTTCTTTCTCCTCACCGTCAAAGTTAGGTATAAAATCAACTGTATTTTTATTAATATCTCTTAACATTTCAACTGATATCTTATTCATTTTTGCTTCTGTATATCTCATAGCCGCTGGACTATCACCATCTACTGAACCAAAATTTCCATGTCCATCAACTAGCATATATCTCATTGAAAAGTCTTGTGCCATTCTTACTAAAGCATCATATACAGATGAGTCTCCATGTGGATGATACTTACCTAATACATCCCCAACTATTCTGGCACATTTTCTATATCCCTTATCAGGATATAATCCTAATTCTTGTAATGAATATAATATTCTTCTATGAACTGGCTTTAATCCATCTCTAACATCTGGTAATGCACGCCCAACTATTACACTCATTGCATAGTCAATATAGCATCTTTTCATTTCCTTATTTATATCTACAGGAATGACTTTTCCCTCATTAAAATTCATGTACTTCACCTCGTATTAGTACTAAATATCTAAATTACTTACTAACTTAGCATTTTGTTGTATAAATTCTCTTCTTGGCTCAACTTTATCACCCATAAGAATTGTAAATATTTCATCTGCTTCCATTGCATCTTCTACTGTTGCTTTTAATAAAATTCTCTTTTCTGGATCCATTGTAGTATCCCATAATTGTTCTGCATTCATTTCTCCAAGCCCCTTATATCTTTGGATATTAGTAGAATTATCTTTACCGCCAAACTCTTCAAGTATCATTTCTAATTCTTCATCTGAATATGCATAAGCTTCTTTCTTATTTTTGCTAATCTTATATAATGGTGGCTGTGCAATATATACATGCCCTCCATCAATTAAGTCTCTCATATATCTATAGAAGAAAGTTAATAATAATGTTCTTATATGAGCACCATCAACATCAGCATCGGTCATTATTATAATTCTGTTATATCTTATTTTTTCTATATCAAAATCTGGACCTATTCCTGCACCAAATGCAGTTATCATAGATCTTATTGTATCTGCGTTTAATATTCTATCTAATCTTTGTTTTTCAACATTTAATATCTTACCTCTTAACGGTAAAATTGCTTGGAATTTTCTATTTCTTCCTTGCTTAGCTGATCCACCAGCCGAATCTCCTTCGACTATATATATTTCACATTCACGTGGATCTTTAGATGAACAATCTGCTAATTTCCCAGGTAATGATGAACGTTCTAATACTGATTTTCTTGTTAATTCTCTTGCTTTTCTTGCTGCATCTCTTGCTCTTGCAGCCATTAAAGCTTTATCTATTATAATTTTGGAAACAGAAGGATTTTCTTCTAAAAATACGCTTACTCCTTCACCAACTATAGAATCTACAATTCCTCTTACCTCACTATTTCCTAATTTAGTTTTAGTTTGCCCTTCAAATTGAGGTTCTCCTATTTTAACTGATACAACTGCTGTTAATCCTTCTCTTATATCATCTCCAGAAAGATTCTTATCATTTTCTTTTAAATGACCAAACTTCTTAGCATAATCATTAAGTATTCTTGTTAATGCTGTTTTAAACCCTACCAAATGTGTCCCACCTTCAATAGTGTCTATATTGTTCGCAAACGAGAAAATATTTTCATTGTATCCATCATTATATTGAAGAGCTACTTCAACTAATATACCATCTTTATTTCCTTCTACATAAATTGGCTCTGGATGTAAAGCTTCTTTATTTCTATTTAGGTAAGAAACAAATGACTTTATTCCGCCTTCATAATGGTATACTTCTTCTCTCTCATCTCTTCTATCAACTAATTTAATATTTATTCCCTTATTTAAGAACGCTAGCTCTCTTAGTCTTTGAGCTAATACATTAAAGTCAAAAACAGTTTCATCAAATATTTCTGCATCTGGCTTAAAATATGTCTTTGTTCCAGTTTCATCTGTATCACCAATAACTTTTAGCTCAGACATAACTTTTCCTCTTTCATACTCTTGCTGCCAAAGATGCCCTTCTCTTTTTACAGTAACTACACATTTTTCTGAAAGTGCATTAACTACAGAAGCACCAACTCCATGTAATCCACCAGATACCTTGTATCCTCCACCACCAAATTTTCCACCTGCATGTAATATTGTCATTATTACTTCTACTGTAGATTTTTTCATTTTTGGATGTAATCCAACCGGCATTCCTCTACCGTCATCTTCAACTTCAATTGAATTATCTTGATTTATATATACGACTATATTCTTACAATATCCAGCTAAAGCTTCATCAATACTATTATCTACAATTTCATAAACCAAGTGATGTAACCCTCTAGAACTCGTACTTCCTATGTACATTCCTGGTCTTTTTCTTACTGCTTCTAATCCTTCTAAAACCTGTATCTGACTTTCATCGTAACTTTGTTTATTTTGTTCCAACATAGATTCCTCCTAATAAATTATCGCTTAATTAAACACGAGGTTTAATATTGGAGTTATGGATTATAGTCCATATCCGTTCTCTTACTTAATGTAGTTGAAGATATTGGAGATAAATACACTTTACTCTTTTTATTAACTTCAGCTATCACATAAGATTTAGGTGTTTCCTCTGTTATTCTTTCCACAAATCCATCTTCTTCTGCCATTCTTAGAAATTGACTAGTATCAGATCCATACATTGTTGTTTCTAAATCAAAAATTCCTATAATATCACTAATAGGAACCGCAACATTTTCTCCCAAATGTAAAAACATGAATTATCCCTCCTTTATAGAGACCCTACCATTTTTAACTTTAAATATCTTAGATGTCGAATCTAAATAATCACTTAAATCTGCTATTCCTGTACACGTTATTATGGTTTGAATATCTTTTATTGTACTTAAAATGTACCTTTTTCTATTAAAATCAAGTTCTGATAAAACATCATCTAATAATAAAACTGGATACTCTCCATTAACTTCCTTTATTATTTTTAATGATGCAAACTTTATGGTTAATACTGCAGTTCTTTGTTGCCCTTGTGAACCATAACTCTTAGTATCAACACCATTTATCAAAACTGAAAAATCATCTCTATGAGGTCCTACAGTAGATATCCCTCGTTCAATGTCTTTTCGTCTATTTTTTATTAATTGTCTATAGAAATCATCTTTTAAATTTTCTAAATCTTTAATAGATGATTCATATTTAAATTTGATTTCTTCTTTACCTAAAGTAATTTCCTTATGAATTTCATCTCCATATGTATTTAGAGCTTCAATATAACGTAATCTAGCTTTAACTATGTATTCACCAAACATAATCAATTGATTATCATATATATCCAAAACTTCTTCGCTTAAGCTGCGATTTTTTAGTACAACATTTCTTTCTCCTAAAACTTTATTATATTGCACTAAATTAAAGTAGTATCTTTTGTCTAACTGACACAACTCCATATCAATAAACTTTCTTCTCAAGCCTGGTGATTCTTTAATTATTTTTAAATCTTCAGGTGAAAACATAACTACATTAAAATTTCCAAATAGCTCTCCAATCTTATTAATCTTAATAGAATTAATTGTAATAGCTTTCTTTCCATCTTTTAAAATAGCTATATCTATTTTTTTATCTAATCGTTCTTTACCAACACTTAAACTTATAAATGATCGATTAGCATTCCAATTTATTAATTCCTTATCTTTTGAAGTTCTGTGCGATTTTGCAAAAGCAGCATAATAAATTGCTTCCAAAACGTTAGTTTTTCCTTGTGCATTATCTCCAATAAATACATTAACATTTTTGCAAAAATCAATATTTAAATTTTCATAATTTCTATAATTCATTAACATTAATTTTTTTATAAACATATATAACACCTATATAATTATATCATATTAAGTATCAAAACAAACAATTATGAAATTACCTAATCTTTAAATAACTCTATAATCTTCTCCTTCGAAACTAACAATATCATTTATTTTAATTTTTTTTCCTCTTTGAGTGCAAATTTCTCCATTTACTTTTACTAATTCATCAGCTATATATATTTTCGCTTCACTTCCTAAAGATGCAATTCCTGCCCATTTTAAAAATGAATCTAATTTAATAAAGTCTGTATTAATCTTTATATCTATCAATATTCCTTTTTGCATAAATATTCGAAATTTATGCATTCCTCCTATCTTATTAATCTTACTGGTAAAACTAAATATTTGTATGAACTTGAATTTTTAGCCTTTATAACACAAGGAGTAACACTAGATGTCATTTCTAGTAAAATCACTTCATCTTCCATACTTTTTAAAACATCAATTAAATATCTTGAATTAAATGCAATTTCTATCTCTTCTCCTTGCAAATTAATAGCCACCTCTTCTCTAACTTTTCCCAATTGAGAATTAGAAGTGATAACAATCATGTCTTCTTTTATATCTAATTTTATAAGGTTAGTATTTCCTTCTTTAACCATAAGTGATGCTCTTTCAATGCAATTTTGTAATTGCTGCCTATTAACTTCAACTAATAATTTATATTCTTGTGGTAATAATGAATTGTAATTAACATATTTACCATCTAGTAATCTTGAAATAACTTTAGTTTCATCTAAATTGAATAATATATGATTATTAGTAAATGTTATATTTACCATTGAATCAGTATCTTCTAATATTTTAGCAACTTCATTTAATGTTTTTCCTGGAATAACTATATCTAAGTCAAAGTCACTATCTAAATATTCACTTTTTATTGCTAGTCTATATCCATCAAGTGCAACTAAATTTAACTTTTTATCTTTAATTTCAAATAAAATTCCTTGTAATATAGGTCTAGTTTCATCTTGCGCTATAGCAAATGATGTACTCTTAATCATATTTTTTAATATATTTTGAGGTACTTGAATTTGTTTTGTTTCATCTATTTGAGGCAGCTTAGGAAATTCATCAGCATTCATATATACCACGTTAAATACAGATTTTTCACAAGTTATTTGTACTGTATCATTTTCGATTATTTCTATTCTAATATCTGAATTAGGTAACTTTCTAATAATTTCTCCAAATATTTTTGAATCTATAACAATAGATCCTTCCTGTAAAACATCAGCTTCAACTTTTGTTTGAATTGAAACATCCATATCAGATCCAATTAGTGTTAATTGATTATTTGATGCATTGATATAAATTCCCTCAAGTATAGGCATTGTAGATTTTCCAGTAATAGCTTTTTGAGCTATTAATATTCCTTCTTGAAGTTTTTGTTTTTGACATATAAAAATCATATAAAGACCTCCTAAGTTATTAACATAATAATTTTTATATTATATAGATTAGATAAATAATATATTTAGTAATAGTAGTAGTAGGGGCTGTGGATTTGTTGATAAGTAGCTCAAACATAGTATTTTCAATAAAAAACGAAAAAAAAATAGTGTGGATAAGTTGGTAAATAAAATAGTATCTTATCCACAGTATTAACATAAATACAACTTTTTAATATTTATCCACAAGATATTAAATAGTTATTATTAACAAGTGTTAATTAATTTTGAGTAAGCTTCTTAGTAATAGTTTCAATAGTATGTTGCAAATTTTCATCTGTATTAAGATTATCAGATATTTTTTCGTATGCATGAATAACAGTTGTATGATCACGTCCTCCAAATTCTTCACCTATTTTTGGTAGAGACATATCTGTTAATTTTCTACTTAAATACATTGCGATTTGTCTAGGATAAGCTACATTTCTAGTTCTTCTTTGAGATTTCAAATCTTCGATTCTTAGATTAAAATAACTAGAAACTATATCTTGAATTAAATTTATAGTAATATTTTTTCCTTGCTTTTTAGAAATAATATCCTTCAAAGCTTCGGAAGCTAAATCAACAGTTATTTCACGATTAGTTAATGAAGAATAAGCTACAATTCTAATAAGAGCACCTTCAAGTTCTCTTATATTTGATTTAATCTTTGTAGCGATATAAATCATTACTTCATTAGCTACATTTAATTTTTCAACTTCAGCTTTCTTTTTTAGAATTGCCATTCTTGTTTCAAAATCAGGAATTTGAATATCTGCAATTAGCCCCCATTCAAATCTAGAACGAAGTCTATCTTCTAATGTAGGAATTTCTTTTGGTGGTCTATCTGATGATAGAATTATTTGTTTATTCGCATCATGTAGAGCATTAAAAGTATGGAAAAATTCCTCTTGAGTTCTTTCTTTACCTGCAATAAATTGAACATCATCTATCAATAAGATATCAACATTTCGATATTTATTTCTGAATTCTTCATTTTTATCATCTTTTATAGAATTAATTAGTTCATTAGTGAACTTTTCTGATGAAACATAAACGACTTTTGCATTTGGATTGTTTTGTAATATGTAATGACCGATTGCATGCATTAAATGAGTTTTTCCTAATCCAACACCTCCATAGATAAAAAGTGGATTATACGCTTTGGCTGGGGCTTCAGCTACAGCAAGCGATGCAGCGTGTGCAAATCTATTACTATTTCCTATAACAAAAGAATCAAAAGTATATTTTGGGTTTAATGTAGTTGACATTTCATCATTTACAATAATTGATTTATTTTTTTGGGGAATTACTTTTGTTTCTTTTTTTATATCGTCTAAATTTAAATCTGATGAAATTAGAAATTCAATTTTAAATAATTTCGAACATACAACTTTTATAGAATTAGCAACTAAATCCTTGTATCTTTTTTCTAAAATGTCTTGGGTGAAGGAGTTAGGAACACTAATCTTTATTGTATCGGAGGAAATTGAAATAGGTTCACAACTTTTTATCCATGTATTAAAACTTACTTCACTCATTTCTCCTTTTATAATATTTAACGTTTTTTGCCATAGTTCATTTAGATCAGTTTCCATCTATTATCCTCCAAAAAAAATTATTATAATTATGTATTAAAAATTATTAACAGAGTTATTAACATATTTTCTTTTACGTGTATGTTATGTTAATAATGTTATTAAAAGTTATTAACATGTGTTGATAATATATAATATAGTTAATATTAATAAAGTTATCAACATATGTTGAAATTATATTATAAACATTACATAAATGATTGTAAAGTCAATAAAAATAGAAGTTACAGTTATAATTAAATAAAAAATATAAAATATAATGTAACAAGTTATACACAAAATTGTCCACAGCTGTGGATAACTTTGTGTTTGAGATTAGTTATTCACAATCCATTTATTATAATATCATATTAGAATAAGAGGTTACAATAAGTTATCCACAAAAAAACACATTATATAGTTTAATTATCAACAGATAAGTACTATCTTGACACTTTTAGGTGATATATATATAATTAATTAGTAATAAAAAGAAGTATATAGTTTTTACTATAAAAAAATTTTAATCAAAGGGGGTGCATTGATAATGTTCATGACATACCAACCTAAAAAGAGACAAAGAAAAAAAGAACATGGTTTCAGAAAAAGAATGAAGACTAAGTCTGGAAGAAATATTCTTAAAAAGAGAAGACAAAAAGGTAGAAAAAAATTAACAGCATAAGGGCCGCAGATTGTGGCCTTTTTTCTGCAAATGCAGGAAAAAAAGGAGTAGAAGATATCTATGGTTTATAGATTGAAAAGGAACAATGAATTTCGAATAGTATATAGACGCGGAAGATCAATAGCTAATAATGTTTTAGTTTTATATGTGTTTAAGAATAAAAATAATAAAGATAAAAATTCACTTTATTATAATAAGGTAGGGATTTCAGTAAGCAAAAAAGTTGGAAATAGCGTTATCCGTAGTAGATGTAAAAGATTAATTACTGAAAGCTATAGAATAAAGACAGATAAATTAAAGACAGGATATGATTTTATATTTGTTGCACGAACTAATATAAAGGGAAAGGATTATCATCAAGTCGATAGAGCAGTAGAAAGCTTATTAAAGAAAGCAGGCTTATATAATGATAATGAAAAGAATACTAATAAAAATAATTAGATTTTATAGGAAGAATATTTCTCCAAGGACATCGCCAAAATGTAGATATATACCAACTTGTTCTGAATATGCTATTGAGGCCATTGAAAGGTATGGTGCATTAAAGGGAGGGATAATGTCATTATGGAGAATTTTGAAATGTAATCCTTTTAGTACAGGGGGATTCGATCCGTTAAAATAGAATAGTGTTTTGGAGGAGGAATAGAGTATATGATGACGTTATTTGAGCCAATTACAAAGTTTTTTGTTGTAATATTTGAATGGCTATATAATTTTGTTGTTAGATTGGGAGTTCCAGCTGATAGTGGTACAGCGTATGTATTAGCAATAACAATATTAACTGTTATTATTAGAGGATGTTTACTACCGTTTAACATAAAGTCTGCAAAGTCTAATAGAGCAATGCAGGAAATTCAGCCAGAAGTGAAAAAACTTCAGGAAAAATATAAAAATGATCCACAGAAAGCTAATGCTGAATTAATGAAGCTTTATAAAGAAAGAAATGTTAGTATGACTGGAGGATGTTTGCCAGCGTTACTACCATTACCTATATTAATGGCTTTATATTATGCATTTTATAATATGGATATATCAGGATCATTTTTATGGATTAAAGATTTAGGAGCTCCGGACAGGTTATTTATCTTACCTGTGTTGGCAGCATTATCAACTTATTTACCATCATATTTAATGACCAAAGCTACTCCAAATAATGGAGAAGGTTCTATGAATATGGCTCCAATGAATATTGGTATGTCATTAATGATGGGGTTCATGGCATTAAATTTCAAGTCTATATTAGTTATATACTGGGTTTTAGGTGGATTAATACAGTTAGTAACAACATATTTTATTAATTATAAACCTGCAATGCAAAAGAAAAAAGAAGTTCTTGAACAGCAAGCAGCCAAAGAAGCAGCAAGAGCGCCTAAGTTCGTTATGCCGGACTATGATAACAATAAAAAGAAAAAGAAAAAAAAGTAAAAATCATATAGCTTAACACAATTAAAGGTGGATGATATGGTATGAAATCAATTGATATGACTGGAAAGACTGTAGATGAAGCTATAAAAAAAGCTTTGGAACAATTGAATCTTACAAAAGATGAAGTTGAGGTTAACATTATTGATGAAGGGGCAAAAGGATTTTTAAATTTAATAGGAAGTAAACCAGCTAGAGTTAAAATAACTGCTATAGAAAAGGACTATATAAAAGAAGCAAAATCTTTCATTAGTGATATTTTAGAAAAAATGAATATACAAGCAGAGATATTAATTAAAGAAGAAAAAAATAATATATATATTAACTTAGTTGGACCTAAGATGGGAGTAGTTATAGGTTATAGGGGGGAAACCCTTGATGCATTACAATATTTAATTTCTTTAGTAATCAATAAGGAACATAATATGGAGTATAGAAGAGTAATATTGGATGCTGAAAATTATAGAGAAAAAAGAGAAGCAACATTAATAAGAGTTGCTCAAAAAGCTGCTAATAAGGCTATTAAAAATAGAAAGCCTTTTAAACTTGAGCCAATGAACCCATATGAACGAAGAATTATACATTCAGCACTTCAAGATAGTAAGTATGTTATTACTTATAGTGAAGGAAAAGAACCACATAGACGCGTTGTAATAGATGTTAAGTAGATTAAAAAGCTGTTATAAAATTAACTAAAATGGTTGATTTTATAACAGTTTATTTTTTGACTTATTTATTATTGTTTTGTAAAATGTATAGTAGTTTAAATAGAAGTACAATAATATAATAAAAACTTCTTAGGAGGATGACAAATGAAAGAATTTGATACTATTTGCGGTATTTCAACTCCAATAGGGGAGGGTGGTATTTCTATAATAAGAGTATCTGGAGATAAATGTTTAGATATAATAGATAGAATTTTCAAAGGTGTAAATAAATCAAGTGTTAAGGAAATGAAAACTTATACTATGAAATATGGTCATATACATAATATAGATGATACTGAAGTAATTGATGAGGTTATCATTAGCTATATGAAGGGACCCAAAAGCTTTACAGCTGAGGATGTTGTTGAAGTAAATTGTCATGGTGGAGTTACATCAACTAATAGAGTATTACAGGAAATTATTAAGTCTGGAGCAAGAATTGCAGAGCCTGGAGAGTTTACTAAAAGAGCGTTTTTAAATGGAAGAATTGATTTAAGTCAGGCTGAAGCTGTTATGGATATTATAAGAGCTAAAACTGATTTATCAATGAAGTCTGCTGTTATGCAAAGTTCTGGATATCTTTCAAGAGAAATAAATAAATTAAGAGAGTATATGTTAAATACCCTTGCTTTAATTGAGTATTCGGTTGATTTTACAGAAGATGATGAAGAGGTAGATGAAAGTATTCCTATAAGAATAATTGAACAACTATCTAAGGCAAAAAATGAAATGAACTTATTATTAAAGAATGCAGATGAGGGACGAATTATTAGGGATGGATTAAAACTTACCATAGTTGGAAAGCCAAACGTAGGTAAATCGTCTTTATTAAATGCGTTATTAAAAGAAAAAAGAGCTATTGTTACGGATATACCAGGTACAACTAGAGATGTTATTGAAGAGTTTATAAACTTAGATGGAATTCCAGTTAAAGTTATAGATACAGCAGGTATTAGAGAAACTGATGATATAGTAGAGCAAATCGGAGTGGAGAAGTCTAGAGAAAAAATGAATGAAGCAGATTTAGTTATATTTGTTTTAGATTCATCAAGAAAATTAGACGATGAAGACAGAGAAATTTTAGAAAGATTAAAAGATAAAAAGTACATTGTTCTATTAAATAAGGTGGATTTAGAAAGCAAAATTAATGAAGATGCAATAAAAGATTTAGATAATATTATTAAGATATCAGCTAAATCAGGTTTTGGATTAGATGATTTAAAATCAAAGATAAAGGATATGTTCTTTGATGGGGAAGTTGATACTGAAAGTCTAATAATTTCAAATAGTAGACATAAACAAGCACTTTATAGAGCTTTGGAAAATTGTGAATTAGCTGAAGATAAGGTAAAAGCAAATGAATTTTTAGATTTAATTTCTATATATGTAACAGCAGCATTAAAGGCATTAGGAGAAATTACTGGTTCAGAATTAGAAGAGGATTTAGTAAATAAAATATTTAGTGAATTCTGTGTAGGAAAGTAGGGTTAAAGTATGGAATATAGTGCAGGAGAATTTGATATAATCGTTGTTGGTGCTGGTCATGCAGGATGTGAAGCTTCATTAGCTTGTGCTAGAATGGGATTAAATACATTAGTGTGTACAATAAGTTTAGATGCAATAGGTATGATGCCTTGCAATCCTAATATTGGAGGAACAGCTAAAGGACATATAGTTAGAGAAATAGATGCATTAGGTGGAGAAATGGGGGTAAATATAGATCATACATTTATCCAATCAAGAATGTTAAATACATCAAAAGGTCCAGCTGTACATTCATTAAGAGCACAAGCAGATAAAATGAAATATCAACAGAGAATGAAAACTGTTTTAGAAAAACAAGAAAATCTTCAAGTTAAACAAATAGAAGTAACTAAGCTGTTAGTTGAGGATAATAAAGTATGTGGAGTAGTAACTAGAAATGGTGCTGCATATAAGTGCAAGGCTGTAATATTAGCTACAGGTACATATTTACGAGGAAAAATTATAATTGGAGATGTATCATATAGTGGAGGACCAAATGGATTATTCCCAGCAAATGATTTATCTCAGTCATTATTAGATTTAGATATTAGTTTAAGAAGATTCAAAACTGGTACACCAGCAAGAATTAATAAAAGAAGCATTGATTTTTCAAAGATGAGTGAGCAAACAGGGGATGATAAAATCGTACCTTTTTCATTTATGAGTGATAATATAGATAGAGAACAAGTTTCATGCTATCTAACGTATACTAATGAAAAAACCAGAAAAATTATAGAAGATAATATTCATAGATCACCTATATATAATGGTTCAATTAAAGGAATAGGTCCAAGATATTGTCCATCAATAGAAGATAAGATAATGAGGTTTCCAGATAGAAGCCAACATCAAATATTTATAGAACCAGAAGGAGAAGATACTTTAGAAATGTATGTTGGTGGTATGAGCTCATCTTTACCAGAAGATGTTCAAATACAGATGTTAAGAACTTTACCAGGACTTGAAAATGTTGAGATGATGAGAACAGCTTATGCTATTGAATATGATTCAATAGATCCTACTCAATTAAAGCCAACTTTAGAGTTTAAAAATATATCTGGATTATATGGTGCAGGGCAATTAAATGGCAGCTCAGGATATGAAGAAGCAGGTGGACAAGGAATAATTGCAGGTATAAATGCAGCATTAAAAGTTAAGGGTAAAGAACCACTAATATTAACACGTTCAGATGCCTATATTGGAGTATTAATTGATGATTTAGTAACTAAGGGAACGAATGAACCATATAGAATGATGACATCTAGAGCAGAATATAGATTATTATTAAGACAAGATAATGCTGATTTTAGATTGACTGAAATAGGACGTAAAGTCGGGTTGGTTAGTGAAGAAAGATACGATAAGTTCTTAGAAAGAAAAGAAAATATAGAAAATGAAGTTGAACGTTTAAAAAATCTTCAAGTAACTAATAAGAAAGAAGTTAATGAATTTTTAGTATCATTAAATTCAGCAGAATTAAAGAAACCAACAAAGTTTTATGAATTAATTAAGAGAACTGAATTAGATTACTTCTCATTAGCACCGTTAGATCCAGAAAGAGTAGATTTAGGAGATGACATTGGTGAAGAGGTAAATATAATTGCTAAGTATGAAGGATATATTAGTGCTCAATTAGAGCAAGTTGGTCAATTTAAGAAGTTTGAAAAGAAACTTTTACCTGAGGATATTGATTATACTGATGTTAAGGGCTTAAGAACAGAAGCAATTCAAAAACTTGCTAAAATAAAACCAGTAAGTATAGGGCAGGCATCAAGAATTTCAGGGGTTTCTCCAGCTGATATATCAGTTTTATTAATTTATTTAGAACATCAATATGGAAAAAGAGATAAATAAAACTCAGGAGGTTTAATATGAGTTTTTACGATATAATAAAAAGAGCTTCAGATGATGTAGATATGGAATTTAATGAAGCTAAGTATAATAAATTTATCAAATATATGAGATTAGTTCAGGAATGGAATGAAAAAATTAATCTTACGGCTATAACTGAAGATGAGGAATTTATTAAAAAGCATTTTATAGATTGTATAAAAGCTTTTAAGAGTGAAGAAATAAGGAATGCTAAAACATTAATAGATGTTGGAACAGGAGCAGGGTTTCCAGGAGTACCAATAGCTATAATGAGAGATGATTTACAAGTGACTTTATTAGATTCTTTAAACAAAAGAATTAACTTTTTAAATTTAGTTGTAAAAGAACTTGATTTAAAAAATGTTATAACTATACACTCTAGAGCTGAAGATGGAGCTAGAAAATCAGAATTAAGAGAAAAGTTTGATGTAGCAACATCAAGAGCAGTTGCTAATATGGCTGTATTGTCAGAGTTTTGTCTTCCATATGTAAAGGTTGGAGGAAACTTTGTAGCTCTTAAGGGACCTGCTATTGAAGAGGAATTAAAAAACTCTACAAATGCATTAGGCGTTTTAGGTGGCAAGTTAAAAGATGTACTTGAAGTTACAATAGAAGATACAGATTTAAAACATAATATAGTAGTAGTTAGTAAAAAGAAAGAATGTCCTAAATGTTATCCTAGAAAAGCAGGAACAGTAACTAAAAAACCGATAAAATAAACTTTATTTAAGTTAAAGGATAGGATGGGTATATATGAGTAATGAAATAATAAATATAAAAACTAAAGATATAATTCCTAATATGTATCAACCTCGTAAATTTTTTGATAATGGGGCGTTAGAGGAATTAGCACAATCTATTAAGGAATATGGTATAATACAGCCTTTAACAGTAAGAAAACGTGGAGAAATATTTGAATTAGTAGCAGGAGAACGAAGGCTTAGAGCAGCTAAATTAGCAGAGTTAGCAGAGGTTCCTTGTTCAGTTGTTGAGATTTCGGATATTGAATCAGCAGAAATTGCATTACTTGAAAATTTACAAAGAGAAGATTTAAACTTTATCGAAGAAGCTGAAGCATATTATAACTTAATTAATGATCATCATTTTACGCAAGATGAAATTGCGAAGAAAATGGGAAAAAAACAATCAACTATTGCTAATAAGCTTAGATTGCTTAAGTTATCAGATAAAGTAAGGGAACTTTGTTTATTAAATAATTTAACTGAGAGACATGCAAGAGCATTATTAACGCTTCCTAACGAGAAACTTCAAGTTAAGATTGTAAAGAAAGTTATTAAGCAAGGCCTAAATGTAAAAAAGACGGAAGAACTTATAAATAAAGAATTGCTTAAACTAGCAGGTGAGGAAATCAATAATAAAGATAAAAAGAGAATAAAATCTGTATTTCCAGCTAAGTTATATGTGAATACAATAAAGCAAGTATTTGATAAGTTTAATATTCCAGCTGCATATAAGTTTACGGAACAGGAAGATTGTATACAGATAACAGTAAACATTCCTAAGAATAAGAAGTAATAAAAAAGGAATCATATAGTCACTTATGATTCCTCTTTTTATGTAGAGATAAAAGATAGTTTGTATTGATGATAGGTATTCATTGTAATAAAGAAGTTATGATGTTATTTATGTGATTTAAGGGGCTAAAAAGGGCCTCTTTTTTACAAAATTTCTTTTAATATTAATCTTTTATATATATAATATTAGTATATGAAAGGGGGTGTTGGCTCTATAGTTTAGAGCTTTATATTATGAAGGTAATATGTATATTCAATCAAAAAGGTGGAGTTGGAAAAACAACAACCAATATCAACTTATGTTCTTACTTAGCAATGGAAGGATATAAAGTTTTGACTCTAGATATAGATCCCCAAGGAAATACTACGAGTGGATTAGGAATCGACAAAAGAAATTTAGAATTATCAATGTATGATGTACTAACGACTGATGTATCTTTGGATGATGTAATAATAAAAAGTGATTTAATTCAAAATTTATCAATAGCTCCATCAACTATGGAATTAGCTGGAGCTGAGGTTGAAATGATTACTAAAAAGGATAGAGAGCAAGTATTATTAGAAAAGGTAAAAAAATTAGAATCAAAATATGATTATATATTTATAGATTGTCCGCCATCATTAGGAATGATAACAATTAATGCATTAACATGTAGTAATTCAGTTCTAATTCCTATTCAATGTGAATTTTATGCATTAGAAGGTGTGGGTCAATTAATGAACACTATTCAACTTGTAAAGAAGTCTTTAAATAAGGATTTAAAGATAGAAGGTGTTTTGATGACAATGTATGATTATCGTACGAATCTTAGTAATGAAGTTTTTAAAGAAGTTCAAAAGTATTTTAAGGAGTTGATGTATAAAAGTACAATTCCAAGAAATATTAGATTAGCAGAGTCACCAAGCTTCGGACTTCCAATAATGTTATACGATGAAAAGTGTAAGGGTGCGGATTCTTATTTGAATTTCACAAAAGAATTTTTAGAAAGACAAGATAAAGAGTAGTAGGTGATTTGCGTGAGTAAAAAGTTTTCATTAGGAAAAGGGTTAGGCGCACTTATTCCAGAAGAATCTATAAATAAAGAAAAAAGTGATAATCTTTTAGTGCCTTTAAACAAAATTAAAAGTAATAGTGAACAGCCAAGAAAAAACTTTGATGCTGATAAGATTGTAGAGTTAGCAGAATCAATAAAACATCATGGAATTATCCAACCATTAATATTAAAAAAGGTTCAAGATGAATATATTATAGTAGCTGGAGAAAGAAGATGGAGAGCTGCTAAAAGCTTGGGGCTTAAAGAAGTACCAGCTATAATAATGGATTTATCTGATAAACAAGTTCTTGAAATTTCATTAATAGAAAATATTCAAAGACAAGATTTAAACCCAATTGAAGAGGCTATGGCTTATAAGAAATTATTATCTGATTTTAAGTTGACTCAAGAAGAACTTAGCAAAAGAATAGGTAAGTCTAGAACTGCAATAACAAATAGTATGAGATTAATTAATTTGGATGAAAGAGTTCAAGTTTATTTAATAGAAGGTGTCATATCAGAAGGTCATGGAAGAGCATTATTAGCAATAGCTGATGGAGATATTCAATATGAATTGTCTCAAAGAGTAATAGATGAAAAACTATCTGTAAGAGAAATAGAAAGAATAGTTAAAAATTTATTAACTGATAATGATAAATCTAAAGAAAAGACAACTAAAGAGTTAAACTCTTATTATAGAGACATAAGAGATAGGTTGCAAGAGTATTTTGGTACTAAGGTTAATTTAAGCAATAAAAAGAACAGAGGAAAAATAGAGATAGAATATTATTCGGAGGAAGATTTACAAAGAATTTTAGATATTATTAATTTATAATGTTTCACGTGAAACATATGAAAGGATGAATAAGGTTTTGGAAAACATAGCTAATAGTTTAACTCAATATATTCCTTATATATTAGGAGCAATGACAATAGTAATTTTATTGTTATTTATATTGATAATAATATTATTTAAATCTATTAATAAGGTGGAAAATAGGTATAGAAAGTTAATGAGAGGTACATCAAGTAAGAATTTAGAAGAGCTAATAATAAATCATTTAGATGATATTGAAAAATCAAATCAAAAATCACAAGAAGCATTAGAACGTTGTGATGAAATAAGAAATAACATGAGAGAATGTATTCAAAAGGTTGCTATAATGAGATATAAGGCTTTTGAGGATGTTGGAAGCGACTTAAGCTTTTCTATTGCTATATTAGATGAAAATAATGACGGTGTGATGTTGACTGGAATATATGGGAGACAAGAAAGTACTACATATGCTAAACCTATAGATAACGGTATTTCTAGATATGATCTTTCAGAAGAGGAAGTATGTGTTTTAAATGAAGCGATAAATAAAAGTATTGATACAAAAGAAAAGTAATTATTAATAAATTATATAAAATGAAAAGGTAATTTCTTAATTAAGAAATTACCTTTTCATTTTATATGAATAGTTAGTTGTTATTTGAAATTTTAAGCTTATTACACTTCAATATAAAATTGTAAATACCATTGGAAATAACATCAGCAATTTTTACTACTGTATATAAACGAGTATTTTGTAGTATTATAAAGTCAAAACCACTTGATATATTAACATTTCCAGTAATACTTATATCTCCAACCTCGGGAAGAACTTTATTTAACGCTAAACCAGGTTTTACTGGTGAATTGCGTATGAATATTTTTCCGATATTATTAGCAGTACCTAAGCAGGCGTCAATAGCAATTATATACGGATTATTATATAACTCATTAATTTTTTTTAAAGTAGTTTTAAGATTTTTTGAATGAACAGGATTTAAGAGAGAACCATAAATAGAAAAATTATTACTTTCTATATTTCGAAGTTTATGCCCAATTAAAGGCCCTAATGAATCACCAGTAGATCTATCTGTACCTATACATAAAAAAACTATTTGACGATTAGATAAGTATATATCCTTTAATTGATAAAATAAGTAATCTGCTATTTTTTCGTCTGCATTAGAATGAGTTGAATCAATAAAGAAATTATGCATAAAAAACCTCCTTTGTTGAAATTATTTCCAAGTAAGGAGGTATATATACTTAAAAATCAGTACATATTTTATTAAGAGTTCTTAAGGTGAAATCAATATCACTAACTGAGTTAAAATAACTTAGACTTAGTCGTACAGTTCCGTTAGGATAAGTGCCAATTGATTTATGAGCAAGAGGAGCACAATGAAGTCCGGCTCTATTACTTATTCCTTCGTTTATTAACATATAGGATAATTCAGATGAATCTAAGGTTTTATGATTAATCGAAAGACAAGAAGTTGAATCAGTATTGTTAATTGAACCATAGAATTCAAGATTGCTAAGATTAAGGATTCCATCCAATAGTTTTCCTCTAAGGAATGAAACTTTTTCTTTAACTTCATTAATACCTATATGTTGAATAAAATCTATAGCGTTACTTAATCCTATAATGCCAGGCATATTTAGTGTACCTGCTTCAAACTTATCAGGTAAAAAATTAGGTTGCTCAAGTAAATGTGATAAGCTACCTGATCCACCTGTAAGAAGAGGAGAACAACAGTCATTTAATCTATCATTAATTATAAAACCACCTATTCCTTGAGGCCCAAATAAACTTTTATGTCCTGTGAAAGCAATAGCGTCTGCATTTAGTTTACTCATATTAATATCAATAACTCCAGCAGATTGAGCGCTATCTATAATAAAAAATATATTATGCTTTTTAGCAATACGTCCAATAGACTGAATATCTTGAATTGACCCTGTTACGTTAGATGCATGAGATATAATAATTAATTTAGTATTTAGTTTAATATTTTTTTCTATATCTAGAGGATTTATAAAACCTGTTTTATTTGCTTTTACTAATGTTACTTCAATATTATAATTAGAGCATTCATTTAAAGGACGAAGTATGGAGTTATGTTCCATTGTTGAAGAGATAACATGGTCACCAGATTTTAGTAAACCTTTTATTAAGATGTTTAAGGATGTAGTGATATTGTTGGTAAAAATTACATTACTAGATTTTTCATAATTAAAGAAATTAGCTATTTTTTCACGAGCTATTAATAAATATCTGCTACTATCTAGTGAATTTGAAGAACCGGATCTATTTGCATTACCACCTATATTAGTAATATAGTTATATATTGAATCAGCTACTACTTTGGGTTTTGGAAAAGTAGTACTAGCATTATCTAAATAAATATTCATAAATACACCTTCTAAAATAAAAATTAACTTTAAAAATAATATAATATATATTTGAAATTAGGAAAAGTGTTTTTTATATTAAATATAAGATAGTAATTAGTTTTATTAAAGAAAAAAATTATATATAATAGAAAATATAATAAATAAGCAAGGAGAAAAAGATGGAATATTATATATTTGTTTATAAAAATACTTTTGATGCAATGAATGCAGAAAAGATACTAAAGAAAAAAAAATTTGAGTTTAGAATAATGCCGACACCTACATCAATAACACAAAGCTGCGGGATTTGTACGAGGTTTGAAAAGGTAGAAGATGTTAATAAAATAATAGAAGATTCTATAGTAGAATATAAGAATGTTTATCATAAAAGTGAAAGCGGATTTGAAACTATAAAGTAGAAGTTTTATATAAATAAATAATAGTCTGGAGGGAAAAATAATGATAGATAGCTTTGATTTAGGTGATATTGTAGAAATGAAAAAACAACATCCATGCGGAAGTAATGAATTTGAAGTTATTAGATTAGGAGCAGATATAAAAATAAAGTGTACTGGATGTGGAAGAATTGTAATGATTCCAAGAAGTAAGTTTGTAAAAGGTGCTAAAAAAATTGTGAAAGAACAAGAATAGTAAAAAAAACTTGAAAAATAAATATATAAATGTTAAAATATTAAAATGTAATCCCTGCTGTGCAAAGCACAGCCGTTAGTCCGAGGGGAGGAGGTGAAATAGATGAGAAAGTACGAAACTATATTCATACTAAACCCATCTTTTGATGAAGAAACTGTAAAAGCTAACATCGAAAAGTTCAAGGGTGTAATTGAAAATGGTGGTGGAACTGTTGAAAATGTAGATTTCTGGGGTAAGAGAAAGCTTGCTTATGAAATTGCAAAAGTAAACGAAGGTTACTATACATTAGTTAACTTTACTGCTGGTTCAGAATTACCAAAGGAATTAGATAGAGTTTTCAGAATTACTGATGGAGTTATCAGACATATAATCGTTAAAGAAGAAGCTTAATTGGAGGTATTGTAATGAATAAGGTTATTCTTATAGGAAGACTTACAAAAGATCCTGAATTGAGATTCGCTGCAGGAAGTGGAACTGCTGTAAGTAGATTTACTGTTGCAGTAAATAGACAATTTAAGAAGGATGAAACAGATTTTATTAATTGCGTAGCATTTGGTAAAACAGCTGAAACAATATCACAATATCTAACTAAAGGTAGACAGATAGCTGTCACTGGAAGTATTAGAACAGGTAGCTACGATGCTCAAGATGGAACAAAAAGATATACAACAGATGTTGCTGTAGATAGTTTTGAGTTCATTGGTTCTAACAATAGTAGAGACAATGCAGATTCATTTAATGGTGGATATGATAACGTTGATTATTCGGCTCAACCAAAGAACGATGCGTTTGGCGGTGGAAGCTTCAATGACGACATAACTCCGGTAGATGATGGAGATATGCCATTCTAAATTTCGAGGTAAGGAGGTAAGTATCGTGAGAGATAGCAGAAGACCAGGTGGTAAGATGAGAAGATCTAAGAGAAAAGTATGTGCTTTTTGCGTAGATAAAGCTGAAAATATAGATTACAAAGATGTTGCTAAGTTAAGAAAGTATGTAACTGAAAGAGGTAAGATATTACCAAGAAGAATTTCAGGAACATGTGCTAAGCACCAAAGACAATTAACAGTAGCAATTAAGAGATCAAGAAATATAGCATTATTACCATTCACAACTGAATAGTAGTAAATAAAGAGAGCATTGTCTAAGTGATTTTAAATCAATTAGCAATGCTTTTTTTAACGTATAGAAAATTTTGGATTTTTTTAGAGCCAACACTGATATTATTGGTTTTGGTATGTAAGTTGTTCAATACGTTAAAAATAATTAGAGTACTCCAAAAGAATGAAAAAACAAAATTTCTTTTATAACCTTTTGCATGGCTTAACAAAGTCGTTCTCTGTACTAAAAAGTGTGGAATCAGGCACTTTGTTTTTATTTTAGGAGTTACATTTTTTTGTTACAAAAAATGTAATAAACTTATCAGGCATTCTTGCATTAAGAAAAAAAAAAAACTACAATATATATACAAAATAAAATTGGGGTGAAAAATAATGAAGCATAAAGAACTGAATATTATGTCAAATGTTAAAATTATAGAAAGTTTAAAGGCTGAATTAGTTTGTATTGTTGGAGAGTTTTTTAAGCTATTAACTAAAGGTAATAATGTTGCTCAAGAGGCTATTTTAGAATGCATTTCAGGTGGAATTATGATTTTTTATATATTAGGCAGAAAACTAGGATATTCATTACCTGAAATTGATCATGTGATGAAGAAAAAGTTAGAATTGGGAATAAAGGCTGAAGATGATATAGAAAAAGAAAGTAAAAGTCTTAGTGAATTAAGAAATTATATTTCAAATAGAAGAGAGTGAAGTTATTAGGAGGCTAAATATGAAGCAGCTCAAAAATATTTTACTTTATATAATAAGTATAATTTTCTTTATAAGTATAGTTGTATGTTTGTATTATGAAATAAATATATTATTTACGGTAATGTTAACATTATTTTTAATTGAAAATATATTTATAATATTTTATTTGAAAAAGAGAGATAAAGATATAAATAATTTTACTGGTATTATAAATAATGCTATAGGTGAAAATTTAAATAATTTATTAGTACCGACTATTATTGTTAATGAGGCTGGAAAATTAATTTGGTTTAACAACTTATTTGAAAAATGTATAAAAAATAACGTGAAAGTAGATCAAGATATAGTTGATGTTATAAGAGAAATAAATATTGAAAAATTATTAAAAAGTAAAATATCATATAAGCAAAGATTAAGAATAAATAATAGATTATATGATATAAAGAGTAATAAAGTTTTTCAAGATAATCATCGATTTATAATAGTATACTTTGATGATATAACAGACTTTACAGGGGTAGTTAATAATAAAGACAATATTAAGGAAAGTATATTTTTAATAGAAGTAGATAATTTAAGTGAAGCATTAGATATGACTAATGAAAACGATAAGCCATTGGTAGTAGCTGAAGTTGAAAGAAGAATTAATGCTTATGCTGTCAGGCTCAATGCTATGATAAAGAAATATGATAATAATAAATATGTTTTATCTGTTCAAGAGAGATACTTACAGGAAGAGATTGAAAGTAAATTTACAATTTTAGAAGAAATATCAAAAATAAATAAAGGTAATAGATTAGAATTGACTTTAAGTATCGGGATAGGTAGAGGCGGAATTTCTCCATATGAAAATAATGCTTTTGCAACAACTGCAAAAGAGTTAGCATTAGGAAGAGGCGGAGATCAGGTAGTTATAAAAAGTAATGAAGACTTGAAATTTTTTGGTGGAAATTCTAAAGAGTTAGAAAAAAGGACTCGAGTAAGAGCTAGGGTTGTATCTCATGCTTTAAAAGAATTAATATATGATAGTAGTAAAGTATTTATAGTGGGACATAAGAATCCGGATATGGATTGCTTTGGGTCAGCGGTTGCACTATCATCAATAATTAGACAATTAGGTAAGGATTGTAGTATTATACTCAATAATGATGTTAGTGCAATAGAGTATTTTTTGAAAAAACTACAAAAGCAAGATAAGTATAAAGGAAGGTTTATATCATTTGAAGAAGCAAATGCTTATTTAGATGATGAATCTTTAGTGATTATAGTTGATGTGCATAATAAAAGTTATGTAAGCAATATAAGTATAGTGGAAAGAGCAAAGAGAAAAGTAATAATAGATCATCATAGAAGAAGTGCTGATATAATTCAAGGAACAATGTTGAATTATATTGAGGTTTATGCATCATCAACGGCTGAAATGATAACAGAAATAATCCAGTATATAATGGATAAACCTAAAATATCAAAAGATGAATCTGAAGGCCTTTTAGCAGGAATTTTCATGGATACTAAGGGCTTTTCATTAAAAACTGGAGTAAGGACTTTTGATGCAGCTTCATTTTTGAAAAATAAAGGAGCAGATACTATCGAAGTTAAAAATATGTTTACTGATAACTTGGAAGATTATTTAACTATAGCAGAGACTATAAAGTCTGCAGATGTTAATTATGATAAAAAAACAGCTATTGCTATATGTCCTAATAATGTTGATTCAGTAATAGTTGCAAAGGCAGCAGATGAATTATTAAATATATCAGGAATAAAAGTGAGTTTTGTTTTAGCTCAAATAAAAGGCGATATATATATTAGTGGAAGATCTGTAGGAGATATAAATGTTCAGGTTGTACTAGAAGCCTTAGGTGGTGGAGGACACATGAATATAGCAGCAACTAAATTGCAAGGAATAAGCCTTCAGGAGGCTAAAAATATGCTTAAAGAATCTATAAAAAAATATTTAAAGATAGGAGAATAATTATGAAGGTAATTTTATTACAAGATGTAAAGAAAATAGGCAAAAAAGGTGAAGTTATAAATACTTCTGATGGGTATGCTAGAAATTATTTATTTCCAAGAAAATTAGCAGAAGAAGCAACTGATGCAAATTTACACATACTTAATAATAAAAAAGAAAATGAAAGAAAACAGAAATTAGCTGAAATTGAAGCAGCTCAAAAGGTAGCTAATGAATTAAAGGGCAAGGAAATAAAAATAACTACTAAGTTAGGCGAAAATGGAAAGTTATTTGGTGCAATAACAAGTAAAGATATAGCAGCAGAAATAAAAAAACAATTTAAAGTAGAAGTAGATAAGAAAAAAATTGTTATGGATACAATAAAGGTATCTGGCACTTATGAAATAGAAGTTAAGTTATATCCAGAAGTATCAACTAAGATGAAGGTAGTTATTATCCCACAATAGTTAAGGAGGAATAATAATGAACAATTTAGATGGAATGAATTTTTTGAAAGATATTTTAAATGAAGATTTATCAATAGATTCTCAAGTTAGTGCTTTATTTGATATATTAGAAAATGTATTAGATAGAGGTGCTGTGAGAGCTAGAACAGTTAAGTATAAACTTCAGAAATATGTTTCATCTACAAATATATGCGAAAGAATTTATGCTTTAAATATGATAGCATCAGATGGCAATGGAATTCAAAGCGTACCATCAGTAGAAGAATTAGACAAAGTGTTAGAAGATACTGTTGGACATATAGTAGATTGCATTGCTAAGAGATATGTTCAAGGTCAAGTTGAAGCTAAAGTTGAAAAAGCAATAATTGAAAAACAAGAAAAGTACGTAGATGAGGTAAGACTATCTATAATAAAGAAACAAAAGGGATCTGAAAATACTAAAACAAAAAAGAAATATGATAATTTAGTAGATTTAGATAATAAAGTTACAAGTAAGAATATTATGAGTCTTTTAAGACCTGAAAGTCTGGATGAAGTAATTGGTCAAGAGAGAGCTGTAAAGTCACTTTTATCAAAGCTGTCTTCACCATATCCTCAACATATAATTCTATATGGGCCACCAGGGGTAGGAAAAACTACTGTAGCTAGATTAGCATTACAAGAAGCTAAAAAGATGTCATATACTCCTTTTGATGAAGATTCTAAATTTGTAGAAGTTGATGGTACTACTTTAAGATGGGATCCAAGAGAAATTACAAATCCTTTATTAGGTTCAGTACATGATCCTATATATCAAGGAAGTAAAAGAGATTTAGCAGAAATAGGAGTTCCTGAACCAAAACCAGGATTAGTTACAGAGGCTCATGGAGGTATATTATTTATTGATGAAATTGGTGAACTTGATAATATACTTCAAAATAAGTTATTAAAAGTTTTAGAAGATAAAAGGGTTGAATTTTCATCATCATATTATGATCCAGATGATGAATCAATTCCTAAGTATATTAAATATTTATTTGATAATGGAGCACCAGCAGATTTTCTTTTAATTGGTGCTACAACAAGAGAACCAGGTGAATTAAACTCTGCATTAAGATCAAGATGTACGGAAGTATATTTTGAACCACTATCAGCTAGCGATATTGAAGTGATTGTTTCAAATGCGGCTAAGAAGTTAGGGGTAACATTAGAAGATGGGGTGGCAAAACTTATAAGTGGATATACTATAGAAGGTAGAAAAGCTGTAAATATATTAACAGATGCTTATGGTTTAGCTTTATATAAAGCTAAAGGTGTTAAAGATATAGAAATAACTTTAAAGAATGTTGAAGAGATTATTTCTATAGGAAGATATATACCTTTTGAAAGAGATGATAAGAAAAAACAACCTGAAATAGGTCATATTTATGGTCTAGGAGTAAGTGGTTTTCTAGGTTCAACAATAGAGATAGAATCTACTGTTTTTCCAGCAAGAAAAAAGGGAGCTGGAATAGTACGATTCAATGAAACAGCAGGGTCTATGGCAAAGGATTCAGTATTTAATGCAGCTTCAGTAATAAGAAAAATTACAGATAAAGATATTAAAGATTATGATATACATGTAAATGTGATCGGTGGAGGTAAAATAGATGGACCTTCAGCAGGTGCAGCTATAACTTTATGCATAATGAGTTCTTTATTAGAAAAGCCTATAAGACAAGATGTTGCAGTAACAGGTGAAATATCTTTAAGAGGAAAGGTAAAACCTGTAGGTGGAATATTTGAAAAGATATATGGTGCTAGAAGAAAAGGAATAAACTTGGTTTTAGTACCAAAGGATAATGAAAGAGAAATTCCTAAGGAGTTAACAGATATAGAAGTAAATGCAGTAAGTAATATAGATGAATTAGTAAACATAGTATTTGAAGGTTAGAACGGAGGAGTTTTTTTGGAAGATTCGGTTATGAGAAGTTTGCCACAGAGCATTGAGGCAGAGCAGTCTGTAATTGGTTCTATGATTATTGATAAAAGTGCAATAGTTCAAGTAGCTGAAAGATTAGAAGAAAATGATTTTTATAGAGATGGTCATAAGATCATATTCAAAGCTATTTTTGAAATGTTTAAGAATGATACAGCTGTAGATTTATTAACATTACTTGAATATTTAAAATCAAATGATTTATTAGAAAAAGCTGGAGGAGTTACTTATATTACAGAAGTAAGTTCTTCAGTACCAACTACAGCAAACTTATCATCATATATAAAAATAGTCGAAGAAAAATCAACACTAAGAAAGCTTATTAAAGCATCTACTTCGATAATTGAAGATAGTTATAATAAACAAGGTGAAGTAGCAAATGTCTTAGATAAGGCAGAAAAGAAAATCTTTGATATAGCTGAAAAAAGAACTAGTAGTGATTTTGAACCTTTAAATGTTGTATTAGAAAGAGGATTTCTTGAAATTGAAAGATTATTTAATAATCGTGGAGAAATTACTGGTGTTGGTTCAGGTATAAAGGATTTAGATGCCAAAACTTCAGGGTTTCAAAAAGGAGACATGGTTCTAATTGCAGCAAGACCTTCTATGGGAAAGACAACTTTTGCATTAAATATTGCAGAGAATGCTGCATTAAGGGAAGGGAAAAGTGTAGTTATATTTTCTCTGGAAATGTCAAAAGAACAATTAGCATATAAGCTGTTATGTTCAGAAGCTAATGTAGATATGCTTAAGCTTAGAACAGGGACATTAGATGATCAAGACTGGGAAAGTATAGCTAGGGCTACAGGTCCTTTATCAAAGGCTAAGATATATATAGATGATACTGCTGGAGTATCTGTTATGGAAATGAGATCTAAGTGTAGAAAGTTAAAGATGGAATATGGTATAGACTTAATTTTAATAGACTACCTTCAATTAATGTCTGGTTCGTCATCAGAAAATAGACAACAAGAAGTATCTGAAATTTCAAGATCCATAAAAGCTTTAGCAAAAGAAATGCAATGCCCGGTAATTGCATTATCTCAGCTATCACGTGCACCAGAGCAAAGAGCTGATCATAGACCTATGCTTTCGGACTTAAGAGAATCTGGTTCTATAGAGCAGGATGCCGATGTAGTTATGTTCTTATATAGAGATGAATATTACAATAAAGAATCAGAAGATAGAGGAGTTGCTGAATGTATAATTGCCAAACAAAGAAATGGTCCAGTTGGGACTGTTAAAATGGCATGGCTTGGTCAATTCAGTAGATTTGGTGATTTAGAAGTTGTACATACAGATCAATAAAGTTAAAAGATTGATTTATAAGGTACTAGGTAGTAATAAACATAGATGAGAGAAGTTAAGCATAGGATTTTGAGTATCCTATGCTTTTAAGTTTTATACTTATAATTTATTTTCTTGAAGTGGGCGTGGCAAAGTTAGTCTATTTTGTAACATTACTTTCTATGGCTGCTTTTTTTACGGCTTCAGCAACCATTCTTTGAACTTTTTCATCAAAAGGTTTTGGAATTATATTATCTTCTGAAAGTTCATTTTCATCTATAGCATTAGCTATTGCATAGGCAGCAGCAACTTTCATATCTTCATTTATTTCAGTAGCATGAGCATCTAAAGCTCCTCTGAATATACCAGGGAATGCAAGAACATTATTGATTTGATTTGGATAATCAGAACGTCCTGAACCTACTACTTTAGCACCTGCGTCTTTTGCATCTTCAGGGAAAATTTCAGGGGTAGGATTCGCCATAGCAAAAATTATAGCATCAGAGTTCATAGTTTTAACCATTTCTTTGGTTACTAGATTAGGAGCAGAAACACCTATGAATACATCAGAATTTTTAATTGCATCTTTTAAAGTTCCAGTTTCATTGTTTGGATTAGTTATTTCAGCTAATTCTTTTAATGCATCGTTAGGAAGGTCAGCACCTTTATGAATAACACCGTTGATATCACACATTACAATGTTAGTAACTCCAGATGAAAGAAGAAGCTTACATATAGCAGAACCAGCAGAACCAGCACCGTTAATTACAATTTTTAAAGACTTTAAATCCTTCTTTACGATTTTTAAAGCATTTAAGATTCCAGCAAGAACAACTATTGCAGTACCATGCTGATCATCATGGAAAACAGGTATATCTAATTTTTCTTTTAATCTTCTTTCTATTTCAAAACATCTTGGAGCAGCTATATCTTCTAGGTTTATACCACCAAAAGAAGGTGCAATAGCAGCTATAGTATTTACAATTTCATCAGTATCTTTTGTATCTAATACTATTGGAATTGCATCTACATTAGAAAATTCTTTGAAAAGAACACATTTACCTTCCATTACTGGCATAGCAGCTAGTGGACCTATATCTCCTAAACCAAGAACAGCAGTACCATCAGATATAACAGCAACTGTATTCCACTTTCTTGTGTATAAATATGATTTTGAAGGATCTTTATGTATTTCTCTACATGGTTCAGCAACTCCAGGTGTATATGCTAAGCTTAAGTCTTTAGCATTATTAATTGTAGATCTTGATTTTACTTCTAATTTACCTTTTAACTCTGCATGATATTGCAAAGCTTCTTCATAAATATTCATTTAACCACTCCTTTTATAAAAATTAACAATTAATTATATTATACGAATTATGGAATCTGTTTGCAAAAAAATATTCGAGTTTTTGTTGACCTATGGCATTGACTTTGCTAGTATGAAAGATGAGATAAATCATTAAGGAGGCAATGTAGATGTCAGCATTTATTGTTTTAGGAGCACAATGGGGAGATGAAGGAAAAGGAAAGATAACAGATTATTTAGCAGAAGATGCGGATTTAGTTGTTAGATTTCAAGGAGGTAATAATGCAGGTCATACTGTTGAAGTTGGGGAAAGACAATATAAGCTTCATTTAATACCTTCAGGTATATTATATGATGATAAATTAAATGTAATAGGTAATGGTGTAGTAGTTGATCCTAAGGCTTTATTTGAAGAAATAAGCTATTTAGAAAATGAAGGAGTTAAGGTGACTCCAGAAAAATTAGCTATAAGTGATAGAGCACACTTAATAATGCCATATCATAAAGTACTAGATAGATTAAAAGAAAAGGCGAGAGGAAAGAATGACATAGGAACTACAGGTAAAGGAATAGGGCCTTGTTATACAGATAAAATAGAGAGATGTGGAATAAGAGTTTGTGATTTAATGCATGATGATGTTTTTGAAGAAAAACTTAGAGAAAATTTAAAGATGAAAAATGCTTATATCACAAAAGTTTATGAAGATAAAGAGTTAGATGTAGAAGAAATATTAAAAGAATATAGAGAATATGCTAAAAAAATGAGACCATTCGTAAAGGAAACATCTGTTGAAGTATATGACAGTATAAAGGCTGGAAAGAGCACTTTATTTGAAGGGGCTCAAGGAATGTTACTAGACATTGATTATGGTACGTATCCATATGTTACATCTTCAAACACAACAGCTGGTGGAGTAAGTAACGGTGTAGGAGTAGGGCCTAACATGATAACAAATGCTGTTGGTATTGTAAAGGCGTATACAACAAGAGTTGGAAAAGGACCATTCCCAACAGAGTTAAATGATGAAATTGGCGAATGGATAAGAACAGAAGGTCACGAATATGGAGTTACAACAGGAAGAGCTAGAAGATGTGGATGGCTAGATTTAGTTATCGTAAAGACTGCTGCTAGAGTAAGTGGATTAACTTCACTAGCTGTAACTAAAATAGATACATTAGCTGGATTAGAAAAAATTAAGGTTTGTGTTGGATACAAATTTAACGGAGAAGTTATTGATTACTTCCCAGCAAGTTTAGAAGATTTAGCAAAATGTGAACCTATATATGAAGAATTTGATGGATGGGATAAGTCTGTTGCTGATGCACGTTCATATGACGAACTTCCTGAAAATGCAAAGAAATATTTAAAGAGAATAGAAGAATTTACAGATACAAAGATATCAATAATTTCAGTAGGACCTAAGAGAGATCAGACAATGAGAGTTGCTGAACTTTAAATCCGAGTGATTTACTTGACATTAATTATTGAATAAAATATAATTTTTTTATGGATAATAAAAATAAAGTAAATAAAGAGGTGAAATTTATGATAACTAAGGACATGACTATAGGAGAAGTAGTTAAGGCAGATCCAACTAAAGCTGAAATATTAATGAGTTTTGGAATGGGATGTGTTGGTTGTCCATCAGCTCAAGCAGAAACTATAGAAGAAGCTGCAATGGTACACGGACTTAACTTAGATGAATTAATAAATGCTTTAAATAAATAATAAAAGATGAGCTTATGCTCGTCTTTTTTTTTAAAATTTTATCATGTAAGAGGTGAAGATATGGCTAAGAAATATACAAAAACATATGATATAAATTATAGTGATGTTGATTCAAAATTAAGATGCAGAATATCCTCTATAATTAATTTTATCTGTGATATAGGTACAAATCAATCAGAAGTATTAGGAGATACTATAGAAAGCCTTAAGAAAAAGAATATTGCATGGGTTTTTTATAAGTATGATATAAAGATTTATAAGTATCCTATGTATAGGGAAAAGATAAGTATTACAACAGAACCTTTTGGATTTAGAAAGTTTTATGCTTATAGAAATTATGTAATAAAGAATGAAAAGGGTGAAGTTTTAGGGGAGACTATGGCAATATTCTTTTTAATAGATATTGAGAAGAGGAGAGCTATAAGAATTCCTAAAGATGAATATGAATTATATGATATCGGCGGGAATTTAAAAGAAGATATTAAGATGGATCAGGTTAGAGTATCTGATGTTGAAGAAAATATTAAGGAATATGAAGTTAGATATAGAGATATAGACTCAAATGGTCATGTTAATAACGTTAATTATGTGGAATGGGCAATTGAATCAGTACCGTTACATGTAGCTAAAAATTTTACTATAGGTAGAGTTAAAGTTGTATTTGAAAGAGAAACTAAGTATGGTGAATCTATAAGGGTATCTTGTTCAACTATAGAAGAGGAAGAGAGTAAATTAATTACTTCACATATAATTAAAAATAGTGAAGGAGTAGAAGTTACTAAGTTAGAGTTAGAATGGAAAAAGGAATAGCATTTTAAATACTATTCCCTACTAAAAATCCTGAACTCCAAGCCCATTGTAGATTGAATCCTCCACAATCACCTGTTACATCTAATATTTCACCACAGAAATAAAGATTTTTAACTAGCTTTGATTCTAATGTTTCAGGATTAATTTCTTTTGTATTAACACCACCAACTGTTACTTGAGCACTGTTAAATCCATTTGTATCAATACAAGTAAACTTCCATTCTTTTAAGCGTTTAGATAATAAAGATTTATATTTCCAATCTAATTCATAGCATGGTGTATGTATACTAGTAACACCTATATCTTTTAATAACGTTGGTATTAGTTTTTTGTTTATAACACCTGTTAAAGCATCAACAATACTTCTATGAGAAAATACTGCTAAGTGCCCCTGTATAAAGTTATCAATTTCTTCAAAACTCATATGAGGCATCATATCTACAACAATTTCAACTTTATTTTTCTTTAATAATGCTTTTGATGCTGCTGAAGATAATTGTAAGATTGGAGGTCCTGATATTCCGTAATCAGTAAATAAAATCTCACCTAAATCATTTCTTACCTCATTATCATTTATAAGTAAGTGAGCTCTACCATCAAATTTTATTCCAGCTAAAGCTTTCAAGTGAGGGTAGTTAAGCTTTAATTGAACTATACCTGGAGTTGGTTTTATTATAGAATGTCCTAAAGATTCAGCTAGTCTATGTCCTGAACCATCAGATCCAGTTTTAACAGCAGATTTTCCACCACAGGCAAGAATTAATTTTCCACATGTGAATAAAGGATATTCTTCATTATCTGTGGATAAAGTAAAGTTCTTTTTTTTGTGGATATTTTTTATTTTACATCCTGTATATAAAGGGATGTCTCTTTCTGATAAAGCAAATCTAAAGATATCCACAACTGATGATGCTTGAAGAGATTGAGGATAAAGTTTGCCTTTTTCTAATTCTATAAAAGGAAGTCCTAAAGATAAGAAAAAGTTTTTTGTATCTTCTATATTAAATTTATCTAAACAGTAATTAAAAAAGTTTTTGTTTTCACTTTGATAACCTTTATAAGGAAAAGAAATATTGGAGTTAGAAATATTACATCTACCATTTCCTGTAGTTAAAATTTTTTTTCCTATACGATCAGTTCCTTCTACTATAGCAACGTCTTTTCCAAGATCTTTAGCAATTATAGCTGCCATTAATCCTGATGCACCGCCACCTACAATTATTATGTCATGATATATCATAATATTCACAGTCTCCTTTTTAGTAAATATAAATAAATTTTAACATAGTAATATTACTGAATAAAGAGAGGAATAATAATAAAGAGAAGAGGTGAAAAAGGTGAAGGCAAAAGTAATTTCAGAAGGTGAAGATAAGGGAAGAGAATTTAAAGTTAGAAGAATGACATATGTTGATGTTATAGTAAATTATCCAGTAGGTACAGGACTAAAGAGTTATAAATATGATGATATAGAACTTATAGAAGAAGGAGAAATTGATGAATTTCTTATAGCAAATAAAGAATTTCTAAAAATAAAATTAAATAGGGGAATATCAGTATTTTTTTATAAATATTTAAAAGAATGTATTGAAGATGAAATAAATGAGGAGTTAAAGGACTTTAATTTATTACGAGATAGATATAATGTTAATAGAAGAGGAATATGGAATAAAGAAATTATTTGTATGATAAATAAAAAAACTCCATACATTATTAATGCATCAGGGCAAAATTTTAAGAGAGAAGGTTACTCTATAAATATACAACCAATACATAATGAGGAATTTATAGAAGCATCTAAAAGACAAATTAAGAAGTTAAATGAAGAAATAAGAAGAAAAACCATAGTTATAAAGTCTTATGAGCAAGCTATGCAGAATCTAGTAAAATCAATGCTTTGATAAGGATAAAGCTTTAAAATAATTACGTAAAAATACTAAAATAAATAAAAAAACAAAAAAAATATAAAAAAAATAAAAAAATGTGTTGACACTTTTAACTTATTTCTGTATTATAGTCTATGTGGTCAGCGCCACTAACTGTGGTAAGCGAGACAGCAAATAACATTTGGCTCCTTGGTCAAGCGGTTAAGACACCACCCTTTCACGGTGGTAACAGGGGTTCGATTCCCCTAGGAGTCACCATTTTAAATATTTATTTTATACTTTGGGCGCATAGCTCAGCTGGGAGAGCACCTGCCTTACAAGCAGGGGGTCACAGGTTCGAGCCCTGTTGTGCCCACCAAAGTATGGCTTAGTAGCTCAGTTGGTTAGAGTACCGGCCTGTCACGCCGGGGGTCGAGGGTTCGAGTCCCTTCTGAGTCGCCATTTGCTAGCATGGCTCAACGGTAGAGCAGCTGACTTGTAATCAGCAGGTTGTAGGTTCGATTCCTATTGCTAGCTCCATATTTGGCTCCTTGGTCAAGCGGTTAAGACACCACCCTTTCACGGTGGTAACAGGGGTTCGATTCCCCTAGGAGTCAC
>CAKVFO010000010.1 GCA_934746785.1 uncultured Clostridium sp. | reverse complement strand
GTGCGTGTTAAGAGATTCGAACTCCTGGCCCACGCCTTAGAAGGGCGTTGCTCTATCCAGCTGAGCTAAACACGCTTGTTCCTCAGAACGAATTTTATTTTATTCTATTCAAATCACTTTGTCAAGACTTTTTTAAAATCTTTTTTAAGTGTTTTTAGTGGAGCGGGTAGTGGGAATCGAACCCACCTTTCCAGCTTGGAAGGCTGGAGTATTACCGATATACGATACCCGCATAGTGGTCGGGGTGACAGGTCTCGAACCTGCGACCTCATGGTCCCAAACCATGCGCGCTACCATCTGCGCCACACCCCGGTTTTTCTTGTCAGCCGCTCATCTCGCAGCGACAAGGATTATTCTACAGTAACTTTGCTAATACGTCAATACTTTTTTAAAACTTTTTTAACTTAGTGTGAAAATACGAGAATAAGAGAGATAATCGTATATAATCTAAGTCTATTCAAGTACTACTTTGTGTTTCTATGCACTATTCACTTATTTTTTTTAAATAAAAATCAACCTTTTCACTAATTTCTATGTATCCTATACTTCTATCACAGTTTCTTGGAAGCGATATACTACCAGGATTCATTAATATTATTCCATCTTCTTCTACTATTAATGCTTTATGTGTATGTCCAAATAAAACAATATCTACTTCAAGTTCTTTAGCTCTATAATAGATATTATTTAATGAGTATTTAACTCCATAATTATGACCATGAGTTATGAATATCTTCTTTCCTTCTATTTCTATTACCTGTTCCGAAGGATACTTAGATGAAAAGTCACAATTTCCTTTAACAGAATATACTATCCCTCTAAAATCTTCAGTCAACCTCTCTACATCCTCTATATTGTCTCCTAAATGAATAACAATATTACACTTTTTTATATACTTCTTAGCTATATCAATATATTTATTCACCCTATGTGTATCACTAATTACTGCTATCTTCAAAACTATTATCCCCTTTATCTATAATTTTTCAGTTCTTTTCTTAACTTCTTTAATGCTTCGCCTCTATGACTAATCTTATTTTTTTCTTCTGAAGACATCTCACTAAATGTTTTCTTTAGTGGCTCATAATAAAATAACGGATCATATCCAAATCCCTCTGTTCCAGAAAGCTCCTCTTTTATTATTCCTTCTACCTCACCTCTTATAGATATATGTTTATCATTGTTATCTACTAATGCTATGACACAAACAAATCTTCCACTTCTATTGATTGCTGGAACTCCTTTTAATTTTTCTAATAACTTAGCATTATTAGCATAATCATCTCCATGTTCTCCTGCATATCTAGCCGAATATATTCCTGGTTCACCATTTAAATAATCAACTTCAAGCCCTGAATCATCTGCTATTACTATAAATTCATTTTCTCCCCTCTCCTTTAAATACGCAGCTATTTCTTTAGCCTTCTTTAATGAATTTTCTTCAAAAGTTTTTCCATCCTCCTCTACCTCTATATTTATATTTTCATCTTTTAATGATTTTATATCAAAATCTAAATCCTTAAGTATACTTCTTATTTCTCCTATTTTATGTTGGTTATTACTTGCCAATATTATCTTTTTCATTGTTACTTATTTCCTCCTGTTCCTATCCAAAGTGCATCCATCTTTAAAGAGTCTTTTTGTGCATGAATCATATTTTTTATGCCTTTAGCTCCTAACTCTAACAATTTATCAAGTTCATTTTTACTAAAAGTATTTTCTTCCCCTGTTCCCTGTATTTCAATAAATTGTCCCTCATCAGTCATAACTAAATTCATATCTACTTTTGCTTTTGAATCTTCCTCATAACACAAATCTAATAAAATCTCATCATCTACTATACCTATACTTGTAGATGCTACAAAATTTCTAATTGGATAAATCTTGAACGGTCTATTTTTATGAAGCTTATTCACTGCATCTACTAAGGCAACAAAAGCACCTGATATTGCTGTAGTTCTAGTTCCTCCATCAGCTTGAATAACATCGCAATCTACCCACAAAGTTCTTTCACCTAAAGCCTTTAAATCTACAACTGCTCTTAACGCTCTTCCTATAAGTCTTTGTATCTCCATAGACCTTCCATCAACCTTCAATCTCGCAATATCTCTTATCTTTCTTGTTCCAGTAGATCGTGGAAGCATATTATATTCTGCAGTAATCCATCCTCCCCCTGTACCTTTTAAAAAGGGTGGTGCCTTCTCTTCTACTGACACATTGCAAATTACCTTTGTATCTCCAACCTCTATATAGACTGATCCTTCTGCATATTTAGTATAATGCCTTGTTATTTTTATATTTCTTAATTGTTCTTTCTTTCTTCCATCTATCCTCGCCATATTAAATCCACCTTTTTTATTCTTTAATAAACTCCTTCCATATATTTTATGCACTTTTTATAAACATATCTCATATTAATTAATAAGAATGATAAATATGAGGTGAATACATTGAAATATATTGGACCTTTTTTCAGAATGAATAGCTTAGCGTCCTCTGATATTGAAGGACAGCTTTTTTATCTTTCTAGAGAAGCTTTAAAAACTATTGTACTTAGCTCAAAATGTGGAATTCAATACTCTCATAGAAATTCAAAAAGAAGTTCACATCACAACGATAATATTAGCATATTGGATAAATTTTCTCCAGTAATATGCCTTTACAGGAAATCATCTCCGTACTTTATTCATAGTAAAAATTCTAAAAGTTTTGATGAATCTTCATTCAAGAAAGATATACTTCCTACAACTAATGCATTAATGACAATGTCCTTGTTAGAATTATCAAACTATTATTCAAATTATACAAATGATAATAGAAATGTTGATTCTTTAAAAGATGCATATAATCTACTTGCAAAAGAGCAGCTTGATTTCTACTATGAAAACTTAAGAAATTCAGAAGGCGTATTTGTTGAAAAAAAAAATATATCTGAAAACGGCTCTAAAGGTTTTAATTTAATTACTAAAGATAAAAAACTTAATTTTGTCGATCAATCTTTTATGATGTGTGCTTATTACTTATATTACTTTAATAATTTAGAAGACCCTTCAGCAATTGAATATAAAGAATTCTCCCTAGAAATTCTTACAATGTTTACTAATTTTAAAGAAGCTCTTTATGATTCTTCTTTTGATGATGCTTGTAAGATTCTTTTTTCATTTAATATATTCTATAAGTTTTCAAAGGAAGATGATGCAAAATCTATTATCATTGATTTAAGTGATTATCTTATAAGTAAATTCGATGAAAAAGACTACTATGAAAATAATCTAAAAGATTGTGCTCTCTTTGCTATAACACTAGGCGATTCCTATAAAAATACCAATATACTTTCTTTTAAAGAAAAAAGAGATGAGATATATAATAAACTTGAAAATTTATACGATGACTCTAATTGTATCTTCTTAAAACTTACTGATAAAAAGGAATTTAAATATACTTCTACTGAAATATCATTATACTTTCTAGCCTTATTAATGCATTCTAAAGACGTTGATGATATATTCAAATATAAGAATATGCTTTCTAGTTTATATAGAAAATACTTTATATCATCTGGATTAATATTAAGCTGGCCAGAAGCCCCAACCCTTGATGAAAGTGAAAGATATCGAAGCCTTTCATTACGCTCAGATGACATGCTTGATGAAAGTTATTTTAGGATGCCAAGTTTACCATCACCTGAAAACTCAGGAATTGCCCCTATTTTTTCAAAAACTATAACTTATTCTAGAAAGAAAAATGAGTTTTCTAAAATAAAAGAAACCTTTGATAGTGAAAAAAATATATTTATTTTCTTTACTTTTATTCACTATTTTAAAGATGATATCATTAACGAAATGAATTTTTCTAAAAAAACTCCTTCAAAAACTACCACTCCTAAAGAAGATTCGGATCTTAAAAAAGAATAATTTAATTGAGATGTATCAATTTTTATATACCTTTGATACATCTTTTTTATTGATTTACTCCTGAAAAGTCAACATTTCCATTTCCATCAAGCCTAATATTCCCCACTTTATCTGATACAGCTATATTTCTATCAATAAACATAATAGGCACTCCAATATATGAATTAAATATTTTATCCTCAATGTTAGCACCTTCTAAAAAGTATTGACTGTTTTCTTTTAAAAATACATTTTTCATTTCTTCAAATAATTTGTTTTTACTAACACTCTTCTCCTTCAGCCTTAATAAAGCCATATGAAATCTTCCGCTATTCTCTAATTTATCTTCTCCATCATCTTCTTCGTATGTAATATTTATTTCTTTATTTTCTTTAAAATAATTAATTAAAAATCTTACGAAGTCTTCACTTACATCTTCTTTTTGTATAAGAATATTTATACTATTTAAAGCCGTATTTTTCTCACTATCACTTATACTAACTTTTCTACTTTGAAGCTTATTTATGTCATCCATCTCATCTTCAAAATAACTTCCTTCTGAGAACTTTACTGACTTTTGATTTTCATCATAATATTCTTGTGCTGCCTTATAAAGCCCCTTAATAAATTCCTTTCTCATTTCCAGGCTCATTTTTTGAGAGTTTATAGCAACATATAACCCTTCTCCTGATGGTGATGATAAAATCCTATTATTATGTTCTAATCTAGTAACCTGTGATATAGGAACATCTACAACTATATCTCTATCCCCTATTTCATAAGAAGCCATAGAATTTTCTTTATTATCATCTCTAATCATAATTATTTCTTTATCACATTCCTTAAGATTACTCTTCAACTTAATACTATCTTCCTTTACCTCACTTATATGATAATCTCCTGAATAAACTATTCTCTTATAATTACCTTTTATATTATTCCATAATGATATATTTTTTCTTAGTCTGTATTGAGGTTTTGATAACTCTGTTAAAAAGTCATCATTCTTTTTATTAAGACGTATTCTTATACTATTTTCATCACTTGTTATAGCTACATACTTTTCAAAATCAACTTTTTCTTCTTTAAACTTATTAACTCCATAAATCTCTAACAATGCCTTAATATCTTTATTCTCTGACCTTTGAATAAGTGACTTAAAATACAATACAACCTCTTCCGTTTTTATTTTTTCACCATTACTCCAGCAAGCATCATCTTTCAATGTAAATTTATATTCTATTCCATCACTAGAAATCTCTAAATCTTTTGCAAGATCTAATATAACTTCATTATTATTATTTAACTTAACAAGCCCCCTGCATGTTGCACATATAATATTTTCAGTATCTTTACTTGATCCTAGATTCAGCTCTAAATCATTTTCTAAACTTTCTATAGACATAACTATACTATCGACATCATTAACTTTATTTTCTTTACTCTTTTCAATAAATGTACCTAAAAATGCAAATAATAAAATAGTAATTGCCATTACTATAATAAACTTCTTCATTCTTATTTCTCCTCAACAAATATTTATTGATAATTATAGACATATTTAGAATAAGCTAATCAATATATCCTCTATTATATTTTTTATTCACTGTGGTATAATAGAAAATATATTTTAATCAGGAGGTTATATCATGTCAGCTTTATATGCCACAACTTGCATTATAGGTATTATTTGCATGGCTGTTTTTATGTTTATTGGTATATGGTTATTTATAGTTGCTTTAAAGGCTTTTAATCAATTAAAATACAAAAACTATATACTTGAAAAAATTAATCACAATTTATCTGTATTATCTAATAAAGAAAATCTTTCAATAGATAATTTAAACTTAGATGACAATACTAGTGAAACTTATAATGAAGGTGAAGATGTTAATATCTCTTCTTTTGAAAATATAAAAAACTTAAAATAAAAATGAGGATTCAAATTTTGAATCCTCATTTTCATTATTTAACTAAATTAATTGATAAAAGTAACACTATACTCAAAAGAAAGCTAACTCCCGAATATCCAATTCTCTTTATTCCTTTTTCATTAATCCAAAATCTTAATGCTAGAAATGCCATAGTAACAGCTACACCTATCTGAATAGGCATATAATAATAAAATAATTGACCAATATAAATAAACTGATACGAAGTTAAAATTGTGCATATAATCAATGCGCTTGTTACACATGCTGACCCAATAGTCAGTATGTTAATCATCTTTTTCATGCTTTTTATCACTCACCTATCATTTTTTCAAATTCTTCCTCAGAAATTACCTCAACTCCTAAATCTCTTGCTTTTGTTAATTTTGAGCCTGCTTCTTCCCCTGCAAGTACATAATCTGTTTTCTTACTTACACTTCCTGATACTTTTGCCCCTAATCCTTCTAGTTTCTCTTTTATACTTCCTCTTGTGTAATTATTTAAGGTACCTGTTACAACTACGGTCTTTCCTTCAAATACGCTTTCTATTATCTCTTTTTCTTCAAATTTAGGATTTACTCCTAAAACTAGTAATTCCTCTATTGTTTCTATTACCTTTTCTTCCTTAAAGAATTCAAGTACACATTGCGCTACTGTATCACCTATATCATTAACTTCAACAAGCTCTTCAAATTTAGCATTCTTCAATCCATCTATAGACTTAAATCTGTTAACTAAATCCTTTGCTGTTTTAACTCCTACATTAGGTATTCCTAATGCATATATAAATGCATGTAATTCACAATCTTTGCTCTTTTCTATAGCATCTAAAAGGTTTTGTGCTTTCTTATCTCCAAACTTATCTAAAGTTAATAAATCTTCTTTATTTAATTTATATAAATCAGAAATAGATTTTATATTTAACTTTTCAAATAATGCTTCTGCTGTTTTTTCTGAAAAACCTGCAATATTCATTGCTTCTCTTGATCCATAATGCACTATACTCTTAACCATTTGTGGTTTACAAGAAAGAGTATTTTCACAGAAATAATGAGCTCCCTCTAACACTATATGACTTCCGCAACTTGGGCAGAACTCAGGTGCTTCTATATCTCTTGCCCCTTCTAAACTTTCAGGTACTACACCCATTATTTCAGGTATAACATCATTAGATCTTCTAACAAATACCTCTGCCCCTATTTTAACACCTTTTCTAGAAATGTCATCCATATTATTTAAAGTTGCTCTCTTTACAGTAACACCTGCAAGTTCAACTGGATCTAATATAGCAGTTGGTGCAAGCCTTCCACTTCTGCCTACATTCCATTCTACGTCTAAAAGAGTAGTTGTAGCTTCTTGAGCCTCAAATTTATAAGCTATAGCCCACTTAGGGAACTTTACAGTATAACCTAATAATTCTCTTGTTCTCATATCATCTATAGCTATAACCAAACCATCTATATCATAATTTAAATCAAATCTTATATTCTTTATATACTCAATCTGCTTTTCAATCTCTTCAACTGATGTACACACTTCCATATAATCATCCATAGGAAGGCCCATATTTTTAATAAAATCTAACATTTCTAAATATGAAGTAAATTGAGTTCCTTCTTTATATCCAATATCATAGAAAAATGCTGATAAATTTCTATTAGCAGTTTCTTTTACATTTAAATTTCTTAAAGCTCCTGCCGCTCCATTTCTTAAATTCTTCAAAGGCACTGCTGCTGTTTCATTATATTTATTAAAAGCTTCTGTTGTCATAACAGCCTCTCCATGAACTTCTAATAAATCAGTAGTATTAGTCTTCAACGGAACAGATTTTATTGTTTTAACCTGAGCTGTTACATTTTCACCTACTGCCCCTGTACCTCTTGTCGCTCCTGTTACAAGTACTCCATTTTCATCATAAGTTAAGTTTATAGTAAGACCATCAAACTTCTTAGTTAAAACATATTTTAAATCTGGTAAGTCTTCACCATTAGCTCTCATTTCTTTAACAAACTTTACATTTCTATTATGCCAGTCACGAAGCTCCTGAACAGTTTGGGCTTTATCCATACTCCAAAGTCTAGCTTTATGAGTATATTTACTAAACCCTTCTAATACTACATCTCCTACTCTAAGTGTTGGAGAATAAGGAAGTACATATCCTTCCTCTTTCTCTAACTTCTTAAGTTCATCATACTTTACATCATATTCTTTATCCGTAACAGTAGGATTATCTAATGCATAATATTCATATGAATATCTATTTAACTCTTCTACTAATTCTTCTATCCTCTTCTTCTTATCCAAGGCAGCTTCCTCCATTATTTTTTATAATACTTCTAAATTTGCAAGTGATAATAATAGCATTTTTACTCCTTGTTTATCAAATGCAATAGTTAACTTCTTATCACTTCCTGATGGAGTTATTGAAACTATTGTTCCAACACCAAACTTATCATGTTTAACTTTCATTCCCATCTTAAATTCAACGCCTTCTGTTGAGTTTGCTGAACGTTCTCCTAAAGTTGTATGTCTATTTACGCCTCCAGAAAGACCAGATCTTGCTGTTGTTCTTGAGCTATACATTCCACCTCTTAAACTGTGAGGATTTGAGTAAGAACTTGATACAGCTGCTTTTGATGCTGTTCCAGATGTCAGTCCTCTTTCATTTATATATTCTTTAAGCTCTGATTTTATTTCACCTATAAAGTCAGATTGACTATACGCTACTGTACGTCCAAAGACCTTTCTCACCTCAGCAGAAGTTAAGTAAAGACTTTCTTTAGCTCTAGTTATAGCAACATAACAAAGTCTTCGCGCCTCTTCCATTTGATCTTCTCTATCCATATCAGTTACACTAGGGAATAATCCATTTTCCATACCAACCATAAATACTACTGGGAATTCTAGTCCTTTAGCACTATGAATAGTCATTAAAACTACTGAACCTTCACCCTCTTCTTCATCTTCAAGCTTATCAGTATCTTGAACAAGAGATACCTTTTCTAAGTATGCTTCTAAACTTTTATCTTCACTTGTTTTTTCAAAATCAACAGCATCAGAAACAAGTTCCTTTAAGTTTTCAATTCTGCTCTTATCTTCAATTTCTCCTGATTTTTCAAGTGCCTCTAAATATCCCGTATCCTTTAAAATACTTTCAATAAGAGTTGATACAGGTACCGTTTCACATAATATTGCAAATTGATTCATGAGTTCCATAAACTTTTCTATACATCCAGCATTTCTTGCTGTTAAACTTGGAATACTTCTAGCTTCTGATAATGCATCCCATAGGTTTAATTCAAAATCATTTGCAAATTCTTGAACCTTTTGAACCGTAGCATCTCCAATACTTCTCTTCGGAACATTTATTATTCTTTTTAAACTTACGTCATCTTGTGGATTTGATAATACCTTTAAGTAAGATAATAAGTCTTTAATTTCTTTTCTATCATAAAATCTAGTACCACCTACAATTTTATAGCTTATACCTCTTCTTCTTAAAGTTTCTTCAAATATACGTGACTGAGCATTAGTTCTGTAAAGTATAGCAAAATCCTCATTTTTTCTTCCTTCACTATTTTTTAAGTCAGCAATAGTCTTTGATACAAAATCACCTTCAGCAGTATCATTAAACGCTCTATATACCTTTATTTTGCTTCCTGATTCCTGTTCTGTTCTAAGAGCTTTACTCTTTCTATGAGCATTATTAGCAATTACAACATTAGCAGCATCTAATATATTTCCCTTAGATCTATAGTTCTGTTCAAGTTTTATTACCTTAGCATCTGGATAGTCCTTTTCAAAATCTAATATGTTAGTTATGTCAGCACCTCTCCAAGCATAGATACAATTATGAACAATCACATCTGAAGCTACATAATTTCTTACTTTATCAACATTTAAATCATAAACTTTTCCTTCATATTGAATAACATTTACAGATACAACTTCATCTTTTACTACATTACCATCTACTACAGTAACTAATTCCATACCTTCTCTTAAACTTCCTAACGGCATAAATGCGAAACTTTCATCATTAGTAAGCTTAGCCTTTTTAGTTAATTCAAAATCTTCTAATGAAGCTAATAAACTGTTGGAAAAATCTTGAGCCTCATCATATTGAGCTCTTTCTGTTTCAACTCTAAAAGTTTCTCTTTGCCCATCTCTCACATTAAAACCAGCTTTAATCAGCTTTTCTTTAGCTTCATCACCAGAACTGTTTAATCCAATTCTATGAGAGTATATTCCCTCTGAATTTTTCCTTCCTCCAAAGAAGCTTAAATTCACTCTTTTTCTTACTGTATTTCCTCTAATAACAGCACTACTCATATGGTGTGGATAATCTTTATATAGATATTCTTTCTCCATTAAAACTTCAGCTTTATCAACTGTATTTAATTCCTTAAATAACTTATCTACTTCAACTTGAGTTACTGAAAGTTCTCTGCCTCTTGCGTTGAATACCCATTTAGGCAATCCATATTTAACAGAATAGTACTCTTCATAATATGTTGCTTGCGCTTTTGATTCGCATACTTTTAATATCCAAATCTTATCTGCCTGTTCACCATTTAACCTAACAGCAAGGCCACTAACCTTTTCATCTTTTCTACTTCTAACAGAAGAAGTTTGACCTATTCTATAGCCCATTCCTTCTTTATACATTAAATAAACATAGAACAATCCTTCTTTAACATTTACCTTTGAGAAAGTAATATGATTAGGTGTTCCTTTAACTATAAATCCATTCTTAGTTTTAACTTCAATAATATCTCCGCTATAATCTTTTTCAGACACACTAGATACTTCTTTATATTTAAGTTCACCATTTCCTATATTAACTTGAACTTTATCGCCCTTTTTAACCTGCTCTATCTTTACCTTTCCTGTTTCAGTATTTACTAAAGTTCCTTCAACAAGACATTGATCATCATCCCCCACGACACATATATTCTTATTCTTAGCAGCTAAAAGCTTAACTAATTCATATTGTGCACCATTGGTATCTTGATATTCGTCTACCATAATATATTGGAACTTTCTTTGATAGAATTCTAATACATCAGGGTTCTTTTTAAATAACTCTACTGTTTTGAAAATCAAATCATCAAAATCCATAGCGTTGTTTTCTTTTAATTTCTTTTGATACATTAAATAAACATCAGCTATTTTATTTTCTCTAAAGTTACTTTCATGCTCCCTCTTATAACTTTCTGATGACTGCATATTATCTTTTGCTCTTCCAATCTTCCCGATAATTTCTTTAGCCTGTATATCTTTATCATTGATATTAAGAGACTTCATACACTCTGTTATAAGTGTTTTTTGATCACTGCTGTCATATATAGTGAAACTGCTTTTATATCCTAAATGTTGAATTTCTCTTCTAAGTATTCTAACGCATGTTGAGTGGAAAGTTGATATCCACATATCTTCTGCCTTTTCCCCAACAAGGCTTTTAACTCTATCCTTCATTTCTTTAGCTGCTTTATTAGTAAAAGTTATAGCTAAAATTTTATAAGGAGGAATTCCTAAATCCTCTATCATATGAGCCATTCTATATGTTAAAACTCTTGTTTTACCTGAGCCTGCACCTGCAAGAATTAACAATTGACCCTCAACAGTTGTGGCACCTTCATACTGTTCTTTATTAAGTAATGATTTTAAATCCAAATTACATCCTCCTCTCAAATCACTAAAATATTATATCATAATGAAATTTTAATTAATTAAAATAAGCCAAAAATAATTGGAATAAATATTGCTGGCAAAAGATTTGCTACCTTTATTTTTGTCATTCCTAAAATATTTAAACCAAGGCCAATAATTATTACACTTCCAACTACAGACATATTAGTTATTACAGAAGTACTTAAAATTCCAGATAGCATACTAGCTGCAATGGTAATTGAGCCTTGATAAATTAGAACTGTAAAAACCGATAAAAAAACACCTATTCCTAAAGTAGATGAAAAAATAATAGACGATACACCATCTAAAACTGATTTTGCATAAAGGGTTGTGTTATCACCATTTAATCCACTCTCCAATGACCCTACAATAGCCATTGCTCCTACACAAAATAAAAGACTTGCTGTTACAAATCCTTCAGATATAGATACCTTATCATCATTCTTTTTTAATTTATTTTCAAAATAATCTCCAAGCTTTATAAGCCATTTATCAATATCAATAATTTCTCCTATAAGAGCACCTATAGCCATGGAAACTATCATTTCAATAGGTTTTTCACATTTCAAAGACCCTGAAATTCCTATGTACAACGAACATAATCCTAAGCCATGCATAACAGTAGTACTTATCTTTTCATTTACCTTTCCCTTTATAAATAATCCTATTATGCAGCCCCCAATTATAGTAAGGCAATTCACTAATGTCCCCAAACTTGTCCCTCCCATTTTTATTCGTTTAATAAACATTTTAGCATAGTAAAATATTTATTCATATTATTATTTGTGGTACTATAAATTTTATATAAATATTTAATTTAATGGAGTGAAAATTATGAAAAAAAATTTTCTACTTTTACTATGCAGCTTTATACTGTTAATTACATTAATAAGCTGTGCAAAAACAGTTGCTTATGATGAAGTACAAGATTATTCTGATTCAATAGTAAATTCACTATTACTTTCAATTAATAATCTTGATTATGATACTTTCTCAACATTTTTATGTGATGATATGAAAGAATCTTACACTTTATCCACATTTCAAAAAGAAAGTATTAACATAATAAACAATGCTGGCATGTTTGAATGTGCAAAATTTTATGCTGGAGAAGATAGAAATGGATATATTTCACTTATATATGATGTGAAGTTTTCCAACAAAGAAGAAACTACTCCTATATCAATTACTTTTAAGAAAGATGATTCAGAACATAAGGTACAACAGCTTTATTTTGATTCAGATTTATCAAATAACTAAAGAAAAAATTTTTTAATTAACTAAGGAGAAAATAAATGAATAATTCTTATATATATTTAGTTTTTTCAAAAACTAATACATTACTTTCACGGTCAATAGGAGCTGTCACCCAAAGCGACTATACCCATGTTGCTTTAAGCCTAGATACCAATTTCAACAACATGTATACTTTTGGAAGATTACATCCTAGCAATCCTTTTTTTGCTGGACTGACAATAGAAAACCTTCACACTGGAGTTTATCAAAGATCCTCCTATTGTCAAAGTATGATATATAAGATATCTGTTTCTAATAAACAACTACAATCATTGACAGAAGAACTGGATAAATACTATTCCTCTGATATAAAATATCGTTATAACTTTTTAGGTCTTTTTGCAGTTTTGATGGACAAGCCATGGAAAAGAGAGAAATATTACTTCTGTTCTCAATTTATTTCTGAATTATTAGCTTCAAGTAATATATGGCATAGTCCAAAAGTCCCTGAACTTACAAGACCTTCTGATTTAGTTCATATTGATAATAAAGAAATCTTTTATCGAGGATACACATCTGATTTTACTTTAAAATATAAAAATGAGTTTGCCTATTAATTAGATATTATACACATACTCCTATATATTTTTTACTGTTAAAAACTATATATGCTTTATTTTTTTTTAATATTGATTTAAAATTAAAGGTACATGTAATTATTAAAGAGACTCATAGGAGAGGATGAATAATATGGCAAGCGAAACAAACTCATCTAATTTTATTAGAAATATAATTGTTGATGATTTAGAAAGCGGAAAAGTTAAAGAAATAGTTACGCGTTTTCCACCAGAACCTAATGGATATTTACATATAGGACATGCGAAATCAATATGCTTAAACTTTTCAGTAGCAGATGAATTTAAAGGGAAAACTAACTTAAGATTTGATGATACAAACCCAGTTAAAGAAGATACAGAATATGTTGAATCAATAAAAGAAGATGTTAAATGGTTAGGATTCGAATGGGATAACTTATTCTTTGCATCTAACTACTTTGACACAATGTACGAAAAAGCTCAACTTTTAATCAAGAAAGGTAAAGCTTATGTATGTGATTTAACAGGAGATGAAATGAAGGAATACAGAGGTACATTAACTACTCCTGGTAAAGAAAGCCCTTACAGAAACAGAAGTGTAGAAGAAAATCTTGATCTTTTCGATAGAATGAGAAAAGGTGAATTTAAAGATGGAGAAAAAGTTCTAAGAGCTAAAATAGATATGGCATCTCCAAACATGAACATGAGAGATCCAATAATATATAGAATCTCACATGCAGAACATCACAACACAGGAAATAAATGGTGTATATATCCAATGTATGACTTTGCTCATCCAATTGAAGATGCTATAGAAGGTATAACTCACTCAATCTGTACTCTTGAATTTGCAGATCATAGACCTCTATATGATTGGGTTGTTTCTGAATGTGAATTTGAATCACAACCTCATCAATATGAATTTGCAAGACTTAACATAACTAATACAGTTATGAGTAAGAGAAAACTAAAAGCATTAGTTGATAACAACATAGTTGATGGATGGGATGATCCAAGAATGCCAACTATAGCTGGTCTTAGAAGAAAGGGATATACTCCTGAATCTATAAGAAACTTCTGTAAAGAAATCGGAGTTGCTAAAGCAGCATCAACTGTTGATGAACAAATGCTTGAATACTTCATAAGAGAAGACTTAGATCCAAAGGCTGCTAGAGCTATGGCAGTAATTAATCCTTTAAAAGTAGTTATTACTAACTATCCAGAAGGACAATCAGAAATGTGTGAAATTGAAAATAACCCAAAAAATCCAGAAGCTGGCTCAAGGATGGTTGAATTCTCAAGAGAAATATATGTTGAAAGAGAAGACTTTATGGAAGTACCAGTTAAGAAATACTTTAGATTATTCCCTGGAAACGAAGTTAGACTTAAAGGAGCTTACTTCATAACTTGTAATGAAGTAATTAAAGATGAAAAGGGAGAAGTTGTTGAACTTCACTGTACTTACGATCCAGAAACTAAGAGTGGTTCAGGATTTACAGGAAGAAAAGTTAAAGGAACTATTCACTGGGTTAACGCAAAAACTGCAGTACCTGCTGAATTTAGATTATATGAACCTTTAATATTAGATGATATAGAAGAAAACCAAGGTAAGGACTTCTTAGATCAAATAAATCCAAAATCTTTAACTGTATGTAACGGATTCATAGAACCATCTGTTAAAGATGCTAAAGCTCATGATAAATATCAATTATTTAGACATGGTTACTTCAATGTAGATCCTAAAGATACTACTAAAGATCATTTAGTATTTAACAGAATAGTTTCATTAAAGAGCTCATTCAAAATTAATAAATAATTTTAAAAGCTGAAATGCAGTGTTGTGCATTTCAGCTTTTTTTATTTGTAAATACTATCCTATTTTACGAACTTTTCAAATCTAGCTCTAGTTTTTTCTTCGCCCATAATTTGCATTATAGTATACAGATCAGGAGTATTAGCTCTATGTGAAAGTGCAGCTCTTACAGCTCCAGCCACATCAGAAATCATTCCCTTGTAAGCTTCTTTATTTGCTTTGTATTCTTTTCTATTTGCGCAGTATCCAAGCTTAGTTCCTATTTCCTTTAATTCATCAAACCAAGCTTCTTGACTTCCTATATTGAAAGTAAATTCCTTAGCATAAACTTCAATTATTTCTTTAGCAGCTTCTAAAGTTAAAGTTTTTGGTAATTCTATATTTTCTTCTGTTTCCTTATTAAATAATTCATCGAAGAAGTAGAATATCTTTTCTTTTACTTCATCCCATTTAGCAAAGTCTTTTCTTGGTTTTGGACCTTCTTTATCTATATTGAAAATTTCCTTAGACATAGCTTCGTTTGAAGTAACTAAGTCATACATTTCCTTATCAAACTTTTCGGCCCATGCAGTATATAAGTCATATACTTTATCAAACTTAAACTTACAGATAACATCCTTACTTACGTCATTTAACTTTACAATATCAAATAAAGCTCCACTCTTACTCATCTTATCAAGAGCTACAGGGAACTCATGATAATCTGCATCTGGATTTTCTGCTCTCCAGTCTTCATAATTTGAGTTTATTATGTTTAAAAGATATTCAACAACTGATTGTACTGGGTAACCAGCTTCTGTATAATAAGAAACAGCAGCTTCAGCATCTTTTCTCTTAGATAACTTTCTCTTAGAACCATTATCATTTTTCATAACAGTTGGTATATGAGCATACTCAGGTCTTTCAAATCCTAAAACATCAAATAATTGAACGTGTATTGGAAGTGATGATAACCATTCTTCTCCTCTTATTACATGTGTAGTGTGCATTAAAGCATCATCTATAGCATGTGCAAAGTGATATGTTGGAAGTCCATCTGACTTGATGATAACTATATCTTGATCATTTTCTGGGAATGAAGTATCTCCCTTAATTAAGTCATGGAATTCTACTCTGTTAGCAGGATTTCCAGGTGACTTTAATCTTACTATGTAGCTTTCACCATTTTCAATTCTCTTTATAGCATCTTCTGCACTTAAATTTCTACATACAGCATATTCTCCATGATATCCTGGAGTAATTTTTTCAGCCATTTGCTTTTCTCTTACAGCATTTAATTCATCAGGTGTACAGAAACAAGGATAAGCTAATCCCTTTCTTACTAAATCCTTAGCAAAAGTCCCATATATTTCTTTTCTTAAACTTTGCTTATATGGACCATAGTTTCCTATTTCAGTTTCATCTCCTGTCATCCCTTCATTAAATTCCATCCCAAAGTTTTTCATAGTTTGAATAGTATCAGCTATAGCACCTTCTACTTCTCTCTTTTGATCTGTATCTTCTATTCTTAAGAAGAAAACTCCACCACTTTGGCTTGCTAACCTTTCATTAATTAAGGCAGCAAAAACTCCTCCTATATGTTGAAATCCAGTTGGACTTGGAGCATATCTTGTAACTACTGCTCCTTCCTTTAATTCTCTCTTAGGATACTTTGCCAAATAATATTCTGGTGTTTTCTCTATATTAGGAAACAGAATATCTGCTAATTTTTCTAAACTCATCTTTGTCTCACCTTTCTACTATCTATATTTAAAGTACAAAGTGACTGACGCCACGCTTTTTAGCGCAGGAAGCCACTTTGTAAGCCTGTCAAAAAGTTCCAAAGGCAAAATAACTTCCTATTATAATAAAATTTAATTATTTTGCTTTTCGGTTCTTTTGTTGCCTATAATTATTTTTTAACGTATTTTACAACTTACATAGCATAAAGTCAGTCACAATCAGTGCTTGCTCTCAAAAAGTTTTAAATTTACTATACGTTAAAAAAAATCTCTCATCCTTAAAATAGGACGAAAGAATATTACCTCCGTGGTACCACCTAAATTGAATGATTTCTCATTCCACTCACTTCTTTATAAGGGTAGAAACACCCGTTACTTCAGCTCCAAAGCTTCTTTCCATAAAAAAATTTACCAGGCTTTCACCAAAATACCTGTGCTCTCTAAAAAAATTCTACTTATGTACTCTTCTTTTTCTTAGCCTTTCTGATATTCTTTTATACATGGTTATTATAATATTTTATAATATTATTGTAAATACAAAAGTAATCTTATAAATAATATACCTTTATAAGATTTTATATATTAAAGCGCATTTATGCAAGTTTTGTTTCATCTAATTATTTCTTTGATTTTTTTCTTTCTTTTTTCTCTCAATTCTTCTAATTGTAAATTTACAATAAATTTACAAATCCAGTAATATTAATGTAACAATCTTCACTGCTATATATTGATAAAATAATAATATATATTATTATTTTTATTAAAATTATCATAAAAATTCCCTATGCAACTATCATTTTATTAATGATAACAATTACATTTTTACAAAATAAAAAAAGCGTAACCCTTGGGGCTAGGTTACGCCTTAGCAATAAGCAATAAATAAAAAGGGGGCTATTTATTCCTTTTATTTATCCTTGCATATGTATTATATGTTATTAGTATAAAAAATGCAAGAGATTTTATTAAAAAAATCTTTTTTTTATATGTTTATGAATATTATTCCTTCATTTTTATTTATCATTCGTTAATTTGACTTTAATATACTTAATTCTTCTTCTGTAAGTTCTCTATATTCGCCTTCTTCTAATTCTTCATCTAAAAGAAGCCCCCCAAATTCTATTCGTTGAAGATAAACAACTTTTTTGCCTAATGCTTCAAACATTCTTTTAACTTGATGGTACTTACCTTCTTGAATAGTTACCCTAACTTCTGAGCCTTCATCTGATGCTGATAATATCTCAAGTTTTCCCTCTTTACATACATAACCATCATCTAACTTTATTCCCTTTTTAAAAGCTTCTGCATCTTCTTCTGTTACTTTCTTATTTATTTTTGCAAAGTACACCTTATCTACATGCCATTTTGGTGATATTAATCTATGGTTTAATTCTCCATCATTTGTTAATAATAATAACCCTACAGTATCTTTATCTAATCTTCCCACTGGAAATGGTTCAAATACTTGATGTTCTACTTCAAGTAAATCGATAACTGTTTCTTCTCTACTATCATATGTAGCTGATATAACTCCATCCGGCTTATTCATCATAAGATATATATACTTTCTATATCTTAATTCTTCACCATTTATACTTATAATAGATTTTTCAGGATCTATAGATATGCTGCTATCTTTTACAATAACGCCATCAACTTGAACAAATCCTTTTTTACAAAGAGCTTTTACTTCTTTACGGCTTCCATATCCTAGATTTGATATAACTTTATCTAATCTTTCCATCAAAACAACTCCTATTTCTTTAGAATACATATATTATACTTATTAATATAAAAAATAACAAATAAGTGTTTTAATAATCAACGTTCCTTCTTAATTAAAGTTTTAAATCTCCTATATATCAAAAAAATCAAGCTTCTTTCAAGCTTGATTTCTATTTATAATCCATTATTATAATATCCCATAACTTTTGGTACATAATTACGTGTTTCTGATGGTAGTTTATAAAAATCACTAGCTGAAGTTACTCCTCTTCTTTGCAGAGTTCCTGGTCCAGCATTATATGCAGCAAGAGCCATTTCTGTATTTCCACCATACATATCTAAATATTGTTTTAATAACTGAGTACCTGCATTAATATTTTGATCAATATCATATGGATCTGTAACTCCATAACTTCTACTATTCTCCGGCATAAGCTGCATTAATCCTTGAGCTCCCGCCCATGAAGTACACTTAGGATCAAAGTCAGATTCAGCTTTTATAACACTAAGTATTAAGTTGGAATTTACACCATACTTATTTGCATACTTTTGTACTACTGAATTAATTGTATCATTGGATGTATATGAATTTGATGTAGATGTAGTTTGTGTTGTATTAGAAACCTTATTTGTAGCTGCAGCATAGCTTGTACCATTATTAAGCATATTTTTTAATTCCTCAGCACTTATAGTCCCTTGGTTAGAACTGCCTGCTGCTCCTAATAAATTTTTCAAACTACCGTCATTAACCTTTTGAGCCATATAATCTAATAATGATTGATATATTATTTCAAATTCCATTCCATCGCTGCCAACATATTTTTGTAATGTTTCTTTACCTAATTGCAGTCCCATCATCATAGTAGCAAGTTTAGTTGAATCTTCATTACTTATCCCATTTATTGAACTCACATAATCACTCCTCTTTCTCTTATGATTAATTATACATTGAAAGAAAGTTCTCCATAGTCCTCATACTTAACCTTTTTATAAAAACTCTTAGCAAATACAAGTACTCTGTATTCCCCTTTTACAAATGGTATAAAAGTATAATAGTTTTTCTTACTATATTCCTGAACTTTTATCCAATTGCCTTTCTCCATGACATAAAACTCATAACATACGTCTTTACCACCATTACTTTCAACTCTAAAAGTAACTTCTTCATTAATCTCAATATCGTCTTCTTCAATAAAAACTTTAGTATCTGTAACTGGAATTGCTTCCTGAACGTAGAATCCGATTTCTTTTTTACAATCAAATTCTTCTTCACACTTTACATTTTTAGCAAAAATCTCAAACTTATATTTTCCTGCACATTTAGGAACAATGGAAAGTTTTTTGCTATTAACAAAACCCGTATCCTCCACTAATTGTCCATTGATACTAGTTATATATCTTACTAATACACTCTTTGTATTTTGTAGAATAATTTCTAAATCAATATTATCTCCAACAACCTCCACATCTTTCTGTGATGATAGTATGTAATCTATCTTTGCTGGAAGATATTCTTTAGCTTTAATATATAAATAACTATTACTATCATATTCTTTATTTGAATACTTATTTTTAACTCTTATTTCAATAGTATACTTACCTTTTTGCTCTGGTATGAAATTAGCCCAGTTTGCTTCTCCATAATTAATTCTTTCTACCTCTTTGTTATCTTTATAAACAATAAAAGAATACTGCATATCAATTTCACCCTCAGCTTCAACCTTAATATTTATAGGTTGTCCAATAAGTGCAATGCTTTTTGAATCATAAATAACATCGATAATCTTTGCAGGCTTTTCACATCTTCTATCTATTGAGAATGGAATTGTTTTTTTATCCTCAAACTCTTCTTCATAGGATGAATCTTTAACGTAAAGAGTCATATCATATTCTCCTGCTTTCTTTGGAGTCCATTCATATTCACTTCTTCTTATATATCCAGTATCAACTGCCATTGGTCCATCTATTATATATCTATATAATAGTTCTCTTCCACCAGAAACATCTGCCTTTAAACATATTGGATTATCTACAATTTGAGGTGATGTTACATTAGGTGTGAAATTATTAATCTTCACTTTATTATAAGCTTTTACCTTATATATAATTAATGCTCTATCATCATATTCTTTATTGGATAGTATATCCTTAACCAAACATATCATTTTATATTGTCCTGGTACAACTTCTTTATACGTTACTGTTTTTCTTGAACTATAATCTTGAATATATGAAACCTTTCCATCTTCTGATACTTTAATAAATTTATATAGTAAGTTTCTCTTTCCTTCTACATTTACACCTACATCAAAACTTAATTCTTCTTTTATTATCAAGTTACTAGTAAGACATTTAAAATCAATTATTTCTATTTTTGATTGAGGGAGAACATCAAACATAATAGTTGTAAATTCATCAAAATTTATTTGTGAATCAGCTCTCTTGCATTCTATAAGTATTTCATGCTTTCCTGGTTTTGTTGGTGTAAATCTTAATGTATTATTAACAGAATAATTTCTAAGAAGTTCCCAATCATTTTGACCTTGAATCCAAAATCTATATAAAACACTTTCATTTCCCTCAACAGATATCTCAACTTTTTCACCTAACATAACTACTGACTTATCAACTTTTACATCTTTAATTATTTTTACTTTCTCTTCTGATCCCACTTCAAACTTTTCCTTTGCTAAAAAATCATATGGTTTTTCTGAATCCACCCTTTTTCCTTGAACCATAATTATATATTTTCCTTCCTCTTTAGGCTTCCAAATACATGTATGATCATCAGAAAAATCTTGAATAGTATTCCATATTCCAGAATTCCCTACAATAAACTTATATTTTAAGTCCTTCTGTTTAAAATCTGCCCTTATATGAACTTCTTCATTAATTATTCCCGGGCTATCCTTATCAAATTTCACAACATCCTCAACCATTTAAGTATCACCTCTCAACCTTGATACTTACCATTTTACCATATTATGTAAATTTATACTAATAATCATTTTCTCTTTTTTCATACATCATTATTTATTTTAATTTATAATCTTATAAATTTCTATAGATAAAGCAAAAGACTCTATATATTAATACTTAAAATAACAAAAATTTTAAACTTTCTATATGTAAAAAAATAGTGCATTGTAATAAACAACAATCCACTGAATTTTAAAACCTTATTTTTTTATTACCTGTAAAATAACTCTTTCTAAATTAGATGACAATCTTATATCATCTTCTTTACTTCTTTTTTTAGAATTAGGAGTTTTTCCACCACTCCTTCGTATCTTTTGTGAAATATGCCTTTCTTCTAATAATCTATCAATATTCTCTTCTGAATATATATATCCTTTTGGATTTATAACAAAAGCTCTTTTTGAAAGACATATTGCAGCTACTCCATAGTCTTGACTTATAACAATATCATCTTTTGCAGTAACATTAATAACATGCATATCTACGCTTTGAAATCCAGTATCAACAATTTTCACTTCTGAATAATTACTCTGAATATAGTGATTGAAATCACAGTAAATTAAAACATCAATATAATATTTTTTCGCTATTTCTTCAATAATGGGGATGCTTGGACAAGCATCCCCATCTATAATAATCTTCATAATTAGAATCTTTTTTCCAATTCTGCTTTCATATCTTCATAACCTGGTTTACCAAGTAATGCAAACATGTTCTTCTTGTACTTTTCAACTCCTGGTTGATTAAATGGATTAACACCTAGTAAATATCCACTAATTCCTACTGCCTTTTCGAAGAAGTAAACTAATTGTCCAAAGTAATATGGTGATAATTCTGGTACATTTACTATCATATTTGGTACTCCACCATCATTATGAGCAATTACAGTACCTTGGAATGCCTTCTTGTTAACGAAGTCCATTTCTTTTCCTGCTAAGAAGTTTAATCCGTCTAAGTTATCATCTGTAGATTCTATAACTAATTTCTTGTTAGGAGTTTCTACATTTATAACAGTTTCAATAAGATCTCTTCTACCTTCTTGTATGTATTGTCCCATTGAGTGAAGGTCAGTTGTAAAGTCTACTGCTGCTGGGAATAATCCTTTTCCATCTTTTCCTTCTGATTCACCAAATAATTGTTTCCACCATTCATTGAAATAGTGTAATGCTGGTTCATAATTAACTAATAATTCAATGTTCTTACCTTTGTTATATAATGCATTTCTTGCTGCTGCATATTTATAACAATCATTTTCTGCTAAGTTTGGATTAGCATATGTTTCTCTTGCATCTGCTGCGCCTTGCATCATTTCATCTATATTAATACCTGCTGCTGCTATTGGTAAAAGACCAACTGCTGTTAATACAGAGAATCTTCCTCCAACGTCATCAGGAATTACGAAAGTTTCATATCCTTCTGCATCTGCTAAAGTCTTTAAAGCTCCCTTAGCTGCATCAGTTGTAGCAAATATTCTCTTCTTTGCTTCTTCTTTTCCGTATTTCTTTTCCATGTATCCCTTTAAAACTCTGAAAGCTATAGCTGGTTCAGTTGTAGTTCCTGACTTAGAAATTACGTTTACTGAAATATCTTTTCCTTCAATAGCTTCTAAAAGATCACACATATATGTTGAACTTATGTTATTTCCTACATAGAATATTTTTGGTGTCTTTCTCTTATCAGAATCTAATGCATTATGAAAGTTGCTTGTTAGCATTTCTATAGCTGCTCTAGCTCCTAAGTAAGATCCACCAATACCTATTACAACTAGGATATCAGAATCATTCTTTATTTTATCTGCTGCTTTCTTTATTCTTTCAAATTCAGCTTTATCATAATCTACAGGAAGGTCAACCCATCCTAAAAAATCATTTCCTGCTCCTGTTTTGTTGTGTAACATATCATGAGCCGATTTAACGAATTCACTCATATACATTACTTCGTGTTCTTCAAGCATTGGAGCTGTCTTTGATAAGTCAAATGTCAATCCTTTTTTCATATTAATTACCTCCGAATATTATTAAATGGAAAATTACCATTATTATTATAACATAATTGATACTTAATTTTTATTATCTTCTTTATTATTGTGTTCATTTTTCGTATTATTAGCTAATTTTTTATCTCAATATAAAAATATATTAATAACTATCTACAATTATTTTATTAAATAATACAAAAATGCAAAACTTAAATTCTAAATTTATTTACTGCTTCCTCCATATTTGAAGTAAGCTCTACTAATCTCTCTGTGGATTCTTTTATTTCTGATGCAGTATAATTGCGCCCTTTTTATATCCTTCTAATTCGACTATCTGTCTTAAATATTAATGCATGCCTTCCTACCATTGCTGCAATAGATACAAATAAGCTACATACGATAAAAATCATTAATATAAATATATCATTATATTCGTTTATACTTACATAATCTTTAATAATTCTTAATGTATATAAATTGACATATCTTTTATGTGGAATTATTATGTAAATAAGTTTAATATTTCTTTGAACTTATTAGTATAATAGTATAAGGAGGAGAATTTATGATTTGGACAATAAAAAAGGCATACTATCGCACTTTTCAAACAGTATTTAAATATACTGCTGGGAAAATTAAATATTCTGACCAAAAAGTTATGACAGGTTCTGATTCTTTAAGCAGCTTATATAACCTTTTAAAAAATAACTTTATAGATAATGTACTTGTTGTTACTACTAAATCTATTTTAAAGCTAGATGCTATGACTTCTATGTTAAACAACTTTGAAAATAACAATATAAAATACACTATCTTTAAAGAATTTAGTCCTAATCCTACAGTGAAAGATGTTGATAATGGATATAAAATATTTACTGAGAACTGCTGTAAAGGAATTATCGTTGTTGGAGGCGGGTCTGCTTTAGACTGTGCAAAAATAATTGGTATTAAATACACTAATAAAAATAAATCATGTAAAAAACTTCGTAATATGGCTAACATAAGACATGGTCTTCCTTTCTTTGTAGCCGCTCCAACAACTGCTGGTTCAGGCTCTGAAAGTACTGTTACCGCTGTTATAAGTGATCATGAAAACAATGCTAAATATCCAATAAACCATCCTTTTTTAAGGCCAAAATATGTTGTTTTAGATCCTGGACTTACAATAGGTCTTCCACCTAAAATGACATCAACAACAGGAATGGATGCTTTAACTCATGCTCTAGAAGCTTACTTAGGTACAACTGGAACTAAATATACTAATAAATTAGCTTTAGATGCTTGTAAACTTATTTTTGAAAACTTAGAGACAGCTTATGGAAATGGTTGTGATTTAGAAGCTAGAACCAGCATGCTTATAGCTTCAAACTATGCAGGCAATGCTTTTACTATTGCTTTAGTTGGGTATGTACATTCAATTTCTCATGCTGTAAGCGCACTATATAATGTACCTCATGGATTAGCTAATGCAGTTATCTTACCTTATGTACTAGATTATTATGGAGAAACTATATATAAAAAATTAGCCAATGTAGCTAACTACTCTGGTTTTGGTGATAAATCAAAATCCGATGAGGAACTTGCAAAAATAACCATTTCAAAAATCAGGCATATGAATGAACATATGAATATTCCAACTAAAATTCCTGAAATACAAGAAAAAGATATTCCTGTTATAGTTTCTAAAGCACTAAAAGAAGCCAATCCTTTATATCCAGTACCTAAACTTATGAATGAAGAAGATTGTTCTAGTGTGGTAAGAAAACTTATTTTAAAATAAAAGATAGAGTAAAAGCTCTCAAAACTTACTCTTAAGAACTTTTACTCCATCTTCTATAAATTATTCCTCTTCTAATTTCATCATATCTTATATCATTTTGAATCTGCAAAAGCTCATCTTTGTTTTTCACTTCTAGTTCTGCTTTTATGATATACTTTGTAATTCCACCCTCAGGTACGAAATTAAAATATACTTTTCCTTTATATTTTTCTTTTAACTTTTTAACTATCGTATTATTAACAGCACTTATATAACTGTTAACTATTTCTCCATAACAATAATAAAAATATTTCATGTACTTACCACCCATATAACATTTTCAATCAATACTCTATTACTATATTATCATATTATCAAAATATAATTATCCCTGCCAAATAAAGAAAGAATAAAACAGTCGATGCTATATGTATATTTTTGCATAATTTATAATTTTTCTTGATTAAGAAACCTGAAATACCTATACTTAGCATTATAGCTGTAAATCCTAAATACTTAATAAAGTCCTCTGTTCCAGCTCTAATTATAAATTCATATAACATTGCTGCTATAGATAAGCTTCCTGATATAATATGTAGATTTATATATAATCTTTTTTTCACTTTAAAAACTCTAGGAACATAATATAACAGTAATGCTAATGTAAAAAATAAATGTGCTACTCTTCCCATAATTACTCCATCCTTTTCTTAGATATTTGATTTTATAGTCTTTATCTTGAAAGTAAAATAATAAAGTTTAAATAGCACAACTATTATTAAACAAATTCTCATCCATAAATTATTGACTGTTATAAAAGGTATTGCAATCATAGCATCAGCAAAAGCTAATATACTAACCTTTTGCTTCAAGGTCATGGACCTTTCTGTAACAAAACTTTCTAGATGTTTCTTATAAATATTAGTATTAACAAACCAAGTATTAAATTTTTCTGATCCTCTAGCAAAACAATAGGATGCTAATAACAGAAATGGAGTTGTAGGAAGTATAGGTAATATAACTCCAATTGCACCTAATCCAAATGCAATTATTCCTGCCGTGACATATAGAAACTTCTTTGCCTTATTCATAAACTATTTCTCCTACTTATTTAATGCATGTTTAATTAATTCTTTTGGACAATAAATTATCATTCTTGGTCCAGAAAATCTCATAACATCCTTTATTTTTGCTCTCATATCTTTTTTATAACAATGTATTTTACATCTACCACATGTAGATTTATTTTCACCAAACTTACAAAGACTCAATCTCTTATGTGCATAATCCAATAATTCTTGGCATTCTTCACAAAGGCCATCTTTTGTTTTATGTTTTTTCTTACAATAAATTTCTATCATTAACTTTACAGTCTTTTTTTCACTTTCTATTCTTCCCATTACTCTATCACCTTCGTCATTATTTGAAATAAATAATCATTATCATTATTTATTTTTTAAAGAGGATAACTTGTATCCTCTTTATTTACTACTCAATTAAGCAGCCATTTTCTAATTTTAATATTCTATTGCATACTGCTGTTGTAGATTTTCTATGAGATATTAAAACTATCGTCTTATCTTCACAATTCTCTTTAATAGATTTTAAAATTTCACCTTCATTTAAAGTATCAAGATTACTTGTAGGCTCATCCATAATAAGAATCTGTCCATTACTTAAGAATGCTCTAGCAAGTCCAATTCTTTGTTTTTCTCCAGAAGATAAATTCTCCCCAAGTTCTCCTACATTAGTTTCATATCCTCTTGGAAGACTTTCTATAAATTCATGGATAGATGCTTTCTTTGCTGCTTTTATCACTTCATCTCTACTTGCATCTTTATTTCCTATCTTAATGTTATCTTCTATAGATTCGTTAAATAAATAAGTTTCTTGAGATACAAGAGTTTGACTATTTCTTAAAGACTTTGTTTCAACACCCTTAATATCATTATTATCTAATTCAATCTTTCCTCCATTAACATCAAAGAATCTCATCATAAGCTTTATAAATGTACTCTTTCCTATACCACTTTCCCCTATTAAAGCAACTTTGTCACCCTTCTTTATATCAATATATGCTCCATCAAAAATAGGTGATTTTCTCCCTTCATAATAGAAAGCAACATCTTCAAATGAAATTCTTTCTCCTTTTACCTTATTACCATCTATAACCTCTTTTACTTGAGGTTCTTCATCCATTATTGAAAATAATCTTTCTGCACATGCAAAAGTTTGTAACAAAGTATTTGAAAGATTGCTTAATGCAACTACTGGTCCAAAAGATGACGCTGTAATTACTATTGCTAAAAGCATTTGTGTAAAGTTTATTTTATCATTAACAAATAATACAAAACCAACTGTTGTCATAGTTAATAATGCAAGCATAATAACTAAATCCGTAATAGCTCTTATAAATCCTTCATGTTCTTTAATTACATCAAGACTATCATTTAATTTTTCTGAATTACTATTTATCTTATTAATTCTTTCTTCTCCACTTTTAAATTGTAATATTTCCTTTAATCCTCTTAGTGAATCCAAAATGTAATTAGTACTCTTACCAAATATATCTCTATATTCTGCACCTGCATCTTTTCCCATCTTAGATGTAAATACTGGAATTACAACTCCTACTATTATAAAATATAAAGCTCCTAAAATACCAAACCAAGGGTTTATTAGCCCTAATACTATTGATATTATTGAATTTGTTATAATTGCAATAGATATTGGTGCTATAGTATGAGCATAAAAAACTTCTAAAAGCTCTATATCTGATGTAATAAGTGAAATTAAATTTCCTTTTTCTTTTCCTTCAAGTTTAGCTGGTGCTAATTTTCTAAGTTTCTTAAATATCTTATCTCTTAATATATAAAGGATTTTAAATGCTATGTAATGCCCTGAAAGCTGTTCCCCATATCTTAAAAAGCCTCTTAATAGTGCACATACCGCCATCACTATCATTGCACCTTTAAAACTTATAAATAATACTTCATCATGATATGCTCCTAAAGCTAATACGGCAAAACTTCCAATTGCTATACTTGCAAGGAATCCCAAAACTCCCATAGTTATAGTAATAACCATTATAGGTGCTAAAGGCTTAAGTTCCTTTACAAGCCTCTTCATTATTTGAAAGCCTGATTTCTTTCTTTCCATCTTAAACAAGCACCTCCCTTATTTTTTCTAACTGCTCTTGTCTTTCTACCATATCAAAATAATGTCCATGCTTTTGCATAAGTTCTCCATGAGTTCCACTCTCAGCTAAATTTCCTTTATTTAAAACATAAATATTATTTGCGTCTTTTACGTTAGCCAATCTATGAGAAATTACTAAAATAGTCTTTCCTTTAGATAATTCATAAATTGCTTCCCATACTGCCTCTTCACTTTCAACGTCAATATTAGAAGTAGCTTCATCAAAAATAATCATTTCTCTATCTGCTAAAATACATCTTGCAAGAGCAAGTCTTTGCTTTTGCCCTCCTGATAAATTATTTCCACCTTCCCCAACAAAAGTATCCACACCATCTTTTAAGTTATCCACAAAATCATATAATCTAGCTGCTTTAAGTGCATTATTTATTTCCTCTTTAGACGCATCTTTTTTAGCCATTAAAAGGTTGTCCAAAATGCTTCCATTAAATATATAACTATTAGTTGAAACTATTGATATATTATCGTAAATTTTATCTAAAGATATCTGTTCAATATCTATTCCATTTAATAAAATCTTTCCTTCTGCTACACTATAACTATTTAGAATTAGCGAAGCTATTGTACTCTTTCCTGAACCGCTTTCACCAACGATTGCTGTTAATGATTTAGGCTTTATTTTCATGCTTATATCTTTTAAAACGTCTCTTTGCCCATCATAACTAAAAGTAACATTTTCTAAATTTATTGATATGTCTTTCAAAAGAAGATTTTTATCATCCGTTTCCTTCACCTTTTCTTCAGCATCTAATATCTTAAAAATTCTTTCTGATGCTGCCATACCATTCATAGCTATATGGAAGTATGATCCTAATAATCTAAGTGGTATAAAAAATTCAGATGATAAAAGTATTATTATAAGAAGACTTCCTACATCAAGACTCGCTTTTGTAAATTCATTTAATGCTACAATTGTTCCCGCTGCTGATCCTCCAAATGCTACTAAATCCATAATAGTTATTGAATTGAGCTGCATACTTAATACTTTCATAGTAATCTTTCTAAATCTTTCAGATTCCTCATTCATCTTCTTATGTCTTTCTTCATCAACATTAAACACCTTTAAAGTAGTTAGGCCTTGAAGATTTTCTAAGAATGTTCCTCCTAAGTCAGAATAACTTTTCCAATAATCCTTTAATATTTTTTTTGCAATTTTCATTATTGCTATTATAGAAATAGGAATTAAAGGAACACAAAGTATAAATACTACTGCTGCTTTTACTGAAATAAAACACATAAAAATAAATAAAGTAACTGGAACTAGTAACGAATAGAAAAACTGTGGAAGATATTTCCTAAAATAAACTTCTAACTGTTCTATACCTTCTACTGAAACTTGAACTACACCAGAAGTACTCTCTACATTTGTATACCCAGGTCCAAGTTTTAATAACTTTCTATATAGCTTTTCTCTAAGCACTGTTCTTGCTTCTGATGAGGCTTTAGTTGAAAAATATACATAACCTAAATTACATAAATATCTTGCACACAATAAAAATGCTACAGTAATTATGCCTCCAAACAATGTCATATTTCCCCATATTCTTAAAGTATATATATTCTTTAATACTTCTTTACCGCTTAAGTCACTTATATATACTTTGCTTACAAACTTACCAATCATGATTATTATCAATATATTGCATATACTAGCAAGCCAATTTGCCAGTATTGTTAATCCTATGTACTTCTTAGAATCCTTACACATATTGATTAATCTTTTATTAATCATCATAGTTCTTCCTCCATTATATTCTTTATTCACATATGTAATAATATTATAAATGATAATTATTTTCAAGTGATTTATTAATTCAAATACAACCACAAATTATCGAAAGAACAAAGCGGCTGACGCCACGCTTTTTAGCGCAGGAAGCAACTTTGTCAGCCATGCAAAAGGTTCTAAAAGCAAAATGGGAGGATAGAAGTAATATTTTTATGCTCCAAAACACAACCAGTCGCTTAAAAACATTACTTCTACCTCCTTAAATACTAAAGGAAATTTTGCTTTTCGGTTCTTTTGCGGCCTATAATTATTTTTTAACGTATTTACCAACTTACATATCAGAAAGCCAGTAATAATCAGCACTCGCTTTCAAAAAAAAGTTTTGAATTTCCTATACGTTAAAAAAAGAGTGTCACATTAATAGTTGTAAACTATCAGCAACACTCTTATTTGTTAAAATCTCAAAATATCTTTTAGTAAATCTTTGATTTACTAAGTTTCTTATTATATTTCGTAACCATAAAGTATCAACTTTTTTTAAATAGTTCTTACTTTAAATATTTGTAATAGTACAATAGCTCCAAATACTATTAAAACAGTTCCAAATATACGATTAACCTTTTGTATATTTATATAACTTTGTTTTTTTCTATAACTATTAGTGATAAATGAAACTAAAATCCACCATATATATGTTCCAAAAAATACTCCTAATATTAAGCTTAATCCTTGTATTATACTTAAAGCTTCTGTAATTCCTAAAAGAGAAAATCCTAATAAAAATGTGAAAATTGCTGCTGGATTAGTAATTCCCAATATGAAGGATACTCCAAATAATCTCAGCTTATTTGTCCCTGAAGAATCTGAACTATCAGAAACATTCTTTTTTAATAAATTAGAAAGTCCCATTCCTATTAATATTATCCCACCTATAATACAGATTAAATTCTTAAACTTCAAAAAATAATCTGAAATAAAAACAAGGCCAAATGAACCTATGGCTGCATATATGCAATCGGCTACACTAGATCCAAATCCAGTATATAGACCAGCCTTCATTCCATAGTTCAACGTTCTTTGAATAGTGAGAGCACCTATCGAACCTATCGGAATCCCAAAAACCAGCCCAATAAGTATACCTTTCAAAAAGATCAAACATATCCACTCCCTTATATAAATCCTACTTATTTTATTTCTTAATAAGAATTTTAATATTCATAGCAAATTAAATTTAACATACCTATAAATATATTTTGAATCAATATTATTAAATTGTAAATAGAATCCTTCATATTAAAGTTATTTTTATACAAAGGTTATAATTGAAAAAGAGGTTAGATAAAACTAACCTCTTTGTAAAATTATGCGCCTTTCTTATTAAATAGACTCATATTTATGTTCATTTTTTTGCTAATTATATTAATTAAAATTCCTAACAATGTACCTGCAATTATCTGTAATACTATTGAAATAGTCATATGATATATATAGCCTTGCCCAAAAGCTATTCCTACTAATGAATTTACTTTCCTATTAAAAAGTGTATGGAATATTAAAATATATAGTGTATTTTGCCCTATCAATAATAAGACTTTCTTTAATCTACTTTCCATATTCCTTACTAAGTACTGAGCAAACATATACAATAATATAGATGCACTAATTAATCCAATAATTGTTATACTATAGTCCCCATACTTTCTAATAGCTATCTCCATACTTCCTGAGAAAATCATATATGCCCAAAAACAACTAAGTAAAAAGTACATATAAAATCTATCCCCTATAAACTTCATCATGTTATATTTTTTGAAATAGTATCCTAAATGATAATATACGATAGCATACATTGCACAGTCAGCACTCCACGGAAGCCAATATTTCCATTGTCCTAAATAAAAACCTAATAGTGAAATTCCTAAAACAGTAAGATGTTTTGCAATATCATTTTTAATATACTTTTCTATACATAGATAAATAACTCTCACTACAAATAGCAGTAAAATAAAATATACTGGTCCAACTGACTGGAAATTTTTAAATATATTTCGAGAAAAACTAATACCTGCAACTACGTTTCTAGCTTCCACAAAAAATCCTTTATTATTAAGAATAATATATGCAATTCCCCAAAGTCCATATGGTATAAGAAACGCCTTACTAATTCTTATTATTGATTTCTTTATATTTTTACAAGCTGCTGGATTAAAACAATATCCTGAATAAAATACAAAGGCAATCATATGAAAACTATAAATAATTTTACGCAGCTTTTCATCTATTGGAAAATGTCCAATTAACATACTTATAATTAAAATTCCTTTAGCAATATCTAAAGCAGTGTCTCTTTTATTGTTATCCATATCACTAACGGTATTAAACTTAAGTAATCTCTTTAACAAATTACTTTTCTTAATTAATACTATACAGCTTGTTACACATGCTATAAAAATTACTTTTACTATAAAAAGTATATATAAATTTCCTTCAAGATTTAGTGGTATAAGTATCTTTTGATACCACTTTTCCATAGTTTCTAATTCAAATAGATGAATACATAAAAAATATATACTATACTGCCCAATAAGTTCTAATGGCCTACAATGTTCTATCTTCATAGATAAATATATAACAACTATACTTGAGCATATTCCATATATAAAAGATAATATAAAATCAGGAGAACTAGCAGATACAAAGTATATTGATGTTTTTTTAGTGAAAATTCCTATTAAAAATAATAATAAACACACAAAGAAGTGTTTCCACCTTAACTTATCTAAAATATTATATTGTTTAAAATCGTATCCTAATAATATAAAGGGGCTTGCATACATAGCTGATTGTATACTAAAAGGAAACCAAATAAACTTAGCTGAAATACTTGCTAATACTGCCAATGAAATAACTATACAATACTGAACCCTTTTATTATTAGAAAAATGAAGTACCTTCTGAATAATAATTATTGCAAAGAATAAAGCTGGCAGGAACCAAATAGCACCTATTTTTGATCCAATATCAATTGAAGCAAATTTAGTATGTGTTCCAGATGCCCAAAAACTCCTTATAAAGTCCTTACCTAATATTTCTGTAATTACTTTAATTGAAGTTTTCTTATTTATAATTATAAAATTAATCACATCCATACACGCTACACTAATGCATGTAAAAAAATAAGGAACCATTAACACTCTAAACTTCTTATTTAAATATTCAGAACTTAGTAATTCCTTTTTCAAAGTATATCCACTTAAAATAAAAAATACTGTTAAATGAAAAGAAAAAACAACATTATTAATTTCTTTTACTCCTAGATGACCAGCAATAACAGAAAGCATACATATTCCTTTTGCTATATCAATCCATTTAATTCTTCTTTTGTTCATAAGACGTTTACCACCCTAATTATATTTCATAGCTCTGGTAAAAAGTAAATACATAATATATGTATTGTTCTAAGTCCTTCCACCAGCCTTAAAATTATAAACTGGTTTTAACACATATGCAATGATATTGCCTTATTCCTATAAACAAGATCCTCTCTGACAGTAAATCCCTGTGCTTCCCAAAATGCATTTCCCACTTCATTTCTGTCAAATACAACTAAAGCAACCTTATTTATTCCAAGTTCTCTCAAAGCTTGAAGGGCTGCATCTACTAACTTGCTAGCAATACCTTCACTTCTGTAATTTGGATGAACAGCTGTATGATAAATATATCCTCGACGCCCATCACTTCCAACCATAATTATCCCATTTATTTCTTTATCCTCTGATACAAAACATGTATCAGGATTTCTAAGAAGAAACTTAGATATTCCTTCTTTTGAATCATCAAGATTATTTAATCCCATTCCTGAACAGGACATCCATAACTTATAAACTTCATCATAGTCTTCAATGATCATCTTTCTTATTATCATAATTATCAGCTCCTAAAAACAGACTAATATTTTACTTTCTTAAGTCCTTTTCAAAAAGATCATACCATGGTAATCCATACTCTTCATATCCTAAACTAACTGTATCAATATATTTAAATCCACACTTTTCATACAAATGTATAGCAGGAATATTGCCCTTAACAACATCTAGTCTTATTGATAGACAACCTTCTTTCATAGCAAGCTCTTCTGCAAATAGCAGCAACTTTTCTCCTACTCCAATTCTTAAATAGTTTGGATTAACTGCTAATGTATATACTACATATACCTTGTCATATGAAGTGTCTACAGACCATTTAGCTTGTTTGTATCCATCTTCCCCTTTATGTATTAACATTATAGTTCCTGCAATATTAGAATTAACTTCTGCAACGTAAAGAACATCTTCTTCAAGTCCACTAATTGCATCTTCTCTTGTAGGATATATCCCTTTTTTCCATCCTGGATAATTATGTGTAGCGTTCAAATAGTCTATAATGCTATTATAAAGTTTTTCAATAGATTCAATATCTTTGACATTAGCTTTTCTAATAATAACATTTGTTTTCATAAATATTTTTCTCCCTTTGTATAACATCAAAATTATTTATATCTTTTCTATAATAAAATGATACTAAGTATTAACTGTTACAATCAGTATACTCATTACATACTTATCTATGTACATACATTCTAGCCATTTCTGGTTCACCATCGCCTTGAACCATACATAAGAACTCCCATCCATATCTCTCATAAAAACCAGTATGATCAGTTAATAAATAAAGTGTATCTACTCCCTTATCTTTCATATCTTTGCATACATAATTCAAAAGTTCTCCTGCAACTCCATTACATCTATATTCTTTTTCAGTATAGACTGCACAAACATTAGGTGTTAAATCTTTTCTGTTATGAAAGTCATTTTCTATAACTCCCATACCACCAACTATCTTATCTCCATCCATACAAACATACCATGAAGGAACAACTGACCCTTCTTTTAACGAATCTTCTATACTTTCTTGATATGTCTCAACTGGGATTCCCCATTTACTATGAAACCATTCAGCTGCTTCTTCCTTTAACTCTGGTTTATTAAATATTTTATAAATATTGTACTTATCCATGTTGTTTATCCCCCTATTATTAATTCTAAATTTATATATTAAAAATAAATTTGTTTCCATCTTGCTTTATTACACCTTCCTCAGGTTCATAATACTTTCCTACTTAATCGATAATAAAAATCTTGTAATCTTAAAGCGTTTGCATATTTCATATAATGCTATTGTGACTATAACAGATCCTAGCGTTATAATAATACACGCAAGATATGGAGATTCAATTCTTGGCACAATAATATATCCTATTGCTATAACTAAAGTCTGATGAATCAGAAATAATGCAAATTCTGCACGTGCAAGATATTTGGTAAAGAATAATTCCTTATCTAAACACCTTTTTCCACCGCCTATCATTCCCAAAATACCAAAGCAGGTAACGCCATAATATGAAATATAGCTTATAGAAGTCCCCCACAAGGAAGTCATATGAGAAACATGGCGAAGTACCATAAAGATTAGCCATAATATGCAAAGCAGGATACTGTGTTTTTCTAATGTGTTCTGTACATTATCATCACTAACAATAAAAAATCCAAATAGAAAACATAATGCAAATTGCGCAAGACTCTTACCTCCTATATTTAAAATAGCATCACTAAGTGTAATTAAAGTTCCAAGTAAAACTAATACCGGAAGAGTACAGCTTTTGCAATTAATTTTCTTTTTCTTGTTTGCATACCATGAAAGGAGTGGTAAAAACATAATTGAATATATAAACAAAAATAAAATAAACCATGCATTAGCTGGTGTAAAATGCCCATCATATCCACTAAAATCAGTGAGTGTAAAAAACACTTTATAATGCTCGAAATATCCACCTGTGTATCCTTTATGAAATACATCTGCTATATATGTTTGAGGTGGAATAATAATTACAATTGCAACAATTAACGGAATCAACAATCTTTTAACTCTCTCAATCAAAAATTGTTTGGCACTTCTCTTTTTAAGTGCATACATAGCAGAAATTCCTGCTAATACAAAAAGTCCCGTCATCCACCATGGATATACACATAAATTAACTGCCGTAAGTACCTCACTTGGTGTTCCATTTATATAAAACCGCTCATTCAGATTATTAAAAATGTAGGCTGAATGAAACGGAAATAATAGAAGCACACATAATATTCTTACATTATCAATATAATACTTTCTCATTTTTTCTCCTTAAACATCCTAATATTTTATATTATGTAATTTTTTTCATTAATATTATATAATTCCATACGCTTTATTTCAAATTGTTAATTGAAAAAGTAACTTCCGCTTTTTTAACATAACGGAATTTAGTCTTGCAAAGAGTTTGATATAATTAATTTGATATTTGTCCTGAGCATATTAGGAGGATTAATTATGTCAAATA
>CAKVFO010000009.1 GCA_934746785.1 uncultured Clostridium sp. | reverse complement strand
TGTCTGAACTCCCATCATTTACAGCTATAATTTCATATCCTGGATATGAAAGAGACGATAACTTCTTAATGGTCTCTTCAACTGTTTCTGATTCATTATAACAAGGCAGTATTATACTAATTCTAGGCCATTTATATTTATTAAGGTCTATATTGTCTTCTTTTTCTCTATAATGAGAGAATATTATAGCACCTGCCATCCATATTATTGACATTATATACGGATACCAGAATATAGCACTTCCAACAATCTCCACAAAAAGGTTTGACTTAATAAAAATATTCATATTTCTTTTTCCCCCATTTTTTCTTTTGTAATGATGTTCCTTTATTCAACAGACTCTATAAAGCAAGATGCTCCCAGCTGTTCTCTTTCATCATTAATCGTACTGTTTAGTTTACTTAAAGGCCATGTTTCACCAGTTTTTATATCAGTAAAATATAAATCATATCCATTATTTCCTTTTGTACTACTAATAATCATATATTCTTCTGATATAGGACATGGGTCTGAACAATTATAATTCTTATTATTGAACTTAAGCTTAGTTACTTTTTTAGTTTTTAAATTCATTTTCATAATCATATCTGCACTATTAGATTTTGAATACCATCTAGTAAAATACAAATCATTTCTGTAAACTATAGGATAGTAGCACATAACTCCTTTAGAACTATAGATTTTCTTAACATCTTTAACATTGTATCTTCCTACTTTATAAATCTTAGAATTTTCTTCTATACCTCTTGCATAATAAATAGTCTTACCATCTTCTGAATAAAATGGCATAGAATCTTCTGCTAAGTCTTTAGTTATACTTTTTACTTTTTTGCTCCTTAAATCTAATTCCTTTAAATCATAAACCATGTCATCTTCGTCTTCATCCCAATGTCCTTGTTTAAAAATAACTTTTTCTCCATCTGGTGAAAATTTAGGATCTTCATTTCTCAAGTCGTTATTCTTCGTCAAGTTTTCAAGGCAATCGCTCTGTAAATTATATGTATATATGTCCCACTTATCTTCATATCTATCTTTTTCCATACCCATAAACACTATCTTTGATCCATCCTTACTAAAATGAGCATTCATAGCATTGTATATATTATTAAACTTATCGCTTAAACATATATTTTCATTATTATCAAAATCAAATAAGTATAACTTACTATCTTTTTCTTCATAACTTGAGTAGCTATGATATACTAACTTTCCTGAAATCTTTGGAATATTATAATCTCCTTTCCCTTTAGCTGATGTAGCAAACAATCCTAACACAACAATTAAAACTAACACTAATCTCTCAATTTTCTTACAATATAACTTCATAACAAATCCTCAAACTTTCCATCATTTATATAGGAATTATTTGTTATGAAATATATCAAAATATGTAGTTTTATATGTACATCTAATTCATATTAGCTATTACCTTTATTTTTACTAAATAAATCATTCAAAAGAAATATTAACCAATATAGATGAAAAATTCAAGCCCCTCCCCAAAAATTGTCATTATTTCAATAACTCCGCCTTTTATTTGACTTTTTTTTATATATTTCACACAAAAATAACTATTTAATAAATTACTATGTATCACCCTTATATAAATGATTATTTTTTCATATTTATTATCGTATGTTTAATAAGTAATATTTTTACAATTCAAGAGTGAAATTAATACACATAGTATAAAAAGTTGACACTTAGTACACACATATTTATTAGAATAAATTGAAATATATTTTATTTTCACAAAGGTACTTAATTATAGCCACCTGCGCTTCAATGAATACTTATTTCATATTAAAAAAATCTGCTTTAAAACAAAGCAGATTTTTTATTAATATAAATTTTTAATATATAAATCGATATTTTTATAACTCTTATCAAAATCATTTACTTTCATAAATAATTAAATATCTAACTTCAAAACCCTCTTAAAGGCAGTTTCTTTAGTTAAGTTCTTTTCATCTTTATCTATGTTAATCTTAAAAATTTCAGGACATCTCTCTTCTCGCCACTTCTTCATATAAGCTGGATTTACTTCTGTAATATAATAATACTTTTCTTCATAATCATCAGAAAACTCAAAATAGAAATCTATAGATCTCTTATCAATTTTCAAATCATCCTTTGGTATTACTTTTAATACTATCTGAAAAAACCTCATTGGAACCTTATATCCATACATTCCTTTAATTTTTTTACTTTCAAATAAGACTCTCTTTAATGCCCTATATTTTTGAATATCCTCTTCCTTAGCATTCAACTTAAACACTGGCTCATTCTTTTTATTTTTTTCTAGTTTAATACTTATCATTACGCTGCACCTTTCAATACGAGGAATACAAATCCACTTAGATACTTTAATATTCAAAAATCCCAACAAAACTTATTTGTTGGGATTTTTCATTACTTCTTTTACTTCAAACAGGGTCTGCCATGCAAAACCTATATAGAATAACACTGATAATACTACTGTAACTATTATTAAAATCTTCGAATCATAATTTACATTAAAAATGCTTAAAGCAACACAGATAGTAATTAATAATGTGGTTAATGCCCCCAATATATGTATTCCTTTTTTCCCTTTTATCTTTTTATTTGATATTCTAATAACTGTCGTTAATTCATACATAAAAAAACAAAATAAGCTTAATAATACTAGTATACTTACTACGGATATATTATTCATTTATAAACTCCTATTCTAATTCAATACATTACTTGAAATTATACCATTAAACACTTACTTTTTAAAGTTTATTTAATATCAAGTTCTACAGGACAATGATCTGATCCCATTATATCTGTATGAATCTTTGCATCTACAAGTCTATCTTTTAGCGATTCTGAGACTAAGAAATAATCAATTCTCCATCCAGCATTTTTATCTCTAGCTTTAAACCTATAAGACCACCAAGAATATATTCCTTCTTCTTCTGGATAAAAATATCTAAATGTATCAATGAATCCATCCTTTAAAAGTGCAGTCATCTTATTTCTTTCTTCATCTGTAAATCCTGCATTTTTTCTATTATTTTTAGGATTCTTTAAATCTATTTCTTTATGTGCTACATTTAAATCTCCACATACAATAACAGGTTTATTACTTTCTAATTCTTTCATATAATTCTTAAAGTCATCTTCCCATTTCATTCTATATGGAAGTCTAGCAAGTTCATTTTGAGAATTTGGCGTATATACTGTTATAAAGTAATAATCTTCAAATTCTAAAGTTATTACTCTTCCTTCTTTATCATGTTCTTCTATTCCAATACCTAAAGCTACTGATAAAGGTTCCTCTTTTGTAAATATTGCTGTTCCTGAATACCCTTTCTTTTCTGCATAATTCCAGTAACTTTTATAGCCTGGAAATTCTAAATCTATCTGTCCTTCTTGAAGCTTTGTTTCTTGAAGACAAAATATATCAGCATCCAATTCCTCAAACTTTTCTTTAAACCCTTTTGTAACAGCTGCTCTTAAGCCATTAACATTCCAAGAAATCATCTTCTTCATATATATTTGAAACCTCCATAATAAAATATTTCTTTAATTATAATATCAATTTTTTATAAAGATTACAAAGTTAATAAACTGTAAGAAAGGAAAAAAGATATTATTCCCGCTATATATAACAGGAATAATATCTTTAATAAGCACAAAGTGGCTGACGCCACGCTTTTCAGCGCAGGAAGCAACTTTGTCAGCCATGCAAAAGGTTCTAAAAGCAAAATAATTTCCTACTAAAATGCAATTTAATTATTTTGCTTTTTGGTTCTTTTGCGGCCTACAATTATTTTTTAACGTTTTTACCAACTTACATATCAGAAAACTAGTAATAATCAGTATTCGCTTTAAAAAAATTTTATACTATCCTATACGTTAAATAAATTAGTTTTTAAATGAATGTACAGGAGCTGGAATTCTTCCTCCTCTGTTAGAGAATAATTCTGATGACATAGAATTAACTTTCATAACTGGGGCAGTTCCAAGTAACCCTCCAAATTCCACCATATCTCCCACTTCACAACCTGGTGCTGGTATAATTCTAACTGCTGTAGTCTTATTATTAATAACTCCAATTGCAGCTTCATCAGCAATCATAGCTGAAATAGTTGATGCTGGTGTACTTCCTGGTATAGCAATCATATCAAGGCCAACTGAACATACACAAGTCATAGCTTCAAGTTTTTCCATATTTAAAGTTCCGTTAACAACAGCTTCTATCATACCTGCATCTTCTGATACCGGAATGAAAGCACCACTTAATCCTCCAACATGACTACATGCCATTATACCACCTTTTTTAACTGCATCATTAAGCATTGCTAAGGCTGCTATAGTTCCATGAGTACCTACTTGTTCAAGACCTATTTCTTCTAAAATTCTTGCAACGGAATCCCCAACTGCTGGTGTAGGTGCTAAAGATAAATCTACAATACCAAATGGCACGTCTAATCTTTTAGAAGCTTCCTTAGCAACAAGTTGTCCCATTCTAGTTACTTTAAATGCTGTATTTTTTATTGTATCAGCAACAACATCAAAAGATTCTCCTCTTACTTTTTGAAGTGCTCTTTCAACAACTCCTGGTCCTGAAACCCCAACATTTATTATTCTATCTGCTTCTCCAACACCATGGAAAGCACCTGCCATAAATGGATTATCCTCTACTGCATTAGCAAAGACAACTAACTTAGCACATCCAAATCCTTTTTGTTCTTTTGTAAGAAGAGACGTTTGCTTTATAATATGCCCCATATCTCTTACTGCATTCATATTAATTCCTGTCTTAGTTGAACCTACATTAACAGAAGAACAAACAAATTCTGTTTCAGCTAAAGCTTGAGGTATTGATTTTATAAGTATTTTATCTCCCTTTGTACATCCTTTTTGTACTAAAGCTGAGAAACCGCCTATGAAGTTTATTCCAAGATTTCTAGCTGCTCTATCTAAAGTTTTAGCAAATTCAACATAGTTATCTTCATCAGTAGCTCCGCCTATTAATGAAATTGGAGTAACTGAAACTCTCTTATTAACTATTGGAATACCAAATTCATTTTCAATCTGCTTACCTACTGGAACAAGTTTTTCTGCAGATTTCATTATTTTATCATATATTTTAGCTCTGGCTCTTTTTCCATCTGAATCTATACAGTCAAGCAAAGATATTCCCATTGTAATGGTTCTAACATCTAAGTTTTCCTCTTCAATCATCTTTATTGTTTCTAAAACATTTTGTGCTGTTATATTTGTACCCATTGTATGCCCCCTTAAAATTAAACTTATAGTGAATGCATTGAATTAAAAATTTCTTCTCTTTGAATTTTCACATCTACTCTTAGTTCTTTTCCTGTCTCTGCCAAACCTTTTTTAATTTCTTCAAAGCTTGCATTTGTTTCTTTTAAATCTAACATCATAATCATTGTGAAATAATCATCCATAATAGTTTGAGTAACATTTAAAATATTAATATTTAAATCTTTTAATTTATTACTTACACCTGCAATTATCCCAACTTGATCTTTCCCTATAACTGTTAGTATTGACTTCATAGTTTCATCACCTCAATATATTATTTAACTCTTTATAAAAAAGTGGCTTGCGCCACGCTTTTTTAGCGCAAGAAGCGACTTTGTTAATGCCTATAAAAATATTCTAAAAATAATTTCCAAGACGTTAAAAAAAGCCCTGCCAAAACAAAGGGACGAAAAAATTTTCCGCGGTTCCACCCTTCTTGGCTTAAGCCCTGCTTTAACTAAATCATTATGCTCCAAGGCTCCCTTTCTTAGCACTCATTTAACTATTCACACCACCCATAGTCTCTCTTAAAAATTAATACTATTACTTTTCCTCTTCTTCACACATATTCTTTTACATCATTTTATAAAATTATTCGTGTTTTGTCAATTTTTTTATTTTCTTATAAAAAATTAAATTATGAACTTTTTTTTGGCTTAAATCCCTAATTTAATCACATCTGTATGCTTACAGGCACAATTACTAAAGAAATACCTGCACATTTTAATCTAGGCATCTCGGGCATAATTATTCCATTAGCATTAAGAAGATCACAGTATCCTATACATTCATTTAGAATCTTTTCGTAAAAAGTTTCCTGAGCTGTCTTTCTTAAAAGATTAACATTATCACCACAAGGTGCAACTTTTATTACTTTTCCAAAAATTGTACAAGGACACTCTACCTTATCAAAAATATACGAATTATTATTCATAAAATAGTTATCATTAACATTAACAACAACAGGAGTATTTCCACACATTAAAATCATGTCTTCAGTTGCATTTTTATTAAGAATATCATTTAAATGAGTTAAAATATTATTCATACATGTAAAATTCATAATATTTTCATTCTTTAAATTTATAAGTTTATTAAGATTCTCACACCCATAAGCATTAAAAGCAGTAAGAAGGGTATCTAAATAAGTATTGATATTTTCAGTAGTAAGATCACCTTGAATCCTTACATAATCCCCTTCACTAACTTCTCCTGCATTTATTGTTCTATTATCAAAATGCTTCACAACATTTTGTGATTCAAGGCTTGTAAATATCTCACTATGCAATGTAAAACTTGTATAAATTCTCTGGAACTCTTCTTCTCTTCTTATATATTCCTTGTCCTCAACATCTCCGCTTGTATTATTGCAGAAATCAAATGAATCTAACTGTGCACAGTTATTATTCTTATAGCCTTCTCTTCTCTCTTCATAGCTTCTATCCTCACCATAATTACGCTCTTTATTATCAAATCCTGTTTTACCTGTTATAGTTCTATCCTGGATGAGCTTAGTTGTTCTTATATTTATATAACCACTTAAGTACAAAGAAGATAAATTTTTAACTAAACCTTCATCAAGATACATTAAAAAAGCAAGAGTAGCTGCATCCATAAATCCACATCCTATATTACTGGTTCATATTAAATTTACGATTTATATTCATTATTTATTCCATATAGAAAGATCTAAAATAAATTTTTATTTTTTAACTTTCGTATCTTTCTTAGATACAAAATCATTATCTTCATAATAAAATCTATAAAGAAAATCTTTTGCTTCTTCAGCATAATCAATTCCTATCCTCTTAGACCTTATTATCTTTCCACACTTTCCTTCTTTAACTTCAAAAAGATTTTTTATCTCTTCATCATTTTCAACAATATACATTTCCCCATCAAAAAATAAAGTGTTGTTTAACCTTTTTGTTATATCCATAGCAATACATAATTTTGATGGACCTGAAGTCAAATTTAGTATTTCCTTTTTTGTAAGTTCAGAATAAGGCTTTCCACATCTTTTTTCAGCCATAAAATCTAGTCCTATTAAAGGTTCTACAGCTCTTATTAAAACTCCCTGTGGCTCACCTTCTCTTTCAGTAATAGCATTTAAGCATACATACATTCCATATATCTGATAAATATAAACTGTACCTTCCTGTCCATATAAAGGCATTACCCTTTCTGTCTTCCTGCCTCCATAAACATGAGCACCCTTATCAGTCACTCCTGTATATGCTTCAGTCTCAACAATTTTACCAGCTACTAGTTTACCATCAATTTCTCTTACTAGTATCTTTCCTAAAAGCTCCTTTGCAACCTTTAAAGTTTTTCTTCCATAAAACTTTTCTCTTAAAACTTCCAAGTTAATGCCTCCTTATATGAAGAAACTAAATTTTATTCTATAACTTTTTTCATCGCAGCAATTAACTTATCTATTTCTTCCTTTGTACCTACTGTAATTCTTAATTTATCATCTAATCTATCACTTTCAAAAAATCTTATATAAATTTTATATTTAGTCAATGCCTGCATGATCTCCTTTGCACTCTTCTTTCCAGCAGGTTTACATAAGATGAAGTTAGTCTGTGATGGTATACATTGAAAATTCATTTCCTCTAATTTTTCTAAAAGATATTTTCTATTTACCTTTATTTTGTGAATAACTTCTTCATGATATTCCTTGTCAAGGACAGCTGCTATAGCTGCTGTTTGAGTCATATAGTTAACATTATAAGAATCCCTACATTTATCCATATATCTTATAAGCACATTAGAAGCAAAACAATATCCAAGTCTAGCACCACATAAAGAATAAGACTTAGACATTGTTCTCATTACAATTAGATTTTCATATTCATTTATGTACTTTATCATAGTAGCATCTTCATCGCAAAAGTCCATATAAGCTTCATCAACAACTACTAAACCATCATAGTTATCTAGTATATATTTAATCTTTTGAGGTTTTAAAAGAATACCTGTTGGTGCATTAGGATTTGCTAAAAAAATAGCTTCTGAATCTACTTCTAATAGTTTATCTACATCTATAGTATAATCATCATTTACATCAACAAAAGTACAAGTTACCCCTTCTATATTTGCACAAGCTTTATAAACAGTATATGTTGGATATGGAGCTGCAACTGTACCACCTTCCTTTAGAAACACCTTCATAATTAACGAAATTATCTCATCAGATCCATTTCCACAAAAAACTTGATCATAATCAGTCTTATAAACTTTTGCTATAGCATTTCTTAAGTCATTGCTCATAGCTTGAGGATATATCCTTAACTTCTTAACATCTAATTTTTTAATAGCCTCTTCTATTTTAGGAGATGGAGGATAGCAATTTTCATTAGCATTTAATTTTATCACTTCTGGATCATTTAAGTCTGGCTGAAAGCCAGGTATATACTCCTCCAGCTCCTTTATGTATTCCTTAATTTTCATAGAATCACCCCAATTTTTTAATTATAGTTTAAATTATAGCAATTTTTTATAATTTTGTATATTTATAAATAAAGCAAAATACTAATATCACGCTTTTGAGAGCAGAAATCGACTTAGTTAACGTTTTCAAGAAATTCTAAAAAGTTTTGACTTTCCTATACATAAAAATAGATACTATTTGTAATTACTCTATAGTATCTATCTTTAATCCTAATTATCTATAAGAAGTTCGTATAATCTCTATATAAATATTTTTTGATACTCATTTTATGAAGTTAATTCTTTTTGAAACTCTTCCACAACTTCATCCATATCATCTTCACCCCTATAATATAAGTACATTTCTGCATTTTCCTCTTCTCTAAATAGTTCTTTAATAAAGGTTTCTGAACTTTGAAAAAACTCTCTCTTCTTACTTTTGCTATCAAATACAGCAACAGCTTTATGTTGATCTAGTAGTACCCAAGTAGCTCTATTCTTGTTATCTTTAGGACAATAACTTTCTATTAGTATATCTATGAAATTTCTTAATCTGCACTTATTTATTACTTCTATTTCTTTGCCGTTTGGAGCCAGTCTATCATCTCTCATAGAAATACTCTGTCTTTCCATATATACTCTCATTTTATCTCTCCTATTTTAAAATTTCTCCACTACTTTTTTATACATTATAATTATATACCATAAGTCAATTTTAGTAAACTTTTCTCTTGAATTTTTCAGCTGTATCTTTATACTCTTAATTAAAAGAATGATTTCTTATAAAAACAATTCGACATCACATAAAATGATGTCGAATCAAATCTTACTTTATATTCTTTTTTATATTATCAACAATATCTTTCATATCTTCAGCCATTTCATTTATCATTTTATTTTCTTTCTTTAATACTTTTTTAACTTTATTCATCATATTATTTTTCATAACTCATCACCTCATCATAAGTTTAATTTTCAAAGCTTCTACATTCAGTTTCTTCATAAAGCTCCGCATTTGGTCCTGTAACCTCTATATTCTGCAATTCACATAGTGTATTACAATTATGTCTGCATGAATCAACAAAACATACCAATGTATTACAAGTTCCTCCACCATTAGTATTATTGGTTAAGTTGCTGTATAATAATTTATTAAGAAAAGATCCACAACAAGTTTCTTCCTCTACTTGTGCACCCCTTCCACCAATATTCACTCTATTTGCATAACACACATTATCTTTATTATGCGAACAGCCGTGAGCATCACAATTTACTCTATTCATACTTTTACTCCCTTCCTTAAAATTTCTTTTTAAATAAAGCTTTAACACCCCTTTATGTCTTTCTTTAACATAATTGTTTTTTACACGGTTAGTTTTATCTATAACTCTATATTTTATTCATTTATAAAATTACTTTTAATTTGATTTCTAATCAAATCTTATATTTATACTTTCATGTTTAATGTCGGACAAAGTGGCTGACGCCACGCTTTTCAGCGCAGGAAGCCACTTTCTTAACGCCTTTCAAAAAGCCTTAAAATAAAAATTGGAACATAGGATATTAATTAAAATATCTTTCAAGTAAACCCTTAAACGCTTTACCATGTCTCGCTTCATCCTTACACATTTCATGAACTGTATCATGAATTGCATCTAAATTTTCTTCTTTAGCTCTTGCAGCAAGCTTCTTTTTACCTGCTGCTGCTCCATATTCTGCTTCTACTCTCGCTGAAAGATTTGCTTTAGTATCCGGCATAACAACTTCACCTAAAATTTCTGCAAATCTTGATGCATGATCGGCCTCTTCATATGCAATTCTCTTATATGCCTCTGCAACTTCGGGATATCCTTCTCTATCTGCCTGTCTTCCCATCGCAATATACATTCCAACTTCTGTACATTCTCCAATAAAGTTTGCTCTCAAATCATCTAGAATATCACCAGGCAAATCTTTTGCAATTCCAATTCTATGCTCATCAGCCCATTGAAATTCATCCTTCATTTCTTCAAATTTATCGCTGCTCGCTTTACATACTGGACATTCCTTTGGAGGTTTCTCTCCTTCATGAATATACCCGCATATAGTACAAATAAACTTTTTCATTCTTATCCTCCCTTAAGCTCATTATATCTTTATTTTTATCTTTTTTTCTATTTTTATTCTTTTTACAAGTATTTGCAATTTATTATTAAGATAGAGTAATACTTAGAAATTTCAGCTAAACTACTTATTACCAAGTAAATTTTCTTAAGAAAAAAGATGACTTCTTCACAATAAAGAAATCATCTTTTCCAATTAAAAGTAATATTTTAAAGTACTTTAACTAAAATCACCGCCAAAGCTCCAGTTAAGCATATAAGTAAAGATATAACTACAGACATCTTTATATATTTTAATCCTTTTGCATAGTTTTCTTCACTTTCCTCTCCTTTTCCATCTGCTCTATTTAAATATTTTCTACTGTTATAAAAACACCAAAAATTTAACGCCATCATGATTAAAATAATTAAAATAAAAATAATATTCATATGTATATCCCTTCTTTCAATTTAATCCAACTCACTTTATAATACCACAATTTAATCAACATAACAGATATAACTTTGGTCACATAACAAACAATTTTATCATATAGTATTATTAATATTGCTTGGAGGAATAAAATGTTTAGACTGTTTATATCAATGTTCTTTAAGTCTATAAATTCACCTTATAAAAATTTCAAAGAAAAATCTCTCAAAAGATTTATATCAGATATGAATCTGATTTCAGAGCTATCATCTAAAAAGAAATTCTTTTATTATTGGAGAACAAAATTACAAAGTCAAATCACTAACGAAAAGGACCAAATAAAAAAGATAAAAACAATTAAAAAAGAAAATGGATTAATTTTAAAAGTTAATACTGTTCATTCATTTAGAACATATTCAAACAATAAATATATAACTTCCTATGAAAACTTCCATTATATTTTTTATATTTCTCACTTTAAAATAACCAATATGGCGATAGCAGAACATACCCCTGAAAAATATAAAAAACTTCTTTTCTGCGGTTCTAAATTATGCAAAGACTATAAAACCACTTCTACTTGGAAAAATTTAAATTCAATAATAGATGATCTTTTTAATAATTATTCATCATATTTACAAAAAACTATTCTTAACACATCATTTAGAACAGAAAAATTATATAATAGAGCCGCTGCTGTAAATTATGCTGAAAAATACTCATTAGAATATAATACAGATTATAAGAATTTTAATAATAATGGAGGTGATTGCACAAACTTCATCTCTCAATGTCTTCATGCAGGAAGTATACCTTTATCTAATTTATGGAGACCATATACTTTTCCTTGGATTAGAGTTAATGAATTATATTATTTTCTAATCAGAAATAAATATGCAGTAGAAGTTCCTAATCTTTCATCCCTAAATATAGGTGATATAATTCAATTCTTTTCTAACAGTAAAAGTTTTTTTGCTCATTCTGGAATCATAACCAATATACTTGATAATGGTGAAATTTTATATTCATGTCATAGTTACGACAAATTAAATTATCCCTTAAGTGAAATTTATCCAATCCTTTATTCTAGACTACGCCTTATTAAAATAACATTCTAACCTTATTAATAATGATACAAAAAGGACTATCAAACCCCTATTTAAGTTTGATAGTTCTTTAATTAAAATTGTGCAAAAAAATCATTTAATATATCTTTATCTAAAGATAAGAAATTATAGTCCTCAATATTTCTCTTTCCAATCCATTTACATTCTTTATAGTTTTTATCTAAAATTGCTTTTTCCTTTATTCTCCCTGTAAACACCATTACACTCTCATCATTCTCTTCATTAATAATATACTCCTTAAATGGCTCTACATCAAAAATAACTGATTTTAAGATATCTTTTGCTCCTCTTGTAATACATTTATCATGACTTTCTTTTCCTCTTATTTTACTTGTTAAAATAGACCAACTTTCTACTTCTCCTCTTTTTACCTTCTTTTTTAAAATTAGTACATTATGAAAATCATCTTTAATTATTAAACTACAAGCGACTTGTTTTGCCATATAATTTCCCCCCTAGTTAATGTTTCGTTTTGTTAAGTTATTTTTATAATTTATTATTTTTTTATACCAACTTAACATAATCTAATGTTTAATTGTATAAGACTATATTATCACAAAAAAAATTTTTTTTCTATTTTCTCAACAAAAAATTATTAGATTATGCAATATTATAATAATGTTTCAAAATCACCGCTCTAATTGACTCAAATTTTATAGTTGGACTCAAATTCTTTTTAAGTGTTGAAATATTATTTATTCCTATCTTGTTACAGGCTTTCAATATCTCATCTTCCTCACTTTCATTATAGTAATTCTCTAAATTCAATTGAATTTTTATATCACTATTTTCCTTAACATAATCAGTAACATAACCTAAAATAGTAGATATCCCTATCTCCATTTCTTCAGCTATGTACTCAATTGAGTGTCCTTCATTTATCATATCTATAGCAATTTCATTATGTTTTCGTTCTTCTCCATCTATTACAAGTTTCAAACGACCTTTTTTAACCCACTCTCTCTTAATATTATTCTCATTAAGATAATTATTAACTGCACTTATTATTTCATTACCATAGTCTTTTATCTTTTTAGGCCCTATGCCTCCTATATCCTTCAATTCCTCAATTGTAGATGGATATCTTCCACTTATTTCTTTTAAAGTATCTTTTGATAGAACTGCATATTCAGCTTTATACTCTTTTTCTGCAAAACCTTTTCTTATTTCTCTCAAAATATTATATAGCTTTTCATCTGATTCAACATAAAATTCTGATAAATTCTTTTCATTTCTTAAATTATTTATCTGTTCCTTAGAAATTAACTTTTCTTCCATATATCCTTTTATCTTTTCTGTAAAACTATGGCCATACTTATCAAATTTCACTTCTCCTACACCTGAAATTCCCAGAAATTCTTCTTTACTAATAGGATATAATTTACTCATTTCCTTTAATGCCTTATCACTAAATATTACATATGGCGGCACATTATCTTTCACTGCGATATCATAACGTAATTCTTTTAAAAGTTCAAATAATTCATTCTTTTCAGTTTCAAATCTATTAACCTTTAATTCCTTAAAGAAAACTTTTTCTTCACATTTTAAAACTTTTACCGAATTAGAATTTAATCGTAATACTGGATACGTTCCTTCTACTTGATCTATATATTTATGTGAAATTAACTTATTAATAAATGTTACTAAATCTTCCTTCTTGTATTCTTTCATAATTCCATATGTAGACAACTCATCAAAACCAAGACTTATTATTTTTCTACTTTTAGATCCCCTTAAAACATCTACAAGAACAGTTATTCCAAATGCTCTCTTCATTCTTCCTATACAAGATAGCACCTTTTGTGCATCAATTGTCCTATCTATTTTTTCTCCTTCACTTAAACAATTGCTGCAATTATTACAATCTTCTTTTAATTCTTCTCCGAAATAATTTAAAATATATTTTTTATAACACTCTGTAGAATACACTAATGATACCATATCTTGAAGTTTCTTATATGCAACTATTTTTCTTTCATCACTCTTAAGACCTGTATCAATTAAATATTTTTGCAAATGTATATCTCCAGGTGTAAACAAGAGAAAGCATTTACTTTTTTCACCATCCCTTCCCGCTCTACCAATTTCTTGATAATATCCTTCAATATTTTGAGGCATATTATAATGAATCACATATCTAATATTGGATTTATCAATTCCCATTCCAAATGCATTTGTTGCAACCATTATATTGATTTTATCATTAGTAAACTCCTCTTGAAATCTCTTTCTTTCATCATCATTTAAACCAGCATGATATTTACCTGCTTTATATGAATTTTTTATTAGATATTCATATATAGAATCTACATCTTTTCTTGTAGCACAGTATATTATTCCACATATTTCTGCATTATTTTTAATATACTCTTTCAAAAATAAATCTTTTCTTCCATCTTTAATAATATTAATTTCAAGATTTTCTCTATCAAAACCACTAACAAAAACTTTAGGATTCCTTAGATTAAGTAACTTAATAATATCTTTTTGTACTTCTTCTGATGCTGTAGCAGTGAATGCAGTAACAACTGGATTTGACTCTAACTTTCTTATAAAACTCTCTATTTTTCTATAACTAACTCTAAAATCATGCCCCCAGGTCGAAACACAATGTGCTTCATCAATAGCCACTTGTGAAATATTCAAATTTTTTACTACATTTAAAAATAAATCTGAATCTAATCTTTCTGGTGCAATATATATAATTTTTATATTATTACTTTTTAGATTGTATAGAACTTCTTCAAGCTCTATATTATCTAAAGTACTATTTATGTATGCTGCCTCTACCCCTATAGATTTCAAAGAATCCACCTGATCTTTCATAAGAGATATCAGTGGAGATATAACAATGGTAATACCATCAAACTCTAAAGCTGGGACCTGATAACATATAGACTTCCCACCACCTGTTGGCATGATGGCTAAAACATCTCTTTTATCTATAATTGTCTTAATTATTGTTTCCTGACCTTTTCTAAAACTATTATATCCATAATACTTTTTTAATACATTTAAAACATTGCTCATGTCAATATCACTCCAATTCTTTTCATAATCTATATTAACATACTTAACATGAACATGTATTCTTATTCACATATTTTTATACTTCAAAATCATAACCAGTCGCTAAAAAACATTCCTTCTACCTCCTTAAATATTAATATAATCAATGCCCGCTCTAAAAAAATTTTATACTTTTCTATATGTTAAAAAAAGCCAATCAAACCAAAAGTTCAATTAGCTTCTTCTCATTTTAATTTTCTTCTAGATTATTAAAGTCCTCATCCTTCAGACCTAATTCCATACACGCTTCCTCAAAAGTAACTCCAGTTTCATCCATAAATTTTGCTACATAGTTATATAGTGATGGTATACAATTATTAATATCCATTCTCATGCCTCCTTTTTTCTAATTAGTATTTACTTGCATAATTCAATTTATTCATACCTTTAAAAATAATTGTACTTAAAATGCGTACTATTTAATCTTATTGTTTAAGGAAGAACTTTATGCCCTCAAGAAAACAATTTCATAAAATTATTATACCATATTTTAACAAATATTAATATACTGTTTTATTTGCACTTTTATATCTAATAACATTTGCCAAAAACATTTAGTAATAAAACTTAATTTTTATATGTTTCTCTTTTTATATATTATATAGATTAATTTAAAAAATGTGCTTAAATTCATAATTAAAGGCAAAAAAATCCCAGCGGATAATAATAATTTATTACCACTAGGATTTTAAGTTCCATATATTATACGTTAATTTCACTCTTAACTTCTATAGCTTCTTTATTAGCTTCTATAATTGGTTTTACATAATCATCTATAAAATCAATTACTTGACTTGATGCCCTCCCTGTAAACTTAACAGGATCAATTACTGATAAAATCTCTTCTTTAGTAAGAGGGAAACTATCGTCAGCTATTATTCTATCAATCAAGTCATTATTTAAACCTTCGCCCTTAACTCTTTGAGCTGCTGCCATAGAATGTTCTCTAATTTTCTCGTGAAGCTCTTGTCTATCTCCACCTCTTTTAACACATTCCATCATTATATTCTCTGTGGCCATAAATGGAAGTTCATTATTTACATGACTTGCTATTACCTTATCATATACAACCATATTTTCTGCTATATTAATATATAAATTTAATACACCGTCTAAAGCAAGGAATGATTCTGCTACTGATATTCTTTTGTTAGCCGAATCATCAAGTGTTCTTTCAAACCATTGAGTTGATGCAGTAATTGCTGGATTTAATGCACCTACTATAACTAATCTAGCTAAAGAACCCATTCTTTCACTTCTCATTGGATTTCTCTTATAAGCCATAGCTGATGAACCTATCTGATTCTTTTCAAATGGTTCCTCCATTTCCTTCATATTTTGAAGTAATCTTAAATCATTTGAGAATTTGTAGCAGCTTTGAGCTACTTCTGATAATGTATTTAAAACTATTGAATCAAGCTTTCTTGGATATGTTTGACCTGTTACAGCAAAACTCTTATCAAATCCCATTTTCTTAGCTACCATAGTATCTAATGCTTTAACTTTTTCTTCATCACCATCAAAAAGTTCCATAAAACTTGCTTGAGTACCTGTTGTACCCTTAACTCCTCTTAATTTAAGATTTGACAATAAATAATCTATGTTTTCGATATCCATAACTAAATCCTGCATCCATAGCGTAGCTCTTTTACCTACTGTAGTAAGCTGTGCAGGTTGAAAATGTGTAAATCCTAATGTAGGCATATCTTTATATTTTAACGCAAATTTTTCTAATCTATGTAATACTGTTACTATTTTTTCTTTTACTAATAATAATGCATCTCTCATAATAATTATGTCTGTATTATCACCTACATAACAACTTGTAGCACCTAGATGTATTATACCTTTAGCCTTTGGACATTGTAATCCATAAGCATATACATGACTCATAACATCATGTCTTACTTCTTTTTCTCTCTTTATAGCATCATCATAATTTATATCATTTATATGAGACTTTAATTCTGCAATCTGCTCATCTGATATATTTAATCCCAATTCCTTTTCACATTCAGCTAAAGCTACCCATAACTTTCTCCATGTAGTAAACTTCATGTCTTCTGAAAAGATAAAGCTCATTTCTTTTGATGCATATCTAGAATTTAATGGACTATTATATAAGTTTCTCATTCTATACCTCCACACGAATGTATATGTTTATTTTTTAATTTTCATTCGTATTATAACATATTATCCTTAAGATTTCATCTATAAATAAAAAAAATACAGATAGTATATAAAATTTACAGGAAAATTTATTATTTCTACATGAAATCATTTTGATTAGCGACCTCTCACACCACCGTACGTACAATGTCGTCAACTTAAGAAAAAAGCTTGACAATAGCGAAAAATTTGCAGAGTTATGTAGACTCTTTGTTAATAGATATTATAGTTTAAATAAAAATTTAAATACTTGAAACAGATTTAATATTTTAGCTGTGGATGGGACTTCTTTACAAGTACCAGATACAAAAGAATAAGGGAAAATAATATGGCTTTAAAGTACTTTCACTTGCTTTAATCTACTAAGTTGACGACATTGAGTGCACGCCCATACTGGGCGCACTACGTCAAAAAAGACTCCCTAAAATTTAGGGAGTCCTTTTAAAGAAGACTATTCTTCTAAGTTTGCTACTAAATTAGCTATTTCTTCACAAGCTAAAGCTTCATCATCACCACTTGCAATAACCTTAACTAAAGAATCCTTAGTTACAGCTAGTGATAAAACACCAATTAAGCTCTTAACATTTGCTTTCTTACCATTGAATTCAATGCTTACATCTGACTTAAAAGATGAAGCCTTTTTAACTAGTAATGTTGCTGGTCTAGCATGTAAACCAGTACTGTTCTTAACTAAAACCTCTTTTGAAACCATCGTAATTCACCTCTTTAAATATAGTATAAGTATTCACTTAACTTTTATTATTATATATGACTTTGAAAAGAATTTCAACACCCTATTTCTTATTCATGACATATACAGCTTATAAATCATTTCTTATCTAGGCTGTACAATAAGTTTTATAGCTGTTCTTTCTTCTCCGTCAATTTCAATATCTGTGAATGCTGGCACACACACTATATCTCTGCCACTTGGTGCTACAAAGCCTCTAGCTATTGCAATTGCCTTAACTGCTTGATTAATAGCACCTGCACCTACAGCTTGTATTTCAACTATATTCTTTTCTTTTATTATAGCTGCTAATGCACCTGCAACTGAATTTGGATTTGATTTTGTTGAAACTTTTAATACTTCCATTTTTATTATTCCTCCTAGCGTTTTACTAATCGTTTACATTTTAGTATTTAACTACATATTTTATGCATATATACTATATTCTACTTATGTTATTAAATTCCTTCCACTTTTTTAACTTTTTTTATTTTTTTAATGTTTCATGATTTACACATGAGAAAAACAATTATAATCAATACTTACTCCTAAAAAAGTTTTTTATACATTAAAAAAATACATTTTGCTAAGCAAAATGTATTTTTGTTATTTTGCAAAATCAACTGCTCTAGTTTCTCTAATAACATTGATTTTAATTTGACCTGGATATTCTAATTGTTCTTCAACGCTCTTGACAATATTACGTGCTAGTTCAATTGCACCAAGATCGTCGATTTGTTCTGGTTTAACAATAATTCTAATCTCTCTACCAGCTTGAATTGCATATGACTTCTCTACACCTTCATAAGAATTTGCAATTTCCTCTAACTTTTCTAAACGTTTGATGTACGATTCTAAGGTTTCTCTTCTTGCTCCTGGTCTAGCTGCTGAAATCGCATCTGCCGCTTGAACTAAGCAGGCTTCTAAAGATTCCATTTCAACGTCACCATGATGAGCTGCTATAGCATTCACAACTACTGGTAACTCGTGATATTTCTTTGCAAGATCTCCACCAATTACTGCATGTGGTCCCTCTTGTTCTTGATCTACCGCTTTACCAATATCATGTAATAAACCAGCTCTTCTAGCCAAAGTAACATCTAAACCTAGCTCTGAAGCCATTAAACCAGCTAAATAAGATACTTCTATGGAATGCTTTAATACATTTTGACCATAACTAGTTCTATATTTTAATCTTCCAAGGAGTTTAATTATCTCTGGATGTAAACCATGTACTGAAGTTTCTAAAGCTGCTTGCTCTCCTTCTTCTTTTATATCATTTTCAACATCCTTACGAGACTTTTCAACCATCTCTTCAATTCTAGCCGGATGAATTCTTCCATCCACTATTAACTTTTCCAATGCCATTCTAGCCACTTCTCTCCTAATTGGATCGAAGCTTGATAAAATAACTGCTTCAGGAGTATCATCAATTATTAAATCTACTCCCGTTAAAGTTTCTAAGGTTCTAATGTTTCTACCTTCTCTACCTATAATTCTACCTTTCATTTCATCATTAGGTAAAGCAACTACATGTACAGTTGTCTCTGATACATGATCTGCAGCACATCTTTGTATAGCTGTTGTTATAATTTCTCTTGCTTTCTTGTCTGCTTCTTCTTTAGCTCTACTCTCGATTTCCTTAATCATTACTGCTGCATCATGAGTAATTTCCTTTTTGATTTCTTCTAATAGAATTTGTCTAGCTTCTTCACTAGATAGTCCTGAAATTTTCTCCAGCTCTATTCTGCGCTGTTCCCCTAATTTCTTAACTTCAATTTCCATATTATCGATTTCAATAATTCTCTCATTAAGTGCATCATCTTTCTTTTGTAAAGTATCACTCTTTTTGTCAAGTAATTCTTCTCGTTGAATCAATCTTCTTTCTAATCTTTGAAGTTCATTTCTTCTTTCTCGTGAATCTCTATCCAAATCATTTCTTAATCTATGAACTTCTTCTTTAGCTTCTAAAATTGATTCCTTTTTTACAGCCTCTGCCTCTTTCTTAGCATTTTCCAAAACAACTTCTGCTTCATTTTTTAATGAATCAACTTTGCTTTTTGTAGCTTTTTGTATTGCTTTATTTAGGACAATGCCTAATCCGCATAATACAATTATATCTATCAATATCGCTATTATTATTATTAAATACGTTGGCACGTAAACACCTCCTAAGCTTTATTTATCTATTATGTAAATAAGAAAGCGTAGTTTGGTGTCATATTCTTCTTACTAATAGTAAGAATATGATAAACCAGTATTTGTTATTATTTTATCTGAAAAAAAGAATTATGTCAAGTTTGATAGGAATGAGTATTCATTATTACAATAAGTAAATTACATTGTATTTTACTCTATTTTTCTCCTGTTTTCATTATTTTTTATTTAGTTTTTATAGAAAATATTATTTAATTTCTTAACTATATTAATATTTTTTTGCTCAATAATCATAAGCAGCCGCTTAAAAGCACTACTTCTACCTATTTAAACACTAAAGAAAATTTTTCTTTTCGGTTCTTTTGCAGCACTACATTTTTTCTTTTTAACGTATTGGACGACTTACATATTGGAAAGCCAATTATAATCAGCACTCCCTCTCAAAAAAAGTTTTGAATTTCATATACGTTAAAAAAGTATATAAATTCATACCCTAAATAGTACAAACCTATATACTTCACATCATTTATTCTTCTGTTAATTCTGATTCTTCTTCAGAAACATTACTTGTCATTTCTTGAATATCATCAATTAATGGAAGATCATATTTTTCTCTTATTTGATTTTCTATATCTAATGCTACTTCTGGATTATCCTTTAAGTATATCTTAGCATTTTCTCTTCCTTGACCAAGTCTTATATCTCCATATGAGAACCATGCACCACTTTTTTGAACAATTCCTTCTTTAACACCAACATCCACAATATTTCCTGTTCTTGATATTCCTTCATTATACATAATATCAAATTCCGCTTGTCTAAATGGAGGTGCCACCTTATTTTTCATTACTTTAACTCTTGTTCTATTACCAATTATAGAATCTGAAGATTTAATTGAATCTATCCTTCTTACATCTAATCTAACGGAAGAATAGAATTTTAAAGCTCTACCACCTGTTGTAGTTTCAGGATTACCAAACATAACCCCAACCTTTTCTCTTAATTGGTTTATAAATATTGCAACACAGTTTGTTTTCTTTATTGTACCTGTTAACTTTCTTAGAGCTTGAGACATTAATCTAGCCTGTAAACCGACATGAGAATCTCCCATTTCTCCTTCAATTTCTGCTCTAGGAACTAAAGCTGCAACTGAATCCACTATTAATACATCAATTGCACCTGAACGAACTAATGCTTCTGCAATTTCTAATGCTTGTTCTCCTGTATCTGGTTGTGACACTATTAAGTTTTCAGTATCTACCCCTATTCTTCTTGCATATGCAGGATCTAACGCATGCTCTGCATCAATAAAAGCAACTGCTCCGCCCATTTTTTGTGATTCAGAAGCAATGTGTAATGCAACTGTTGTCTTACCAGAACTTTCTGGTCCATATATTTCAATAATTCTTCCTTTTGGAACTCCACCTATTCCTAAAGCAATATCTAAATCTAAACTTCCTGTAGGGATAGCATCTACTGATAAGTGACTATCTTCCCCTAACTTCATTACTGAACCTTTGCCAAATTGCTTTTCAATTTGACTCATAGCACTTTCTATGGCTTTTAATTTATCTTGATTAACATTACTCAATCTATTACACCTCTCTTTTTGCGAACTTACGTTCTATAATTATTATAAAATAAGTTTTTCTCATAGTCAATAATTATTTATAGTATATTAAAAATCTATTCTTTTATAATTTTAAGCACTTTTTATATTTTTTAAACATATATTTGATACTTTTAATCAGTTAAATTTTAAAATTAATACTATATAACTTATCTAATAGATTACTTTTCAAGGTATTGGAATACTTCCATATTACAAAATACTAATAATTAGTACACTCTCTAAAAGAAATTTTTAACTTCATATAAATTAAATGAAAAGAACTGCCTCAATTATAACTTGAGACAGTTTCTCTTCTTATTTTTTTACTTTGTAGTGGATATAGAGTTTTTATTTTTAATAAAATAATCTACTCCAGAGATAATTGTAATAATTACTGCTACAGCAATTAATACTTCAGGCATGTATGTAAAAAACCATGTTAAAAATCCACTACTATCCACCTTCGCTTGTAATACTGGTATTGTTCCAATATTGACTTGTAAAAGCAATACTATAATAGCAATTATCTGAATAACTGTTTTTATTTTGCCCCACCAGCTTGCTGCTATAACATTTCCTTCCGATGCAGCAATTGTTCTCAAACCTGAAACGGCAAATTCTCTTGCAATTATTACTACTGCTGCCCATCCTGGAACAACATGCAATTCAACTAAAGAAACAAGTGCTGATGTTACAAGCAATTTATCTGCAAGTGGATCCATAAACTTACCAAAGTTAGTTATTTGGTTTCTACTTCTTGCAATATATCCATCTAACTTATCTGTTAACGATGCTAATATAAATACAAATGTGGCTATAAATGTACCATATGGAATATCTGTAGCTGCTATAAATATAAGAAATATAGGAACTAAGAATATTCTTCCTAACGTTAATTTATTCGCAAGATTCATAATTTACAACTCCTACTAAATCATATTCTGTACAATCTGTTATTTTTACTGATACAATAGTACCTTTCTTTATATCTTCATTACTTTTAAAGAATACATTACCATCAATCTCCGGAACCATTTCATAGTTTCTTCCATAATAATATTCTCCATTATTTCCCTCAACAAGAATATCATAAATATTGTTAACTTTCAATTTATTTATTTCTTCTGATACCTCTTTTTGAGTCATCATAGCTTCTTCTTCTCTAATAGCTTTTACTTCTTCAGGAATTTGATTCGTCATTATTGCTGCCGCAGTCCCTTCTTCTTGAGAATATCTAAATACGCCAACCTTATCAAGTTTATATTCCTTTAAGAAATCTATAAGCTCATTAAAGTTTTTTTCTGTTTCTCCTGGAAATCCTACTATTAAAGAAGTTCTTAATGTTATACCTTTTATCTTTTCTCTTAACTTTTTAATAATATCAATAATATCTTCCTTTGTAGTTTTTCTGCCCATAAGTTTTAGTATATCACTACTTATATGTTGAATTGGCAAATCAAGATATTTTAAAACTTTATCATTATCTGCAATTTCATCAATTAATTCATCATAAATTTCCTCTGGATAGCAATATAAAACTCTTATCCATTCTATTCCTTCAACCTTAGATAATTCTTTTAAAAGTTCATGAAGTTTCTTTCCACCATATATATCAGTTCCATACATAGTAGTATCTTGAGCTACTAAAATTATTTCTTTAACACCTTGTCTGCTTAAAGATTTTGCCTCATTTATTATACTTTCCATTTCTCTGCTTCTAAATTTACCTCTTATTTTAGGAATAATACAGTATGTACAAAAATTGTTGCATCCTTCTGCTATCCTTATATAAGCTGTATGCCCTTCAGTAGTTAAAACTCTTTCACCTTCATTAATATTATTATCTGAATAATTAACTGCTAAAGACTTTTTATTATCTTTAATATAATTCATAATATGCTCATTTATCTTCTTATAGTCATTAACGCCAAGCATTATATCTATTTCTGGCATAAGTTCTGTAAGTTCTTTGCCATATCTTTGTGTAAGACATCCTGTAGCAATTAATAACTTACAGTTATAACTTTTCTTATATTCAGCCATTTCTAAAATTGTATCTATAGATTCTTGTTTTGCCTTTTCTATAAAGCCGCATGTATTTACTATAATTATATCTGCTTCCTTAGGATTATTAGTAATTTCATACTCCTTACTCATAGTTCCTAATATTATTTCTGAATCTACTCTGTTCTTATCACAGCCCAGACTTACCATTCCTACTTTATATTTTTTCAAGTTCATTTCCTCCTGCGTACTATTAAACATTCATAAATTCAATTTTATAACTCTTTAGCCTTCTTTACAAGTCAAATTTCATCATTTTCATTCGAATTATTTTCCAATTCAGATTTTCCTATTAAAACTTGTCTTGGTCTACTTCCATCTCTTTCAGATATTACGCCTCTTTCCTCAAGCTGGTCCATAATTCTAGAAGCTCTATTAAATCCTATCCTAAGTCTTCTTTGTAAGAAAGATGTTGATGCTTGTTCATACTCTACCACTACTTTAATTGCTTCTGATAAAAGCTCATCTACATCATCACTTCCAGCTATATCTTTTCCTTCAGATTCACTGTTAATATGATCAATTATAGACTCTTCATATTTTACTGCTTCATGATCTCTTTTTATAAATTCAACAACACTTTCAACTTCCTCTTCTGATATAAAGCATCCTTGAACTCTTAAAGGCTTATTTTCTCCAACTGGTGCATAAAGCATATCCCCTCTACCAAGAAGTTTTTCTGCTCCTGAACTATCCAATATAGTTCTTGAATCAACTTGTGATGAAACTGCAAAAGATATTCTCGATGGAATATTAGCCTTAATAACCCCTGTAATTACATCTACAGAAGGTCTTTGAGTTGCAATTACAAGATGCATTCCTGCTGCTCTTGCCATTTGAGCTAACCTTCCTATATAATCTTCTACATCATGAGGGCAAACCATCATCAAATCTGCAAGCTCATCAACAATAATAACTATATAAGGCATCTTTTCTTCAACCAATCCTTTTTCATATAAACCATTATATGAATCAATATTTCTAACACCTTTTTCCGCAAATTGATTATATCTTTTAGTCATTTCATTTACTGCCCAGTTTAATGCAGCAGCTGCTTTCTTAGGTTCAGTTACTACTGGTATTAAAAGATGTGGTATACCATTATAAACATTAAGCTCTACAACCTTTGGATCCACCATTAAAAGTTTTACATCATCAGGAGAATATTTATAAAGTATACTTATTATAAGAGAGTTTATACAAACACTCTTTCCTGAACCAGTAGCCCCTGCTATTAACGTATGCGGCATCTTACTTAAATCTCCTACAACACAGGCTCCTCCAATGTCTTTTCCAAGGGCAAAAGCAAGTTTATTCTTAGAATCAACAAACTCCTTTGAATCAAGCACTTCTCTTAATGATACAGGAGTCTGGCTCTTATTAGGGACCTCTATTCCCACAGCTGACTTACCTGGAATAGGTGCTTCTATTCTTACCCCTGAAGCTGCTAAAGCCAAAGCTATATCATCTGCTAAATTGACTATTTTACTCACCTTTACCCCTGGACTTGGCTGAAGTTCATACCTAGTTACAGAAGGTCCCTTACTTACCTGAAGGACCTTTGCCTCTACTCCAAAGCATCCTAAAGTTTCTGTTAATTTATCAGCACTGTCTAGTAGTTCTTTTTTATCAGTACTATTTAATTCTGTCTTAGCATTTCCTTTTAACAACTCTGTACTTGGAAATACATATTCCTTCTTCTCATTTTCAGAATTTATAACACTATCAATCTCTTTATTAACAACATCGTTTATATCGCTATTAACTGTATCTTTCTTATTATGTCTTTCTAACGGCTTCTCCACTATCTTTTCTGTATTATGATCTACTGCTGCTTCTTCACAAACATAATCATCCATAATATTAACTATAGGAACATTCTTCTTTTCTTCTACATTAAACTCATCATCATATGCATAATCTATATTAGAATTTTTCATAAAGTCCAATATTTTTATTTTATGGTCAACCCCCCTCAAAAAATCTTCCTTTGAGGAAACAGATTTTTCATCTTCCTTTTTCTTAACCTTAATAAAATCTTCTTTAACTTTATAGCCTTGGCTTTTCTTTTTCTTTTCTCTCTGTCTATATTCCATTCCTTTAATTTTTGCCATCTCACTTAACTTAAATACTGAAAAATTAAAACTTAAAATACCTGATATAATCAAGGCTGTTATATATAATAAATAAGACCCTACAAATCCTATAAATTTATATAGAGGATATGAAATAATATATCCAATAATTCCACCATTAATATTACTTCTATCATCTGCTACATTACTTACTAATGTATATAAATTATCTCCAAACAAATCAGGCTCATTACATCTTTGTATATAAAATGTTGCACAAATTAATATCATTATTAAGTAAAATATTGTAATCCCAACAAAACCTTTCCCTAAATCAAAAGCTCCCCTTCCCTTAAAATAACTATATCCTAAATATAAAAGAAAAAAGGGTAATAATATGGTTCCTGTTCCAATAAGCAGATGGCTTATCCTCTGAGATAATGTAGATAAAAAACCAGCTAGATTTGTATAAATTGCTATTGAAGTAAGTATTCCAGCTGCAAGAAATATAATTCCTTTTATTTCAACATCTCTAATATCGTCTTTTATATCTTCCTTTTTTTTAGTACCACTCTTTTTTTTCTGTCTACTCAATTAAAACCACCTCACTTTACTTAGTTCTACAAAGCTTGTCTATTTCCTCTTAAAAGAAAAAGCTAATACATAATACTTAATTTAATTTCTCACCTTGAGCAAAGCAACTGATATCACGCTTTTTAGCGTGGGAATCAGCCTTGTTAATATCTCTCAAAAGGTGCTAAAAGAAAAATTAGAGGATAGAAGTAATATTTTTATGCTGCAAAATCATAAGCAATCCATTAAAAATATTACGTCTGCCTCCTTAAATATTAAGCATTATCCTATCAGCTCCGCATAAAATTAATTCTTTTTTCTCTTAATTAATTCATCTAGTTTATCCAATGCCTTGCTTATTCCACCAACTTCATTAATTAATCCACACTCTACTGCTTGTTTTCCTATAAGTATAGTCCCTACATCATTTAAAAGTTCATCAGTCTGCATCATATAATCTTCTAAAGCTTCATTACTTATATTTGATGTTCTTACAATGAAGTCATTTATTCTTTCTTGCATCTTTCTGAAATAATTGAATGTCTGAGCCACACCTATTACAAATCCATTCATCCTTACTGGATGTATAATCATAGTTGCTGATGGTGTTATAAATGAATAATCAGCAGATGTTGCAAGAGGAACTCCAATTGAATGTCCACCCCCTATTACAATGGATACTGTTGGTTTTGATATTGAATTTATCATTTCTGCAATTGCAAGACCTGCTTCAACATCTCCACCAACTGTATTTAAAACTATCAAAACGCCCTCCACTTTATCATTTTGTTCAATTGATACAAGCTGTGGAATTATATGTTCATATTTAGTTGCCTTTGTTTGTGGTGGAGATACATTATGGCCTTCAATCTGACCAATTATTGATAATACCTGTATTCTTTCATTTGGAGATATAATTGATGTATTTCCAAATTCTTTAATTGCATTAATTTTATCATCTTTTTTCGCTTCTTCTTTTTTATCAGTATTTCTTTCCATAAAAATAATCCTCCTATACCTTATTATTGTGTTCAGGAGAATTATATTTATACTATATTAATTAATATTAATAATATAGCTGAAATGCTTTATGAAGAGCATTTATTGCTTTTTCAAGATTTTCACTATTTATTAAACACCAAATAGTCATATGTGAATCTGCTGTCTGTAACACTTTAACCTCACTATCTGATAAAGCTCTATAAATTTTAGCCATTACACCTGGTATACCTTTCATTCCTGCCCCTATAAGTGCTACCTTACTAAGATTCTCAGTCAGCTCAGCTTTAATATTATATTTATCTAATATAGAGACCATTAACTCTTTTGATGATGATGCTATAGTGAATATTTGTTTGTCTGGAAAAATATTTATTAAATCTAAAGATATCTTATTATCTGCAACAATCTCTAAAATATCATTGTAATATTTATTTTCCTTGTTTGCTTCAAGACCTATGCATACTTGAATTCTATCATTATGACTTGTTATACTTGTAACTGGTCTTTTATTAGTTTTATCACCTATGCTATTAATTATAGTACCTTTACAATCGTTCATTGTATTCTTTATTACTAATGGTATATTTCCTGACTTTGCAATTTCAACTGCATTAGGATGAATCACTTTAGCTCCCTGATCTGCAAGTTGAAATACTTCATCATAGCTTAATACTTTAATTAAAGATGCCTCATGTACGATTCTTGGATCTGCAGTCATTATACCATCTACATCTGTATATATTTCAATTTTTTCTGCTTCCAAAGCCACACCAAGTATTGCTGCTGAAGTATCACTACCACCTCTTCCTAAAGTCGTAAAGAATCCATCATCTGTTATACCTTGAAATCCTGTTACAACTGGCACTTTTCCTTCAGCTAATATTTCTAATATCTTTTTATTATCAACTTCTTTTAACGATGCAGAACTATAATTGTCATCAGTAATTATACCTGCCTGCCCTCCTGATAAAGGAACAGCTTCAATACCACTATCCTCCAAATCATTTGACATAACAACTGAACTTATAAGCTCACCACAACACATAAGTAGATCTGCCGCTAATTTATTTTCTTTCTTAAATGTATCAGTTAACAAAGAAAGTAAAGTATCAGTAGCGTAAGGTTCTCCTTTTCTCCCCATAGCAGAAACCACAACTACAGGGCTAAAGCCATCCTCAATAGCCTTTTTCACCTTTTTAATTACATTTTGTCTTCTCTCCTTTGTTGATACTGAGGTACCTCCAAATTTTTGTACTACGATTTTCATGTCCTACCCCCTTGAAATCTTAAAGTGCTGTTTTCTTTATATCACTTTCTTCTGCATCTAATATTATAGTACGTGCTCCGATTTTTTTCACGCAATTCCATGGTATTTCTAAAAATTCTTTACTACTTCCAAAGATACTAAGCTTAGATCCTCCAACATTCACCACTAAATATTTAATATTTCCATCTTCATCTACAATCAAATCATTATTTTGAAGACAATCATATTTTTCACCATCATTTATATTAATTAATTCATATCTTCCTATTTCACTTAATAATTTACTTTTGCTGTTATCACTCATTTTACATCCCTCCTAATTATTCTTAGAATAATTATATGTGATACAAAAAAGTTCTAGTACTTATTTAAAGTAATATATCTTTATTATTAGAATTTCTATAAGCAAAATTTGAATTATTTAATATATCATCAAGTTTGTTATATTCAACATTATTTCCTACATAGGACGCATTTAAAACACCCTTTTTGAAACATTCTTTTAACACAAAATCTATATCATCCATAGAAATCTTATCTACTTTTTTAATTACTTCTTCCTGAGTACTTATCTTACCTTTAAATAAAATTGATTTTGCATTGCCAAACATTCTTGAACTAGTGCTTTCAAGTCCTAAAATATAGTTTGCTTTAATCTTTTCTTTATTCATAGAAAGTATATCTTCACTTATTCCTTCTTTTGAAAAATCATTTACCTCTTTCAATATTACTTTAAGAGCTTTTTCTCCATAGTTCTTTCCAAGTCCTGTATATATATTAAGCATTCCTGTTCCTTGGTAAGTTTGTGGATAACAATATATATTATAGCAGAATCCTAGTTCTTCTCTAACTTTTTGAAATAGTCTAGAAGATGCTCCTCCTCCTAAAATATTGCTTAATAATACTAATGCATATCCTCTATCATGGCCATATGGAAGTCCCTTTAGCCCCAGGCTCATATGTAATTGTTCTATATCTTTGTTAAGATAAGAACTTCCTGTTTCTATTTCAATATCTTTGAAAGTAACTATATCATGTTCACTTTCTTTCCATTCACCAAAATATTTTTCTATAAGATCTTTTAATTCCTCATCATCAAATTTTCCACATACAGATATGACCGAATTAGACGGTATATACTTTTTAGAGATATATTCTTTTATTAAATCTCTGTTAAAGCTCTTAACTTTATCAATAGTTCCTAAAATAGGATATGATAATGAATTACCTTCATAAGCTACTTTAGCATGAAGATCGTCTAAAGCATCTTCTGGATTATCATCACTCATATTTATCTCTTCAATTACTACACTTTTCTCCCTTTCAATATCATCAGGTGCAAATTTAGAATTTAGCATAATATCTGACAATATCTCTAAAGAAAGATCTAGATGTGTATATAAATTTTTAACATAGTAACACGTAGCTTCCTTACTAGTAAAAGCGTTAAGCTGTCCTCCTACATTCTCAACACACTCAGCAATTTCTTTGGCATTTCTTTTTCCAGTGCCTTTAAAAAACATATGCTCAATAAAGTGAGAGATTCCATTAATATCTTCACTTTCATTTCTTGAACCGTTTTTAACCATAACACCTACACTTATGGAATTAACACCGTCATTCTTTTCTGTTATAACTCGCAAACCATTTTTTAATGTGTATAAATTATACATATAATTCCTCCTATAATAAAAGTCACGAACTCTCTCTATATTATTATAAAGATATTCGTGGCCTACTATTCCTGAATATTTAACAGAAAAAAAAGGCAATGTTTTGCCTTTTACTGTTCTTTCTTCTCTTCTTGATCCTTTAAAGCATCTTTTCTAGAAAGATTAATTCTTCCTTGATTATCTATTTCAACAACCTTAACCAAGATTTCATCTCCTACAGAAACTACGTCTTCTACTTTATTTACTCTTTCAAAATCAAGCTTAGAAATATGAACTAAACCTTCTTTATTTGGGAGTATTTCTACGAAAGCTCCAAATGCAGCTGTCTTAGTTACTTTACCTAAGTAAACCTCTCCAACTTGAACTTCTTTAGTTAATCCTTCTATAATCTTCATTGCTGCATTAACTCCTTCATGGTCTGCTGAAGAAACAAATACAGTTCCGTCTTCTTTTATATCAATCTTTACTCCTGTATCAGCAATAATCTTATTTATTACCTTACCACCTGTTCCAATTACATCTCTAATCTTTTCTGGATCAATAGTCATTGTACATGTCTTAGGCGCAAATTTAGATACTTCTTTTCTTGGTTCTGGAATACAAGCATTAATTTTATCTAATAAGAATAATCTAGCTTTTCTAGCTTTAGTTATTGCTTGTTCAACCACATTAAAGCTTAATCCTTGTAACTTAGTATCAACTTGTATTGAAGTAATACCTTCTGTTGTACCTGCAACCTTAAAGTCCATATCTCCAAAGAAATCTTCTATTCCTTGAATATCAGTTAATACTTCTTCTTGTGATAAATCCTTTGAAGTTATTAATCCCATTGCTATACCAGCTGCTGGTCTTTTTATTGGCACACCTGCATCTAATAATGCTAATGTAGAACCACAAACTGATGCTTGTGATGTTGAACCATTTGAACTTAATACTTCAGATACTAATCTTATAGTATATGGGAATTCTTCTTCTGATGGTATAAGTGGTTCTAAAGCTCTTTCTGCTAAAGCTCCATGTCCTATTTCTCTTCTTCCTGGTCCTCTTAATGGTTTAACTTCACCTGTACTGTACCCTGGGAAGTTATAGTGATGCATGTATCTCTTAACTGTTTCAGTTTCATCTATTCCATCTAATATTTGAACTTCACTTATTGAACCTAATGTTGCAACAGTCATAACTTGAGTTAATCCTCTTGTAAATAATCCTGTTCCATGAGTTCTTGGAAGTAATCCAACTTCACAGCTTATTTTTCTTATTTCATCAAAAGCTCTTCCATCTGGTCTTCTCTTCTCATTTAGAAGCATATTTCTAACTACTTCTTTTTGCATTGTATAAAGAATTTCCTTTATATCTCCTGCTTTATCCTCATACTTTTCAGCAAATTCTTCATTTACTTTTTCATAAACTGCATCTACAGCTGCATTTCTTTCATCTTTATCCATGATGTACATTGCTTCTTTAACCATTTCTGAAGCAAAAGCTTTTATTTCTTTTTCTAATTCTTCATCTGGATGATAAAGTTCTGGTGTTTCCTTTGTTTTACCAAACTTCTCCATAGCTTCAAATTGGAAATCAATAATTGGCTGACATGCATCAAATCCGAATTTAATTGCATTTATCATAGTTTCTTCATCTACTTCATCTGCACCTGCTTCAATCATCATAACTTTTTCTCTTGTTGCACATACAGTTAAATGTAAAGAAGTCTTTTCTCTTTGTTCTGCATTTGGATTCACAATAAAATTACCATCTATTAATCCTATTTGCACTGCTGCACATGGAATTGTAAATGGTATACTTGATAGACATAATGCCATAGAAGCAGCATTTATTCCTAATATATCAGGTAAATTATCTTTTTCTACTGAAACTACTGTAGCAACAACTTGAACATCATTTCTATATCCTTTTGGAAATAAAGGTCTTATAGTTCTATCTATTGCTCTTCCATGTAATATTGCAGTATTTGAAGGTCTACCTTCTCTTTTTATAAAGCCGCCTGGTATCTTACCAACTGCATATAACTTTTCTTCATATTCAACACTTAATGGGAAGAAATCTATTCCTTCTCTTGGTTCATCTGAAGCATTAACATTTGTTAATATTACTGTATCCCCATAACTCATGAAAATTGCAGCATTTGATAACATACCTACCTTACCAAAATCAACCTTCAATTCTCTTCCAGCAACAGTTGTACTTAACGTATTGCTCATTATAGGACCTCCCTTCGATTGTTTACATAATTTTCTTGAAAATTTAAAATAATAGAGCGGTTTAACCCGCTCTAAAAGATTATCTTCTTAAACCTAATTTTTTAACGATAGCTCTGTATCTTTCGATATCTACTTGTTGTAGGTAATTTAAAAGACCTCTTCTTTGACCAACCATCATTAAAAGACCTCTTCTTGAGTGGTGATCTTTCTTATGAACTTTTAAGTGTTCAGTTAAGTGGCTGATTCTTTCTGATAATAAAGCGATTTGTACTTCTGGAGAACCTGTATCTCCTTCGCTTCTTCCGTATTCTTTAATTATTTCTAATTTTCTTGCCTTATCCATGCTTTACGCACCTCCATTAAATTATCCCCTTAATTCCAAGTAAAAAGATGGCAACCTTTAAACTTAGGACTAGGTTCTAAAGGAATTATAACAAAACACATCAACATTGTAAATCTTTTTTAAAATTTTTCTTTCTCAGCAAAGATTTTGTCGCGATTTAATTGTTCTTTCAATTCCTCTAGTGAATTAAATTTCACATTATTTCTAATCTTTTTTATAAACTGTACCTTAATTTCATCTTCATATATATTTTCATTAAAATCTAATATATGAGATTCAACCGTTATTTTTTTCCCATTCACTGTTGGATTACTTCCAATAGATGTTATAGCTTTATATATATTATTATTCCAAATAACATTAGTATAATACACACCTTCTTCTGGCAGTAATAACTTACTATCCCTTTCTAAATTAGCAGTTGGAAAGCATATAGTTCTTCCTATTTCTTTTCCATGTGCCACTTTACCTCTTAAAAAATATGGTCTTGTAAGCATATTTTTAGCCTCTTCAACATGACCTTTTCTTAGTTCCTGTCTTATTCTTGTACTGCTAATTACAATTTCTTTATACTTACAAGGTTCTATAACAAACACCTTAAATCCATATTTTTCACCTAGTTCCTTTAAAAGACTAACATCACCAATATTTTTATATCCGAATTTGTAGTTAAAACCAGCCACAATTCCTTTTAAATTAAACTTTTTTACAATATATTTTATAAATTCTTCTGGTGATTTTTCCATAAAACTCTTATTAAAATCTTCAAAATAAACTAAATCAACATTAAATTTCTTTAATATTTCTTCTTTACTTTTGTTATCCATAAGAATATCCGATTTAAAATCCGGCTGTAAAACTGTCCTTGGATGATTTTTAAATGTATATATAATACTTTTCCCTTTATTTTCACCAGCTAATGAGACTACTTTTTCAACTAATTCCAAATGACCCTTATGCAGTCCATCAAAACTACCCAAGGCTATATAGTTATTTCTTCTATCTTTTTGTTCATCTACCAACATAAACTTTAACCCCTTACTAAATTAGAAGTTTTTCTATTTTAAATCCATGTTCATCTAATTTACCAAGTCCTAAAAACTTATTATTTTCATCATATACTCTATATAAAACTCCTAATGATGGTTTACTTTTTAATGCTCTTCTATCTCCAACTTTTAATCCATTTACAAATAATTTAGTATAACCTTTATTTATAAATATTTTTTCATAAACACTTAAAGCATCTTCTATTGAAATAACATGTGAAGCAATGTTATCTTCATTTAGTTCTTCAATATTTATACTATCTTCTTCTTTAAAAACTGATGTTTGAGTCCTCTTAAGGTCAAACATAGTTGCACCTGTATTAAGTTTTTCTCCTATATCAAAACATAAACTTCTAATATATGTACCTTTAGAACATGTTACATCCATAGAAACATAAGGAAGTGAAATTTCAATATCTTTAATATCATATATAGTAATTTTCCTAGCTTCTCTTTCAACTTCAATTCCCTGTCTTGCTAAATCATAAAGGCGTACTCCATCTTTTTTTAAAGCAGAATACATTGGCGGCACCTGCATAATATCGCCTCTGAATGTGTTTATAACTTTTATAACTTCATCTTCTTTAACATGCATCCAGTCTTTTTCTTCTATAATTTCGCCTTCTAAATCATATGTTGTTGTTTTTATTCCAAGCTTAAACTTAACGGTATAACTTTTTTCAGCTTTCATTATATAATCAATAATTTTAGTCCCTTTTCCAAGACATACAGGAAGAACACCACAAGCTTCTGGATCTAATGTACCAGTGTGTCCTACCTTTTTCTCGTTAGCAGCCTTTCTTACTTTTTTAACAACATCAAAAGATGACATTCCTTTATTTTTAAATATATTAATTACGCCATTCATAAATTTATATCTCTTTTCCTATTGCTTCTAATATTTTTTCCTTTGCTTCTTTCAAAGAAACATCCTTAATCTTTAATCCTGCGGCTTTAATATGACCTCCACCGCCAAATATCTCAGCTATCTTCCTAACATCAAAATCATTTTTTGATCTAAGACTTGCCTTAACACCATCTTTAGTTTCTTTTGTTACAACTGCCACTTCCACACCTTCAATATTTAAAATCATATTTATAATATCAGAAGTATCTCCATCCAACATATCAAATTTTTCAAGTGTTTTTAGTGATAACTCTACAAAGGATACTTTCGAATCGAAATAGATTTCAAGTTTATTAATAGCTTCTCCAGTCAACTTTAACTTATTTAAAGGTTTATTCCCAAACAACTGATTATGTATATAGCTATTATTTATTCCACATCCAATAAGCTTAGATGCATATTCGTGAGTTCTTACAGTTACATTTGAATGTCTAAAGGAACCCGTATCTGTAACTATTGAAGTATAAAGACTTGTAGCTATTTCTTTTATTTTTTCGCTTTCACCATTAAATTCAAATCGCATCTCATTAAGTAATTCAAATATAATTTCAGCAGTTGCAGATGCACTACTATCAACATAATTATACTTTCCATACATATCATTAGATATATGATGATCTATATTCATTATTTCTTTATCAAAATCATTTAAATCAGCACAAATTCTTTCCACATTTCCACAATCTAAAACTATTACAAGATCTGTATTTGGAAGTGGTTTTTCAACTTCCCCATTTATTTCCTCCGAAAATGGAAGAAAAGAAAGGTAATCATCTACAACTTCCTTAGAAATTACATAGACGTCCTTTCCAATATATCTTAAAGCATTTAAAAGACCTAATGTACTTCCAATTGCATCACCATCAGGTGATGCATGGAATGTCAGCCCTATTTTATTGCTATTTAAGATAACTTTACTTATCTCATTTAAAGTCATCTATTTATTAGCCTTTGTCTTTGCAATCAGACTATCTATCTTCATACCATAATCAATAGAATCATCTAATTCAAAAATTATTTGTGGACTGTGTCTTAAATTTATTCTTTGTGCTATTTCTCTTCTTACAAATCCTGCTGCACTCTTTAGTGCTTCAAGATTTTGCATCTTTTCTTCTTCATCTTTAGCAAAAATACTTACATATACCTTTGCATATCTTAAATCTTTAGTTACCTTTACTGCTGTTACAGAAATCATAGCAGTAAGTCTCGTATCTTTTATTTCATCACGAATAAGGATGCTGATTTCTTTCCTTACCTCTTCGTTTATTCTTCCACCTCTATAGCTAGGCATATTTAATCACCTCTTAAAGCTCTTTTCTTTCAATTGCTTCCATTTCAAATGATTCTATAATGTCTCCTACCTTTAAATTTTTCAATGCTTAAACCACATTCAAAACCGTTTGTAACTTCCTTAGCATCATCCTTAAATCTCTTTAATGATGCTAGTTTTCCTTCAAGAATTACAATATTATCTCTTATAACTCTAACTTCACAATTCCTCTTAACCTTACCTTCAAGAACATAACATCCGGCAATTGTTCCAACATTAGAAATTTTGTAAGTTTCTCTAACTTCTGCTTTACCTAATACATTTTCTCTGTATTCTGGTTCAAGCATTCCAATCATAGCTGACTTAACATCTTCTATAGCATCATAGATAACTCTATAAGTTTTTATGTCAACCCCTTCTCTTTCAGCAGCAGCTGTTGCATTTGAATCAGGTCTAACATTAAATCCAATTACTATAGCATTTGAAGCTGTAGCTAAAGTTATATCAGTTTCACTAATTCCTCCAACTGCACCATGGATAACTCTTACTTTAACATCATCAGTTGATAACTTCTCAAGAGATTGTCTTATAGCTTCAACAGAACCTTGTACATCAGCCTTAACTATTATAGATAATTCCTTAACAGTTCCTTCTTTAATTTGGTTATATAAATCTTCAAGAGAAACTCTATGGAAGTTTTCTTGTTTAATCTTATCTTTTCTTGATTCAGCCATAGCTCTTGCAGTCTTTTCGTCCTTAATTTGAACAAATCTATCTCCTGCAGCTGGCACTTCTGAAAGGCCTAAGATTTCTACAGGAATTGAAGGCCCTGCGCTCTTAATCTTCTTACCTTCATCATCAAACATAGCTCTTATTCTACCATATGTTGTTCCAACTAAAATTGAATCTCCAACACTTAAAGTTCCGTTTTGAACTAATAAAGATGCAACTGATCCCCTACCTTTATCAAGCTTAGCTTCAATAACTGTACCTTTAGCTTTTCTATTTGGATTAGCTTTAAGTTCAAGCATTTCTGCTGTTAAAAGAACCATTTCTAATAATTGATCTATATTTTGTCCTTGTTTAGCTGATACTGGAACACAAATTGTATCTCCACCCCAGTCTTCTGACACAAGACCATATTCTGTTAATTCTTGTTTAACTCTATCAATATTTGCATTTGGTCTATCAATCTTATTAATAGCTACAACCATAGGTACTCCTGCAGCTTTACAGTGACTGATTGCTTCCTTAGTTTGTGGCATAATACCATCATCTGCAGCAACAACTAAAATAACAACGTCAGTTATTTGAGCTCCTCTAGCTCTCATAGCTGTAAACGCCTCATGTCCTGGAGTATCTAAGAATGTTATCTTTTCTCCATTAACATCAACTGTATAAGCACCAATATGTTGAGTGATTCCACCTGCTTCTGATGCAGTAACCTTAGCTTTTCTAATTGCATCTAATAAAGATGTCTTACCATGGTCAACATGCCCCATAACTGTAATAATTGGTGGTCTCTTAACTAAGTTTTCATCTTCATCCATTTCAAGATTTAAACTTTCTAACTCATCGCTTTCTTCTTTCTTTTCACAAAGAATTTCATACTTTTCACAAACCTTAGCAGCTGTTTCATAATCTATTTCAGCATTTACTGCAGCCATTACACCTAAGAACATTAAAGTTTTTATTACATCTGCATTTGGTTTATGAAGCATTTCTGCCAATTCTTTAACAGTTATAACTTCACCTATTTCAAGAATTGTATTTTCAGCAAATTCTTTTTCTTCTTTTTCTTTTTCTTCAGCTATTTGCTTTCTAGTCTTCTTCTTTTTCTTATTTCCTTTATTAACTTCTTCAGCTAATATATCTTCATACTCATCTACTATGCTCTTCTTTTCGCCTTCTCTGCTTATAGATATTTCACTTGCATTTGGTCCTGTAAGAAGTTCAGTAATAAGTTCTGCATCTTCATCTTCTATTACACTCATGTGATTTTTAACTTCTACATTAAATTCATCCATTAATAATGTTATTAAGTCTTTAGAGCTTACATTTAACTCTTTTGCCAATTCATATACTCTTATTTTTGACATACAGTCACCCCCGTATTAATTCATACATTTTCCTCCTTATAAAGAGCTAACAGCTTATCTGCCATATTTTTATCAGTTAAAGCTAAAATCTTTATTTCTTCTCTTCCTAAAGCTTCTCCTAACTCCTCTTTTAAGAAATCATGTATATATGGTATTTGATTAATTTCACAATAATTAATAAATTTTCTTTTAGTTGAATCAGAAGCATCCTTTGATATTATGAATAAAAATATCTTCTGCTTTCTCTTCCCTTCGTTACATTTACTATAACCTTCTAAAAGATTTCTTGATCTTTTTGCCAATCCTAAAAAATTAAAAAACTTATCCATTTATAATTTCTTCCTTTAATTTATTATAAATTTCATCATCAATAGCTGTATCAAGATTTCTGCTTAATCTTCTTGCTTTAAAAGCCTTTTCAAGACACTCTATATCTTTACAGATATAAGCTCCTCTTCCTGATTTTTTCCCTGTTAAGTCAACACTAACTTCACCTTCTGGGCTCTTAACTATCCTTATAAGTTCTTTTTTAGGTTTCATTTCCATACAACCTGTGCACATTCTTAGTGGTATCTTTTTTAC
>CAKVFO010000008.1 GCA_934746785.1 uncultured Clostridium sp. | reverse complement strand
TACAAAGAGGGTATAAAAAATAAACTCTTTGTATGCTTGGGTTAATATAAAAGCAAACTGGAATCCCTATGCTAATACTGAAAACATTGCCGTTGCTGTAGTTAACAATGATAATGGCGTGGTTTTTAATAATAAAATATTAAATGCTGGTGATGAGATTATTTCAGCATTAAAAGAGAATAATTCTATTGGATGGAATTTTGTAGATGACTGGCAAGGAAATTATGGATTAAATGAAGGAAAATATTATGCTCTAATTGAAATACCATCTAACTTTTCATCACAGTTAGTTTCATTAGCTTCTTCTACTCCTCAAAAGCCTAAAATAATTTATAAGGCAAATGAAAAAACAAATGCTATAGCTACAAAAATTACTGATGTAGCAAGAAATACACTGACAGATGAAATAAAAAAAGAAATGATAAACACAATTAATAAAGAAGTGTTTAAAAAATTAAATTTAACTGGCACTAACATTGAAACAAGAAAGCCTGAAATATTTGAACTAGTTTCTAGCATAAGTGATGCTAATAATACTATTAAAGATGTTAATTCTCAGCTTTTATCTATGGATAAAGATTTTTCTCGTATACAAAATAATCTTAATAACTCCAAAAATGTTTTAAATGAAGCAGATAATAGTATAACGTCATTGCAAAGTATACTTAGAAACTCTAGAAATTTTACCTTAGACACTAAAGTTCAATTTACTATACTCACTTCAAACCTGAAGCAAAACATGACTGACTTACAGTCTGAATTTAGTAATATAAATAGATTACTTCAGGATTTAAAGAATCTAAATTTATCTTTTGAAGGTAAAGATAAATTTATTGATAAAATTAATAATACAAGATCTACTTTAAAACAATTAAATAGCATTATTGATTCCACTATTTCTTTTTTGGAAGTTTTTGATAATTCTACTAGCATTAATGAACAAATCAATCTCTTAAACTCTATGAAGAACTTGAATAATAATGTTTTAGCTCAATTAGATTCTTTAGAAAATAATTTAAATAATGGATTGAATAACTCAAGTATTCAAGATTCAATTAATAATATCATTACTATCAACACTGAAAATAGTAATAAAATGAATGCTCTAAATAATACTTTTTATAATTCTATTATTCCTATTTTAAATATCGCATCAGATAACTTAGTTAATAGTGCTGACAAAGCAAATTTAGCTTTAGATGGATTACATGTTTTAAATCCTCAATTAAAAGCTCTTATGAATCTTGGTATATCTAATAGCAATACTAAAAAAGGGATACTAAATGATATTAATTCAAAACTAGAAGATTTTAGAGATAACTTATCAAAGGTTGAGGATTCAACTGCAATTATCAATAATGAAAATATAGACACATTAACAAACTTAATGAATAAAAATCCTGATACTGTTGGTGGATTCCTTTCTTCACCTATTAATGTAGAAGAAGTTCAAGTATATGATATCAATATATTTGGTGTAGGCCTTACACCTTTTTATACTGTTTTAGGTATATGGGTTGGAAGTCTTCTTACCCTTGCTCTTCTTACAACTGAATGTAAGGATTTAAATACAAAAGAAGAAACTACAATTATGCAAAAACACTTTGGAAAACTTCTTTTATTCTTATTAATAAGTTTTATTCAAACAGTGATTGTTGCATTAGGAGATGTCTATTTATTAAAGGTCTATCCTGAAAACTTAGTATTATTCTTTGTAATATCACTTTTAACTTCATTCGTATTTACAATTATGCTTTACACCTTAGTTTCTTTATTCGGTAATGTTGGAAAAGCTGTTGCTGTTGTTATTATGGTATTTCAAATTGCTGGTTCAGGAGGAATATATCCAATTCAAACTAATCCAAAGATATTTGGTGTATTACAGCCACTATGGCCATTTACATATGCCATAGATGCATATAGACAAGCTATTGCAGGTCCAACATGGAATAATACTCTTCATGATATTGGAATTCTTTTAATATTTGCAATAGTATTTATAGTTCTTGGATTATTAAAAAGACACATATATAAAATCACTGAATTCTTTGAAGAAAAATTTAAAGAAGCTCAGCTTTAATACAAAAAAATAGCAGCATCGCACTAAAAAATTAGTGTGATGCCTTTTTACATACAAAGATAACGCTGCTATATTTCCTTTAAATTCTTACATTTCTTACATTCCACTTAACAAATCCTACAAGCCCTATATCTATAATTACCGTTACTAATAAAATAAGTCCTATTGATAATCCCATATCAATAATATATCCAAATAACAGCTGACCTGGTGCTACACTTGCTGTTGCTACAGCTGTTGAAAAAGCTGATACACTTCCAAGCATATTATCTGGTACTTCCTTTTGAATAAATGTTAAAGTTATTACATTAGATAACGCCAAGGAAAACATTATTGCCATTCCTCCAAAAGCAAAAATTCCTGCTGCTTTGTATCCTCCTATTTTAGAAAAACCTAAAACAGCCATTAAAACAACTCCACCTATCATTGGATAAAAAGTTTTATAAACCTCTTTAACAGTAAATAAACTTGGTTTTGTACTTATTAAAAATCCTCCACCAATCATACCTAATACGCATATTCCTTCTACTATTCCATAAACTTCTGAAGAAAGTCCTAAATACATATTTATAAAGTATGGTGTAACTATTGATAAAATAGGTACTAATACAATATTACCTATACCATAGGATACTATTATCCCAAGAACAACTTTACTTTCTCTTTTTAAATACATAAAAGTATTTTTCATATCAACAAAAGAATTTTTTATAAATCCTATAGATATTGAGTTTTCTTCCTCATCAGCACCTTCTATATTAGGAATATCTAAGAATAATTCCATTATTGCTGACAGTAAAAAGCTTACTGCATTTATTACAACAATAGCTTTTATTCCTAAGATTCCATAAAGAACTCCAGCAAGTATTGGTCCTGCAAAGTTCACTACTGATCCAACTTGATTTATTATTCCATTGGCAGAAGTAAGCTTTTCTTCTTCAACTATTTGAGGAATAGATGCAGTTACTGCTGGTCCATATAATGTGTAACAGATAGATAAAATAAACATTACTGTACCAACAATCCACTGACTGTCATGATTATTCCACAAAATAAGTGCATAACTTCCAATTAACAGTGCACAAAAGAAATCTAATGATACCATTATCTTTTTTCTATTAATTTTATCTGAAAGCCTTCCTGCTATAGGTGCAAATAAGATGTACGGTATTGTTGATATTGCTAATATCTTTGAAAAAGCTGCTGTACTTCCTGTAAATTCAAGAAGATATAAAGACATACTAAATCTTTGAATAGCATTTCCAAAAAGAGAAATAATCTGTCCTATTACTATTATTATAAAGTTCTTATTTTTCATTATCTTCTCTTAATAGTTCATATTCAAGGCATATTGGATATGTACCATCTTTACTTTCTACTAGATATGCATCTATTCCATATATCTCTTTTAATGTTTCTTTATTAATTACATCTATAGGTTTTCCTTCACAAACTAGCTTTCCTTTTTTAAGACCTATAATGTTATCTGCAAATCTACATGCATTATTAAGTTCATGAAGAACTATAACTACTGTTATCTTCTTCTCTCTATTAAGTTTTTGTAGAACTTCTAAAACTTCTAATTGATAAGACATATCTAAATAAGTTGTTGGCTCATCTAACATTATTATTTCAGTTTCTTGAGCTAGAGTCATAGCTATCCATGCTCTCTGCCTTTGACCACCTGATAAATTTTCTATTTGTCTGTCAGCAAATTCACTAAGGCCTGTTTCTTTTATTGCCCATTCAATAACTTCCTTATCATGCTCAGTAAGACCACCTATCATCTTTTGATGAGGAAATCTTCCGAAAGCAACTAACTCTCTTACAGTAATTCCTGAAGGTGCTGTTGGCCCTTGTGGAAGAAAAGCCACTTCCTTAGCTATGTCCTTTTCTTTCACATCTTTAATGTTTTTATTATTAATAAATATATCTCCAGCCTTTGGCTTGTTAATTCTTGATATAGTTTTTAAAAGTGTAGACTTTCCGCAGCCATTACCACCTATTATTATACTTATTTTTCCCTTTGGAAAGCTAAGATTCATATCTTGAATTATTGTATTTTTTTCATATGATACTGTAAGATTTTTAACACTTATAGCTTCCATAAATTAATTCTCCTTCATCATTAAATAAATAAAATATGGTACTCCGAATATAGAAACTGTAATCCCTACAGGAATCTCTAGTGGAGAAAATAAATTTCTTGAAACTGCATCTGCAAGAAGAATTATAATTACACTTATCATTGCTGATACTGTTATGAACTTTTTGTGATATGGTCCCACAAGTCTTTTTGCTATATGAGGAGATATAAGCCCTAAAAATCCAATATTACCAGCAAAAGCAGTTGCTGTTCCTGCAAGTACTACTGCTAAACTTATAAATTTCTTTCTCTCTTTTTCTATATTTAACCCTAAAGATAAAGCTGTTTCATCTGATAAATTCAATACATCTAATCTTTTATGATTTAATAAAATATATATAAAGAATATTGCTACTATTGGTATTATTACTCTAGCATAAGCCCATCCTGAACCCCACAGGCTTCCTGATGTCCATACAAGTATTCTGTTATAATCTCCAACTCCACCTCTAAATGTAAAAAAAGTTATAAAAGCATTAAGACCTGCATTTAATCCTATTCCTATAAGTAAAAGCCTCTTTGGTCTTATTATTCCTTGTTTAATTGACATCATATAAATCATGATAGATGCTGCTGCCGCTCCTATTATAGCTATTACAGGTAACACGAATATAGATGCACTTCCAAGTTCACTATAATATGTTCCTGTTGAATATGTAATAAATAACACTGCTGCAACTGCAGCTCCAGCATTTATTCCTATAATTCCCGTATCAGCAAGATCATTTTTTGTTATTGTTTGAAGTACCGCTCCTGCTGTAGCTAATGCAATTCCAACAGACATTCCTACTAAAAGTCTAGGGAGTCTTATGGTTAAAATAGCTGTATTTTGAAGTCTAGTTCCATTTCCTATTAAAGTATTTATGACTTCAATAGGCGTTATCTTATAGCTTCCCCAGCATAAACTAACTCCAAAGGAGAAAATCAATAAAGCAGATAATATTATTAAAACTAAAGCAAATTTTTTCTTCTTCATTATCCTCTCTCCTTTCTTGCTGCTGCTATGAAGAATGGTACTCCTATTAATGCAGTAAAGACTCCAATTGGTGTTTCATAAGGATCAAATAGCAACCTTGCTGCTATATCTGCATATGTTAAAAAAACTGCACCAAGTAAAAAAGAACATGGAATGTTTCTTCTATAATCTTCACCTAAAGCTTTTCTAACTATCTGTGGAACTATAAGTCCTAAAAAAGCTATATTTTTTCCTACTGCAACTGCTGCTGCACATAATGGTATTATTAACATAAAAGTTGTAAATCTTATCTTTTCTGGATTTTCTCCAAGTCCTATGGCTACATCATCACCAAGATTTAATATATTTATTTTTCCTGATAGTAAAACTGCTATAATAAAACCTATAGTACCTGTAAATGCTACTAATTTAACATCGCTCCATCCTACATTTCTAAAACCTCCGGACACCCAGAACCCTATCATTTGGGACTGATTTGATAATAATCCTATTATAGTAGTTAAAGAAATAAAGAATGTGCTCATAGCTGTCCCTGCTAAAAGGATTCTTGCTATTGAATTATTATTTGCCTTATTTGATATAAACATTAAAACTATTATTCCTGTTATAAATGCTCCTATAAATGAAGCTATCATTACATTTTGAGTATTAACAGCAATTCCCATAGCATAAAAAACCGCCACTACTAGAGTTGCCCCCTGGCTTACTCCTAATATTGATGGTTCTGCTATTGGATTTCTTGTAACGCCTTGAATCATTGCTCCTGTCATTCCTAAAATTCCTCCTGTAAATAGAACAGAAAGAACTCTTGGGATACGTACATCTCTTATAAGCATAACCTCTAGAGTTTGACTATAATTAAAGATACTGTCCCAAATATTAGAAAAACTAATAGAAACAGATCCTAACTTTACAGCTAGGATCATTCCTATTAATAGAAGCATGAAACTACAGCTTACAAATATTGCTGTGTGTTTCTTACTTTGTTCCATCTAACATTCCACCTATTTCATCTACTAATAACGCTCTTCCAATTGGACTATATCCTTGGTTAAAGTATGGAGATGATGGTAATTGAACTACATGACCTTGTTGAACCACTGGAAGACTGTTCCATATGGCATTTCCTTTAAGTTCTGCCAAATCTTCATCAGTTGCTATTAAGAAGATATAGTCAGCTTTAATTGCTGCAAGTCCTTCATAAGTTACAACTGGAAGACTAATATTAGTCTGTTCTGGCATTCCTGCTGGTTTTGCTAAGCCCATATCTTGATATAAAACACTTCCGAATCCTGCACCATCAAAAATAAAGAACTGACCACCGCTTGCTAGGAATGAAAGATAAGTTGTATTCTCACCATATTCTGCCTTTATTTTATCTCCAGCTTTTGCAGCTTTTGTTTCATAATCAGCTAACCATTTATCTGCTGCATCTTCCTTGTTAAATACCTTTGCAAAAGCTTTTACATCATCTTTCCAATTTAATGCTTCTAATTCAATCATAACTGTTGGTGCTATTTCACTTAATGCATCATACATCTTTTCTTGTACTGTAGAAATTACTATTAAATCTGGATTTAGATTCATTACTGCTTCTATATCCATAGTATCCTGCATACTATATCCTAAAATCTCAGCTCCTGCTAAAGTTTCTTCTAAATAAGTTGGAAATTTTGTATAGTCATAAGCATCACTATTTGCAGTTCCTACAACCTTATATCCTAATATTGATAAGATATCACTATTTCCACTTAAATCTACTATTCTTTGTGGATTTGCTGGGATTTTAACCTCACCTCTCACATCTGTAACTACTACTGTTTCAGATGTGTTATTTTCAGCATTTTTTGATGATGAGCATCCTGCAAACATCATTACTGTCATGCATGAAAGAGCCAATAATCTTAATAACTTTTTCTTCATTTGTATATTCCTCCGTAGTCTTAATTTTATTTTCCACTATCTTTATTTAGAATTCTACTTGATAGTGATTATCATTTCAATACTTGCACCTAATTTAATTATTTTATCATCCACTATAATAATTTGTTATAATATTTTAATACTCCTATAATATTTTCCCCAAAAACAAAGGAAAAATGTTATATTATTAAAAATAACAATGACTATATTTAAACCTTAATATAAATAAAAGAAAGCAGGATAAAAATGATATCAAGAACACCAGATGAATTTCAAAATAATGTTTTAAACGAGATAACCTTATCTCCTATGAATTCTGATTACTGTACAATATTTAAAAATAACAGACACCCTGAACTTGGCTATTTTATAAAATACGAAAAAGAAGGATACTATAAATTTTGTGTTGGAGATTATTCAATTTCAAAAGACTTTTCATTATGTTTTAACCACAATGAAGAATTAATGCGTTTCGGAACAGTCTATAAAGGTGAAACTGAATTTGAAATTGAAAACAGCATTGTTTCATCCTTTAGTCCTTCTTCATTTTTCGTTATTGAAAAGGATCTAAAAGGCAGGCAGGTATGGACAAAAGGTATGCATTTTCATGGTGCTGAAATAACAATATATAAAAAGTTTTTTGATAATATTATTAAAAGTAACTTTCCTGAAATAACAGGCTTTGATGAATTCTCAATAAATTATACTTATAAATATTTACCTTTAGAAATTGTTTCTATAATCCAACAGCTTAGAAGTATGGCAGAAGCACAAGTACTTACCCCTCTTTATTTAGAAAGTAAAATTCTAGAATGTATTTCACTTTTAAATAAAGAAATAACCTCCTCTCCAAAAAATGCTTTTAGCAATCAAATTGATTATGGAAAAATTAAAATTGGAGAAAATAGATATGTATCATTAACTTTTTCTGATATAAGTTCTATTCAGCAGGCTCATGATATATTAACTAAGGAAGCATGCAATCCTCCTACAATAAAGAGTTTAAGTAAAAGAGTTTTCTTAAATGAGCAAAAACTTAAAGCAGGCTTTAAATTAAAATATCATATGTCCATTAATGAATATACTACATGTTTAAGAATGACTACTGCTGAAAATCTTTTATCCACTACAGATTTAAGCATTGATGAAATTTCTAAATTGGTTGGCTATAACTATAGTGGAAACTTCATAAAAATGTTTAAAAAGCTTCATGGAAAAACTCCTCTATCATTTAAATACTCAAAGAATGACACAAGCAAACTTTAGATATTTTATTCTTTTCGTTGAATGCAAAATCAAGTTCAGTTTGCTGTATTTTTGCAAGTTTAAGTCCTAAACTTTCTAGCAGTATTTGAGCCAGTTTGAATGGTATATTTCCATTTAGGCTGGCTCTTGCTATGATTTCAATCTTCTTTATCCTATCACTATATGCAACATAATGTATAAAATTAAATACGAATATAAACATATTAATCATCAATATCCGTCCTTGCTGAGCATATTTACTTAATTTCAGCATATCACTTTTTTTATTCATAGATAGATGTGATTCTGTGTATATTATTAAAAAAGAACTGTGAAAAAGAATCTTTCTTTGAATGGATTAAATATGACAGTGATTTTCCTTTATATGTACATATTGGACTTTCTAAAAATATATCATACATCTATTAATAATAAGGAGAAAAGAAGTCTATAACTTAAAATATAGACTTCTTTTCTCCTTATGGAATTTCTAATTTAATTATTTCTCAAAATTCTTCTGTAAGACCATTATCTAAACAACAATCTACTCTAGACTTAAACTACTTTTTCTACACATGCTACTCCTATTGCATTTGGCCCAATATGACATCCAACACTTAATGATAAAGGATACATTTCAACTTCATAATTAGGGAATTCCTCACTCAACTCTTTTAGCCATAATTCACCCATTTCCTTATCACTAGAATATGCTGCGTATATTTTCATATTGTTAATTCCAGAAAATCTTTCCTTTAAATCATCTTTAATAGCATCTTTCATGATTCTTTTAGCCTGCTTAATTCCTCTTGCTTTCTTAAAAGAATCTAATTTTTCACCTTGTATTTGTAAAACTGGCTTTATATTTAATACCTTAGCAATAGAGGCTGCTGCTGGTGTAATTCTTCCACCTTTCTTTAAGAATTCTAATGTATCAAGAACTATATATATACTAGAATTATATTGTTTATCTTCTAATATACTCTTAATCTCTTTAGCAGTTTTACCTTCCTTTGATAGATTAAGTGCATCTTTAACTGATTGTAATTGAGTTACAGATATTCTCTTATTATCTATGACCTGAACTTTACCTTCATATTCTTGCGATAACATTTCTGATATTTGATAACTGCCACTTAGAGAACTTGACATTGGTATGTATACAATACTTTCTTTTTCTTTTAAAAGTTCATCCCACACTTCTGTCACTGATCCAGGTGCTGGCTGTGATGTTCTTACTTCTGCATTATTTTCTAAGTAATTATAAAATTCTTTATGACTTAAATCTAATCCCTCATGATAAGTTTTATTATTTATATAAAAAGGCATTGGGATAATTGTAATTCCCATATTATTTGCTTCTTTTTCAGTTATTCCACTATTGCTATCAGTTACAATTGCTATATTATTCCCCATATTTAAATTACCTCCACGAAATAATACTATAATTGATATTTTAAATACAGGATCATTAGGTTTCAACTTACAATAACTCGTAAACTGTAGTTTTTCGTACACTTTATTGTAATTTTGTAGTTTTTCTCTCCCAATTCTATAATATTTTTTCCTAATCTATACTAATTTCCTCCAAGCATATATAATATTAGCTATATTATATATGCTTGGGGGTTAAGAATGGAATCAACAGATATACGTATTCAAAAAACTAAAAAAAGTATTGAAGATGCTTTTTTAAATCTAATAAAAGAAAAGTCCTTTGCAGATATAACAATTAAAGATTTATGTGATGAAGCTATGATAAGCCGTTCAACTTTCTATGCTCATTATAAAGACAAATATGATTTGCTTGAATATTTTTTTGATAAGATAATTTCTAACTTTACAGAGATTACAGATAATTATTTCTGCAAAAAATCTATGTCTCTTAAGATTGAACATGCAGATACTCTGCTTAATTACATTTATGACAACGCTGATATTTTTAATACATTTCTTCAACTAAATGAAGAAAACTTAGATCTATTTAATTACCTTACAAACTTTATAAGTAAAAGCTGCTTTGAATACTTTGAGCGTACTAACAAAGTTGATAAATACAACTTAGGTAATAAATATATAGCTGAAATTTATACAGGTATAATAATTAATTCTATGAGGTGGATTGCAATAAATAAAAACAAAGATGATATACAAGGTATTTTAAAATTATCTGAAGATATTAATAAATACTTTTTACTTTAAATTTTAATCTATATCTATCTCCAACTTATTCATATTCCTTCCTTCTTCATAGCCATATTACTTTTTAACTACTCTGAAAAACTCTTTATTATATTTTAATTATCAACTCTGCCTTATAAAAAATAAATATAAATAAGTTGATTACACATACTAGAAAAAGAATACATAGTTTAATTTAAAAAGGTTGGACATTTGTCCTTAACTTATATTTAATTACTATTTTTCTACGATTATTATGATATAATTAATGTACTCTATTTACTTGACTTAAGGAGATTTAAAATGAAAAGTTTATCTTATTTTTTAGATACCTGTCCTAAACATATAAAAGATAAATTTGTAGATATGAATTTTAATACACTTGATAAAATTCTTATTCAAAATGAAGTTTGCGACTCTGTCTATATAATAAAAAAAGGAACTGTAAAAGTTTATTCAATTACTCCTAATGGTGTTAAGTATCTAGAAAGAACCCATTGTGAAAGCGGCTTATTTGGGGAATTAGAAGTTTTTTCTGATAAACCTTTATTAAATTATGTAGAAGCACTTGAACCTTGTGAAGCCATTAAAATTTCTAAGGAATCTTTTTTTCAGTGGATTAAATATGATAATGACTTTTCTTTATATGTACATATTGAACTTTCTAAAAAAATGTACCATGCATCTATTAATAATAAGACAAACGTTGTCTATAACTTAAAATATAGACTTCTTTTCTTCTTATGGAATTTCTATAATGAACATAATTTAAACACTGTTCATAAAGATATCTTAGTAGAAGGTGTAGGTTCAAATATCAGAAGTATTAATAGGATTATTAAAAATTTGGTAGCTGAAGATCTTTTAGAATATGATAAAGGATTTGTTAAAGTAAAAAATATAAATAAGCTTGTTGATACAATTGTTTCTTGTAATGATAATACTTTATTAAATATTTTGAATGATGAATCAGGAGGGCAAATATGATGGATACAAAATTATTAATTCAAAAAGCTTTTGATGCTCAAAAGTTTTCTTATACACCTTATTCAAACTTTAATGTAGGTGCTGCTCTACTTTGCGCAGACGGCAAAGTTTATCAAGGATGTAATATAGAAAATGCTGCTTATACACCTACAAACTGTGCTGAAAGAACAGCTTTCTTTAAGGCAATTTCTGAAGGTGAAAAAGATTTTACTGCTATTGCTATTGTAGGTAATAAAAAAGGCGTAAAACAAGGTGAAGGAGATTACTGTGCTCCTTGTGCAGTATGCAGACAAGTAATGGCTGAATTCTGTGACTTAAAGAACTTTAAAATAATAATAGCCAAAAGTACTGATGATTATTTAGAATACACTTTAGAAGAACTTTTACCATTGGCCTTTACAGGTAAAAATTTAGAATAAATTATAATAAAGGATATGAAACTTACTGAATTAACTTCTACAGTTTCATATCTCTTATTTTTTAATTTTTATTCAACTCCCAATCAATGATTTCCTCATAAGGATTGGTTTTTGATAATCCAATTCTAGTTATTTCTCCGCTAAAAATATTAAAGTTTTTTTCTAATTCTTTAAACCCCATAATTAATTCTTCTCTAGTAAGCTTTTTTGCAATAGTTGTATGAGGCATCCATTGAAAAGGACGATATAACTTACTAATAAATATATCCCCAATTTCTGATACACTATCATTTATTTCAACTGATAAATTATGAAGATATTCATTTAAAACTGGTGCTAAGAATAATACTGATGATTTAAAAACACCTATAGACGCCCATGTTATTTTTCCCTTTTTAACTGTCCTAATCTTTTTATCAAGTTTTTTAATTACTTCTTCTTCTCTATTACTTTTAAATGCTGCAATAGTTATATGAGGTGGTACTTCCCCTTCAACCATAAACTTATTGCCACTTTTCAAAGCTGTTCTATCTATAATTTTTTTAATCTTTTTAGATGATACATCATCAAAATACAAAGATATCAAATACATAATTTCCTCCAAATAGAGCTAATATTTTAATATTAGTATACAGTAAAAAAGATGAGAATCCACTATGAAATTCTCATCTTTTCTATAATCACTATTTATAATCTAAATACTATTCTTTATCTTCTCTTTTCTTTCCACCGAAAGCCATTACTGCTAAAAGAGTTAGGTATAAAGCACTTTATGCCATATCTCCTGTCTTAGCTTATCTATAATTATTCTATATACTGCTCCCATAGATATTGTGAATAGATAATCGTCATTGAAAGATCCATTGTTCCATCATGGAAGTTTAATTCATTATAATTTATTTTTTAAGTTTACCAACTCCTCCTTTATAATTTACTACTGAGATAATCTTCAATAAACCTGATTTATTTAAGAAAATAAATTTTATAATCAACTATATCTAGACGGAAAGCTTGATTAATTAAAATCACAAAAACATAATTCTACCTTTATACATATTTTGCGACAAAATATCCTCATTTCAAGATATAGATATACACTAATACTCTTCTTGATAATAAAATTTTAATATGAAATATTAAAAACCACTTCAAATCAGGAGGAATTTATTTATGAAAAAAATTAAAGCACTATGTGTTGGAGCTTCTATAGGTTTAGGAATATTATTCTTACCTAATTTAAACTTCTCTAATATTGAAAAACCAACAGCTACCATTGAAGTAAAAGCTGCTACGACTTATTCAGTGACTAATGGAAATGATCTTCAAAAGGCTGCTAAATCAGCTAAAAAGGGAGACATCATTATTGTTAAAGGTTCTATAAAGAGCAAAGAAATCACACTTTCTTCTGGTGTTACTCTAAAAGGAGATAAGGGAAAGATTGACTTTTCTTCATCATCAAAAGGAAAACCTGGTATAAAGATAAGCGGCACTGGAGTTACAGTTCAAGATTTACAAATATTCAATGCTAAAGATAATGGTATTTTAATAACTGGTAATGGTAATACACTTAGAAATTTAAATGTTCATGATTGTAATGATTCAGGAGTTCAATTATCAAACGGAGCTTCAAATAACTATATAAAGTCTGTTCATTCACATCATAATGCTGACAAATCAAATGGCGGAGAAAATGCAGATGGTTTTGCTATAAAGCTTCATTCTGGGGTTGGAAATGTATTAGAAGACTGCGTTGCTGATAATAATTCTGATGATGGATATGACTGTTATGCAGCGCATGGAGCAATTACTTTTAAGAGATGTCAAGCTAACTATAACGGAAATTGTTATGGTATTAAAGGAGATGGAAATGGGTTCAAACTTGGAGGTGTGGATAATAAGACATCAGGAGTAAAACCTCACTTAGATCCTTTAAATCACGTTTTAACAAATTGTTCTGCTAAAGGAAATACAGGAAGCGGATTTGATAGAAATAATCAAAATGGTGTAGTTACTATGACTAACTGTACTGGAGATAGTAATAAAAAGTATAACTATAATTGGCCTGCTAAAGGAAAACCTTCTGCTTTAGGTTATGAAGTAACTTTTGGAAGAGCTAAAATAGTTAATAGTACTTCTATTAATGGTAAAAACAATATATCTGGAGCAGACCTAATAGGAAAATGTAACGGATTTTAAATAAAAAATACCTAGATTTGATTAATTTCAAATCTAGGTATTTTTTATCCTTACTTATTAGGCAGAATATCTAAAATTACATATTCACTATGTTCCTCTGTTCTTATAGGGAACTTCCACCCTGCTATTCCTGAAGAAACTATAACATCTAAATTATCTTTTTTAATATATCCATAATCAAAGGTATCATTCATAACATACTTTATAAACATGCCTCCTGGCCATATTTGACCTGCATGAGTATGTCCAGACATCATAACATCATATCCTGAACTGCTTACTTCACCAAATTCACATGGCTGATGATCTATTAAAATATTATATTTATTCTTATCAAGAATAGTATCTTCTACTAATTCTTCAGCTGACTTTCTAGATGATTGATTAAAAAATGATTTATCTCCTCTTCCTGTGATAGTAATTTCATTATTAATATCAAAAATTTCATCCTTAAGTATAGTTATCCCTGACTCTTCTATTACTTTACTTAATTCCTCTTCAGTAAAATTAGCATTAACTGAATAGGATGCCCTATCATGATTTCCATATACATAAAAGACCCCATATGTACTCTTTATCTGTGATAATATTTCAAATGCTTCTTTTATTCCTTCTTTTGTAGTACTCTCATCTACTATATCTCCACCAAGAATAATGAAATCTGCTTTCTCTTTTTCTATTCTACTACATTTCTCTTTTAATTCTTCACCATTCATACTTACTCCATAATGTAAGTCTGATATAAAAGCAACCTTGTAGCCATTATCTCTTATAGCCTTATCTGTATACATGGTGTAATTAGTTTTTACAACTGTATGCATATTTATATATCCATAGCTTAAAATAATTGATGATATGATTATTGGGATAACTCCACTATTATATAACTTTTCAAAGCCTTCTTTTTTCTTTTTAGAAACCTTACATGTTATAAAATGTATTAAATCCATTATAAGAGATATAACTAGTACATGAAGTATAACTAGTAATACCCACATTGTAGACATACTTAGTGTTGGAATCATTATTATTACTGTTAATAGAATATTTATTATCCTTTTATATTTAGAATTTTTATTCTTAAATAATAAGTTTAATATTCTTTTTATAAAGTGATACATATATATTCCAATAAGTCCTATGATAACTACAAGAATCATATTCACTAAAAAAACCACTTTTCATACCCCTATACTATATTACTTTTAAAAGATAAACTGAATTTATAGCAGTCATCTGCCCGCCATCTAAAATCCAATGCTTGTCGCATCCACAATAATCTAAAATAACACATTGTGGAATAAATCCTAGTCTTAATGCCTTCCATCCTCCAGCTATTAAATTAGTAATACATGCTATACCTATTATGCCTATTTTTCTTTCTATTTTCAAATTATTTATTGAAGTTTCATGAGGGATAATTGCTATTTCAATATCTTTATTTTTTTACTAGCCTTTTTAAACAATTTACATTACAAGAATTATTGCATTGTCTACATTCATATCCTAACTCTCCACTTGCAGCCATACATATTTTTTCTGTTTGTCTCATACAAGATGGTACAAAAATCTTTTTTTCTTCACACTTAGAAAATTTCTGATGGTACACTTCATTCATTATTTCAGCTGATACCATATTAAAATAATACTGTAGCTTTCCTTTAGTGCAATATATTAAATCTTCTCTATTCCTATACCGTTCTTCAGCACAATTTAAAAACTCATCTAAAGACTCTAGATAACTTTTAAGACTTTTATCACAAATATTATTCATAGATTGAGTTATAGATAAAGTTTCTCTAATCAAATTGCCTTTATATTCTCTGTCCTTGGTTTCTAAAAACTCAACCCATACCTTTAATCGATATACCTCTTCTTTAAAGTCTCCTGTTTCATTCATCCAACATACAAGGCTCTTTATATCATTTAAATTCTTGTTACTCTTTCTATATAAAATATTGCTATTTAAATATCCCTTTATTTTATCAACCCTTTCTTTATATTGTGGTTTTTCCCTTAACTTATTAAGAAAATTAAACACTCCTGATAATCCTTTTGTTAATATATTCCCATATTGCCCATATTCACTTAGCATGACTCCTATCATAATAAATTCTATGGCATATTCATCCTTTGTTCTTAAAGCTTCAATACTATTTTCATTAATATATTTCATAAAATCATTTAAATATCTATTACCGTTTTTCAAAATTAATTCTTTTATCCTTTTGCTGATAAATGAAATTTCTTCATAGTAAACATCTGAATTTGAATCTTTAGTTTTTAAATTATAGGTAATATATCTCATATTTTATTCTCCTACTCAAATTATTTCTCTTATATTACTTAAAACTTTAAGATTTATCATTTACTAACTATTTTAACACATCTTGTATTTTTTTTAAAAAAGATGATTCCCATTAATTATTAGGAATCATCTTTTAATTATCACTTAACCTTTTTAACTATGAGGATGTATCAAAAGTATTTCATACATTTCCTATTTTTTATATTTAATATGTGTTTTATAATTTATAATAAATCCAATCAACTAAGTCTTTAAATACATCTCTGTTTATTTTCTTATTTCTTTCATTTTCTATTATCAATGGATAATGATCTGCACCTTGAACTAATGTAAATTTAATGTTTTTTCTTTTTGCCTTATTTTTCATTGAATATAGTGATCCTTTATCATACATATCTTTATCCTTATCTCCTTGAATTACAAGCACATCACCTAAAAATTTATTAGCACCGTTAATAGCTGTATATCTTGATATCTTGGAAAACTTGAAAAATTCTATTACATATACCCAAAAGCCAATTAAATATGAAAATATACCTAGATTTTTTTTAACACATCGTCTTACATACTGCCCTGTTTTATTGAATCCTGCTATTATAACTGCTTTATCTACTTTTATATTATCTATATTTAGTGTAGCTGCTGCTGCGTATCCCCCTGTGCTATGTCCAATAAGAATAATTTTACTAAAAATATTTCTTTGTGATACAAAGTTTACAGCTGCTTCTGCATCAATTATAAATTGTGAAAATCCATTTATTTTTTTACCTAAACTTTCTCCACAACCTGTCATATCATATGCAAACACTGTAAATCCCAGCTTAACAAACTCCTCTATTTCTAAGCTGTAATCCTTATGAGTTAATCCATACCCATTTACAAAGATAATTATTATATTATTCTCTTTTTGAGATGATTTATCAAAATAAAAATGTCCTGTTAATTCATTTTTCCCTGAAAAAAACTTAACTTCATTATCTTCAATATTATTAAAAGGACTTTCCTTTTTTATATCTTCAATTCTTTTTCCAAACTGCTTTATATGAACTACTAAAGTAATTATAAAACTTATTAAAAGTATTATTACAGTCACTATAAATATAACTTTCATTTATCTTATCCTACATTTAAAAGCTGCTTTTCAGTATTCCACATCTTAGCATACTTCCCACCCTTATTTATTAATTCATCATGAGTACCACTTTCTACAACTTTTCCTGCTGAAACAACAACAATTTGATCTGCTTTTTGAATAACTGAAAGAGTATGAGCAATCATAACAACTGTTTTCTTTGCCTTTAATAGATTATGAATAGCATCTTTTACTGCTATTTCATTTTCTACATCCAAATTCGCTGTTGCTTCATCTAAAAGTAAAATTGGTGCATTCTTCAATATTGCTCTAGCTATAGAAAGTCTTTGACGCTGACCTCCAGACAACTGATTACCATTCTCTCCTACAGTACTTTCATATCCTTTTTCCATCTTGCAAATAAATTCATCACAATTTGCAGCTATACAAGCTTCTTCTATTTCCTTATCAGTTGCTGAAGGACGTGCATAGCGTATATTATTTCTTATAGTATCATCAAATAAAAATACATCTTGATCAACCATTGAAATTTCTGATAAAACCTGTTCTGAACCTGCTGATTTTATAGAAACATCACCTATTGTAATGTCGCCACTAACTGGCTCATAATACTTTGAAATTAAATTTAAAATTGTTGATTTTCCTGAGCCAGAATCTCCTACAATAGCCGTTAACTTTTTATCTGGAATATGAAGATTTATATCTTTTAAAACTGGCTCATCCTTAACATAAGAGAAATTAACATTCTTAAACTCTATATTATGTTTTTTAGGTTTAAATTCTATATTGCTTGATATATCTTCCTTTTCATTAGCTACCTTTAAAATCTGTTTTTTAGCTATCATCAAATTTTTGTAACTTGTTAAGTCCACAAAAATTGTATCTGATAACTTTGATAAAAATAATGGTAAAAAGCTAATAATTAAATAATCTACTGCATCAATATTTCCTGCTATAAAAGCCTTTCCTGCAATAACTATAACTAAAGGCATACCAAGCCAAGATAAGATACTACGAACCATTCCTATTGGTATAATCTTTGCTTCAAAATAGAAGCTAATATCACTAAACGCCTTCATACTAGCCGTAACAGTTTTATTTTTAACACCACCAATACCATAAGACCTGAAAGTTTGTATTCCTGTAATATATTCCACAATGCTGCTTACATTTTCTGAACATATATCACTTTTTTGTGAGCCATACTTTTTAACTTGTGAAAAAGAACATAACATTCCTGGAATTAATACTAAATCTGCTGCTAATAATATTAATCCTGATGGTAAAGACAAGGAGCTTACAAATGCTATAAGCATAAGAGAAAGAGTTATATTTTTTGCTAAATCACCTGTTTTATGAGTTAAAATAGTCTCATAACTATTTACATTAGAAGTTGCTACATTTACATATTCTCCTGTTTGAAGATTAGTAAAACGTGAAAGAGGTATTCTCTTTAATTTATCACCTAAAAATAATCTAATATTTTTACTAACCTCTGCACCACCAATTTGACCTTGTACATATCCATAACTATAAATAAATAAACGTGCAATAAAAATTAAAAGCAATCCACCTGTAAGTTCTAAAATATTCTGCATATTCATAGAACCACTCCATAATGATTTAAAAACATAGTAAATCACCATAAAATTGCATCCAGCAAGTAAACCCTCAACCATTGTACATACGATAGATACATTTAATTTTCTATTTCCCTTTAATAACTTTTCTTCATTCATATAGCTGTGCCTCCCTCTAACTCATATGACATAGAACATGCCTTTTCATAATCATGCCAAGACTTACTATAATAATCATTTTTCTTTATTACTTCTTCATGAGTACCAAAACATGTAACTGTATTATTTTCAACTACTGCAACACGGTCACACATCTTAACAACTCCAAGTCTATGTGCTACGATTATTACTGTTTTTCCTTTACAAAGGTTAGATATGGCCTTATCAATTTCTACTTGATTTTCTGGATCAGCAGCGCTGGTTGCTTCATCTAAAATTAATATTGGTGCATTTTTTAATATTGCTCTAGCAATAGCAATTTTCTGCTTTTCTCCCCCTGAAAATCTTGCTCCAAAGTTACCAACCTTTGTATTATATCCATCTGGAAGACTCATAATAAAATCATCTATCTGTGCAAGTTTTGCTGCATGGCGAACTTCTGTTAAAGTTGCATTACTGCCCATACGAATATTTTCAAATACACTATCACGAGTTAAGAAGGTTTTTTGAAATACAATAGCCACATTCTCTAATAATTCTTCATAGTTTATATCTTTTACATTAATTCCTCCAATACTTACACTTCCACTATTTACATCATAGAAACGTGATATTAATTCAATAATTGTACTCTTTCCAGCTCCTGATCTTCCAACTAAAGCTATCTTTTCACCATCTTTTATATCTAAAGAACAATTATTTAATACATCCTTACTACCATCATAAGAAAATCTTACATCTTTTAATGATATACTACACTTTGATGGAAAAGGTTTCCCACCCTCATAAACTGGTATATCTAAAATCTCTTTTGTTTTGTTAATACCTTTTAATACCTGTGCAAAATTTGAACCAAGTTCTTGTAATGGACGTAATTCTGTTACATATAAAGAACCTATAAATGCAAAAAGTAAGAAAACACTTGCAGTTATAGAACCATTTAAAAACCAGTATCCTCCTATAGGAACCATTAAGAGCATTCCACATTCTGTGATTAAAACATAAGCTGTATATGGCGGTCCCATCTTTCTAGATACTTCATTCCATACATCATTTTCTTCTTCTATTGTATCTGAGTATTTTTTAAAAGATTTACTTCCCATATTGTATGCTTTAATTAATTTCATTCCATTAACATATTCAATAATAGCTGAATTTAAACCTGATATAGATTTATTCACTCTATCCATCATTGTATCCATTCCTCTAAACATAATTGCCATAACAAGTAATGCCAATACTAACGGAACTATAGAAATTAATGCTAAAGGTAGATTTATAAATGATAAATATACAAATACCACAATAGGTCCACACATATAATAAACTAGTTCTGGCAAATGATGTGCTAAAAATAATTCCAACTTTTCAATATCTTCATTAATAACAGTTTTTATATCTCCAGTATTTCTCTCACTTAACTCCCCTAAAGGAACCTTTGCCATATGTTCTACTACCATACAACGTACTTTATACAAGGAATTGTATGCACCCTTATGTGATAAAGCCCCTGATGCTGAAAATAGAGAAAACCTTATAACAATTGCAACTGCAATCATAATGGCATTCTGCACTAAAACCTCACTAGTACAATTTCCTTCATAAGTAGTTTTTAACAATGTATATACCCCATAATATGGAACCATTGTGGAAATACCACTTATGAAGGAACATAGAATTGATAAATATAAATAATACTTATCATTTCCTGCCCAATGCAAAAGATTTTTTATTGGGTTATCCTTCTTTGTATTCTTCAAAACCGTCACGACCTTTCAAAAATTATTACGTATTATAGTACATTTATTTTTTAATTACCTATAGAAAATATCTTGCATAATTTATCTTCATTTTCTTTTGTAACTACTAGATTATCTTTTAAAGTTCCCTCATCAAAATGAATTACTCTAGAACAAGTACTGCAAACAAATTCATAATCATGAGTTACAATAAATATAATCTTTCCCTTTTCTGAAAGTTCATTAATAAGCCTAGAAACTTGAATCATACTATCATAATCAAGTCCTGAAGTTGGTTCATCAAATACAAGTATTTCTTTTCCTGAAATCATACTTACGCCTACAGCTATTCTTTGTTTTTGCCCTCCTGATAAGGTGTTAGGATGACATTTTCTATAAGGAAGTATTCCTAATTCATCCATTGTTTTTTCAATTAAGTCCTTATCTGGATTTTTAATTCCAAAGGACATTTCTGCTTCTACACTTTCTGCAAATAATTCATAATTTACATCTTGCATAACCATATAACAATGTTTCAATCTTTCTTTGTTCTTACACACTTTACCTTTATATAAAAACTCCCCTGTATATTCTTTGTGTAATCCACATAATGTTCTAGAAAAAGTAGTTTTTCCAGCTCCATTAGATCCTACAACAGCTATTACCTCACCTTTTCCAACAGATACAGAAATATTTTTTAATATAGTTCTTTTATCGTGCTTCAATGTTACATTATTGATTTCAAGAACTGGTTTATCAACTTTAAAGTTATTTCTTACTGGATGAACATCTTTTAATTCTACAGATCTAAGCCCCATTTCTTTTCTTAACTTATTAGGTATTAACCTAAAGGTATCTGAATTATAGATATTATCAATTTTTCCATCCTTAAGATAAATAATTTTATCTGCCAAATCCAACAAATAATATAATCTATGTTCTGCTATAATTATGGTTTTACCTTGATCTTTTATAAACTTTAAATATTTCTTTAAATCATTTATTGAATCCATATCTAAATTTGATGAAGGTTCATCTAAAAGATATATATCTGGATTCATTGCATAAACAGATGCAAAGGCTATCTTCTGTTTTTCTCCACCTGATAGCTGAAATATATTCCTCCCCCTTAATGACTGAAGTTTCAAATCATTAATTGTCTTATCTACACGTTCTTTCAATTTTTCTTGAGGAAGTGCCTCATTCTCTATACCAAAAGCTATTTCACTATCTGTATCAACATTAAAAAATTGAGTACGAGGATTTTGAAATACTGATCCAACCTTTTCCGATATACTGTACATAGCTGTACTTTGGCTGCACATTTTATCAACTATTACAGTACCATCTAAATCACCTTCATAAAAATATGGAATTAAATTATTTATCAAACGTGTAATTGTAGTTTTTCCACATCCACTTCTACCACATAATAAAATACATTCACCTTTTTTTATTTTTAGATTAATATTTCTAAGTCCTGCTGTATCTCTTTCTGGATAAGAAAATGAAATATCTTTAAAAGTAATCATATTTTTTCCTCCCTTATATACAACGTCCAAAAATAAAGTAAACTAGAAAACAAATAGTCATAATAACATCTGCTCCTCCTATCCTTATTTGAACTAAACAAGTTCTACTCTTTGGATTCTCAATCCCCCTTGTTACTGAAGCTATTGAAAGATCATCTGAAGCTTTAGAAGCTGCCATCATTAGAGGTACATAAATACAATCAATAGTCATCCATGGATTTTTAAAGAATCCTCCAATGGATGGTGTAACATCTCTCATCTTCATAGCATCCTTTATAAAACTCCAATCCTCACGAATTGTTGGCATGTATCTTAACATAACTGCCATAGGAATCACTATTTTTTTCGGTATTTTTAAAGAATTCATTGCAGATAAAAATTCATTAACCTTTGTTGTTGAAATAAAAATTCCTGATAACATACCACAAGGATATACTTTATGAAATAACCCTAAGAATGCAATTAACATTGTACGAAGTACACTGCTATTCATGTTAACCACAAAACTTGTAAATCCATATACAAAGACATAAAACATTAAAGCTATAAATGAATATCTATCTTTTCCTGAAACTATGCCACAAATAAAAATAATAAAAATCAATCCTAATTCGTACTTTAATGATGGAGCCATCATAGCTGAAAAGACACAAATAATTATTAATAATAATTTTGTTCTTGGATCAAGCCAAACACCTTTTCTGTCACTTAAATTTATCATGCTGTAATCCCTGCCTTTTCAAATTGTTTCTTTAGCATTTTACTTCCTATCCATCCACTTAAAATTGCAGTAATTATTGTTCCAAAAATAATTACATATAATAGCCATGATGATGCTGATGCATTCATAGTGTCAATGTATGCTTGTTCTGTACCATTTTTAAGCATAGTCCCTGCCCATCCTTCTGGATCAATGAAGAATAATACATATGTGTAAACTCCTGCAATAGATAAAATAACATATGAAATCAAATTAAATATTCTGTTCTTATATTTTTTTAAGCCTGCAAATATATCAGCTATTATTCCCATGACTATGTATCCTAGTGAAAAAGCCCAATGCATACCTGTTGCGAACCAGATAACTCCCATAATTAATCCTAATATTGTAATACTCCAAGGCTTCTGTACCTTTGCAACCATTAATAAGTAAATTGGACCGCAAAGTAAAGCACTCCCCATTGGCATATAAAAAGTAAGAACTGGATTAGGTGCAAAAGGAATTCCCCCTACTAAAGTAAAAACAAAAAATAATGCTGTAAAAATTCCTGTTGTAACTAAGTCCTTTACTGTAAGACCTTTTTGATTTTTCCTCACTTGAGTTGACATTTAAACTCCCCCTCTTTTTTACTTTAACGATTTATTGACTATAAAATACTGTTATGATAACATTTGGTTATAAAACTAACCTATATTAAAAATCATACTCTATTGAGAATTTTTTTCAATAACTTTAAATAATCTTTGGCTAATCGAGGTATTGATTTGGCTAATCAAGGTATAAGAGGTAAATGCATATGAAAGATATTATTAAAGAATACTATCACCCCTTTTTATGTAAATATGGTTTCACTTTAACTTCTGATAATAACAATAATAATTCTGTAGGTGTTAAATGGAAACTATCTGGTGATATGGGTGAAGGTACTTATTGGATATATACTAAAGAAAATTTATTTGATATTAAAATACATGACTTCTTCTTTTATGAAGATTTCTTGATGGAATTTCAATTGACTGAATGTATGAATCTAACTTACTATGAATCTATATCTGGTGAAGAATTATCCCCTTATAGAAAACTTAATGCGGGATGTATAAAAACTTCTATAGGTACTCAGTCTAAATATAGAGCTCTAATTCATAAAATGATTCCAATTAAATCTATTGGTATTGAAATTATGCCTGAATATTATGAAGACTATTTAAAAACTAGATACTCAGAAGAATATAGTTCACTTCATGCAGCCTTTAATAATATAGAACAAACTGTATATATTCCTGAGTTAGTTCAAGTTTTATATCAAATTAAAAACTATAAGGGTACAGGGCTTGCAGCTCACTTATTTTATGATGCAAAGGTTACTGAAATTTTATCTATTATAATTGAATATCAAAAAAGGTCACAAAAAAAGACCCCTAAAAAGTTAAGTGATTCTGACATACACCAAATGGAAAATTTAACAGCTTATTTAAATGATCATTATGCATCGGAGCTTTCTTTAAATAATCTTTCTAAAATTGCCTGCATGGGAATTTCTAAATTAAAAAGCTGTTTTAAGCAATATAATAATTGCACTATAACAGAATATATTCATCAACGTAGAATGGGTCATGCAGAACACTTACTAGCAAATACAACACTCCCTATAAAAGTTATTTCCAATACAGTAGGTTATAGTAATCCAAGTCGTTTTGCAGAATTATTTAAAAAAAGTACTGGATTATTACCAGGTGAATATCGTAAAATTTCTCAAGGTATATAAAAAAGTACTGTCCATATCACTTAAAAGAGATATAGACAGCACTCTTATTTAATTTATTCCTTAATATTTAAATCCTCTAACCTTAAAGGAACTTTCTTATATTTTTCTATCATATCTGTTGCTCCAATACATTGTCCTAAGTCCTTCCAAACTTGGCATGCTCCTAATAGGAATTGTACTTCCTTATTGTTCTTGTTTCCATTTATAAAATCATAATAATATCTCTTCATAAACCTTCTCATACTATCTGGCCATACTTGTAAATACATTTCCCTTAAAGTTTTTCCTTCATTAGCATTATCCATTTCATAAACTAGCAAATCTAAAAATTCATTTTCTTCTTCAGCATGAAAAAATCCATCTTTACCCAATTGTTTATTCATACTAGGTTCCCATATAATATTATTATTTGTTCCTGTCATTATCAAATTTCCACACTCTGTATAGATAACTATTCTATGAAATAATAATATACTATTTTCAGGATCTTTAGGCTCAAATTGATTTTGAATATTAATACATATAGGTATGTCTCCAATATATCCTTGAATTATAGAAAAAGGAGAATCAATTAATGTATTTTTAATTTTTTCAAACTTCCAAGGTCTTAGTTTCCCAATCACTCTTCCTAGTATATCTATCATAGGAAATAAAACATGTACACTACACTCTGCATTTATACACTTAATATTACAGTACTTTCTTAATCCCTTACTTAATTTAATATAATGAGCTACATTTATTAAATCTGGATAAAAAGTATTAAGCCTATAACTGCAATTATTCTTTTGAGCCATCTTAATAAATTTAATATAATCCTCTTGGTGAACAGGATGTTCTTGAATAACATTAATACCCTTTTCAAGAATCTTCTCTACAATACTACTTCCAGCCCCTCCTACAACAGTTGACTTGACTACTACACATACTAAATCAACCATATCCTTTGTTATTTCATCAACATCAGTATATAATGGAACCTCATATTTATAAGCACATTTCTTAGACCATTCGCTTCCCCTAGATAGTATTCCTACTAATTCATATTCTTCCTTAAGCTCTTCTAAGGCCCTCAAATAAAACTGTCCAAAACCAACTCCATTAACAATAACTCTAATCTTTTTATCCACTTTAAATTTCACCTACTTCATATTCTAAATTATATTGAAATGATGAATCTTTATCAGGCTGTATAACCTTTAAAATTCCTTCTGAAATAAGTGTTTCTAAAACTTGTTCACTATTTAAAACTTCAAAAGGCCAATATATTCCTGGATTATTATTGAAATCATATAGTTTTTCTGCACAAATAGCTGCGATTTTACCACTTATAATAGAAGAGTTATCACATTTAAATCCACAGCTTTCCATTCTCCCATCCTTAACTGCCTCTATCCAAATTCTATACCATTTCTCTGTGTTTTCTGTATCCTTTAATATCTTATCTTTTACTTTTTTAGCTACCTGAAATATATTGTCCTTCTTTGGATTCTTTAGTACCTGTAAAAAAGCTTCATTCATAATATTTTTATATGAAGTTTGAATCTGAACATTATACCAATGTAATTCTTGAATTTTATTTTTACTTGCACTTAACATCATCTCTTCTGTTAAATATTCAAACCCCATAGAATTGGATGGAAATACTTCTGGTAGTATTACACTCTCTTTTGTTGACTTACTTACTTTTCCTTCTGAACAATATACGTCAGATTTTCCAAAGCCTCTAAATATACTCAATAAATAATCTACACATGCTACTGTAGTTACTTCTTCGTTTCCGCCTGCATAAATCTTCATTTTTTCTATATTGTCAGTATCCATCTTATTTTTCATCCATGCCGGAAGCATTCCTGATAATCCAGGAAGGCTTCCAGCACCTAAAATTATTGTATTATTCTTAGATTCTCCTAGAGTTTTAAAAATATCAACTCCAAAAATATCTACATATCCTATATTTTTTTCTTTACTTACCTCTGCTATCCCTTTTGACAAATAATAGGATGGTCCTGCACAATTAATTATTACATTACAATTTTTACAAAATGATTCTAATTCATTTCTATTTAAAATATCTATTTTAACATACTTTATGCCTTTTTCTCTTTTAATACTTTCAGATCTCTGCCCACATTTTATTGGATATTTATCTTTTAGGCAATTTAATACATATTGTCCTACCGCTCCTCTATATCCTAAAATTCCTATGAACTTACTCATATTAATCCTCCATCATTAATATACTAGCGATATTTTGGGCATAACTTGGTAATAAGCAAGTTAAATGCTTCCCTTCTATTGATACAATATCTACATTCCCCATAACAGCACTTCGCCAGAAATCTTCATTATCAGTAGGTTCTACAGGTAAGAAATCAGTATTTTTATCCTTACAGCTTAATACTTTTGTATCTCCCATATATACTCCTGCATCATATGAAATTACTGCTCTAAAGCTATGACAGAATACCTTATATAAAATATCTAATCTTTCCTTATTGTATCCTAATACTTCTGCATTTTTATCAGATAATGTTGCATATAAATCCTCTAAACGTTCTTCATGAGTTTTCTTTACTAACTTAGAATAACATTCACTAATAGGCTTAAACTCACCATCTAATTTTAGTAAATCTTCATTAGAAATATATCCCTTATATTTTTCGCTTAACTCACTAATAGCTTTCTTTAACAGTTCATCATCCACTGTATGCCCTACAGCTTTTACATCTGCACCAATAATCATTCCAAAGCCTCTTTCCATAAGCAGCTCATTATCTAACATTCTCCTACTTGGTGTTGTATCAATATTTATAAGAGATCTAACTTTTATTCCTGATTCCTCTAGGACCTTAGCTATTTCAAGAGCAATAAGCCCTCCCATACAATAACCAACTAATTCAAATTCTGTTTTTCCGGTCTTAATTAATTGATTTGCATATTTTTCACCTAAAGTTTGTATAAGTTTATTAGAGTCTATAGATAAATACTCATCCATATCATTACATCTTAAAGCTAATAATGCTCTTCCTTCACACTTATTCATATAAGATATTACATAATTATATGGACTTATAGTACCTGTACCATCATGTACTAAAACCTTCGCAATATTACTCTCATCATCAGCTTTTAAAGTAATTATGCAGTTATCTTTATCTGAATCTTCCTCACTATCTTTTTCTTTTTCAATTAACTTTTCACATAATCCTTTTATTGTTGGGGCCTCAATTAAAGCAACCATTAACTTATCCCATTCCCAGTCTGCTGCTTCTGGTATTTCTTCCTTCATCTTAGCTACTACTTGTGCTACTAATAATGAGTCTCCACCAGCATCATAGAAATTTTCGTTTCTCCATATACTTTCTCTTTTTAAAGATTCTTTCCAAATTTCAGCTACTGCCTTTTCTAAATCTGTTTCTGGTTCTTCACCTTCGGATTTTATAAATGGATTTTCTCCACTTAACCTTTTTTGAAGTGCTTTTCTATCAACCTTACCATTGTTTGTTAAAGGCATGTTTTCAATAACTTCTATTGAATTAGGAAGCATATAGTCTGGAAGATTATTTTTTAAATATTCCTCAACTTCCTTACTTTCAATTCTCTTTCTTTCTGATGCAAATTTAGCAACAAATACTGTCTGACCTAAGACCTCTAATGGATTATTTATTTCTGGGAACATTGACATTACATTAATACCAGCCTTCCCTAAAACATCTATCCATTGTCCTTTTTTTAAAAATATTTGTTCATCTTCTGCTCTGAAATCTTCTACACCATTTAATCCATTAAGGAATTCTATTGAAGTTAATAATGCATAGTTATTTCCTGTAGCATCTATAATAACAAGATTACCATTTGGTACTGACATCTCTCTAAATTGCTTTAAAACTCTTAAAGCATCATTTGCATTGTGTAATACATTATTACAAAGTATTAAATCCAGAGAAGATGCAGTTAAATTTTGATTCCAGTAATCCTCATTAATATCATATAAACCATATTTAACCCAAGGATATTCAGTAAATCTTTTTTGTGCTTCATTTAAGAAAGAATGTGATATATCTGTATAAATATATTCAACTGAGTAATTTTTCAATCTATTAATTAAATCAATACTTACTCCACCAACTCCTGCTCCTACCTCTAAAAGTCTAAATTTCTTTCCTGGATTCTTCTTATTAAATTCCTTCACAAATATTTCTATATTATCAACAACAACTTCATTGGTACATCTGCTGACAATATTATCTTTATAAGCTGCAAGAGCTACCTTAAAGTCCCCTTTAGGGAAGAATAGATCAATTGGATCAAGTTTTCCTCTTAATAATGGTAATAAATTCTCACGAGTATCTTTAAAGAAATTCATCATTAAATCATTATAATGAACTCTCTTATCGACCTCTTTCCAATTTGCCCATGACTTATTAGCATCATCTATTTCAATGTCAGTATTTAATCTAAATTTTGTATCCTCTGTGCTTAACTCTACATATCCTTCTGTCTTTACAGCTCTAAGCCATCTTCTTATTAATGGCTGATAATATGGATGAACTTTAACTAAATTATATATTTCATCTAAGGAATACCACTTATCCTTATCAGCAAATACTCCAACATCTATAAATGTTTTTAATATATCTAATAGTGCAGTATGATTTGAATTACGTAACCATTCTTTAAAATCATCAACTGTTGCACTAAAGAAATCCTCGCTTGAATTAAAATATTTACTTTTTTCTTCTAGTAGGGATAAAACATTTTTATCTTCCTTTACCTCTTCAGTACAAGGCTGAATATATGCCCTCATCATGTCTTCATTTTTTTCTGCAAGAACTACTACTGATTCCTCTACATCATGATATGAATTAATAACAGATTCAATTTCACTTAATTCTACACGATGTCCTCTAATTTTTACTTGATTATCAACTCTTCCTATAAACTCTATTACACCATCTAGCAAATATCTTCCACAATCACCTGTGTCATATAATCTCTTACCTAATTTACTAGAAAATACGAATTTTCTTTCAGTTAAGTTTCTATCTCCTAAATATCCATCAGCTAATCCCATACCTGCAATGAATAACTTTCCTTTCACCCAATTAGGACATTCCTCCATCTTATCATCTAGCACATAGAATTCTTGATTTGATAAAGGAGTTCCATATGGAATACTTCTCTCAAAGCTTTCATTTTTATTAATTTCATAAGCTATTGACCATATACTTGCTTCAGTAGCTCCTCCTAAACTCACTAATTTTACATTCTTAAATAAATTGTATAATTTAGTAGGAAGATTAACAGGAATCCAATCACCTGAAAGCAACATTAATCTAATATTATCTGAACCATCTTCTTTTTCTGCTTCTAAATAAGATGATAGCATTTGCATTTGAGCTGGTACTGTATTAGTAATAGTAACTTCCTTTTCTTTTATTAATCTATTCCATTCAGCAATATCCTTATTACCTTCTGGAAGTACTATACTTCCTCCTACAAAGAACATTCCAAATATATCAAATACAGATAAATCGAATGCTAAATTTGCTATTCCTAATACTCTATCCTTACATGTAATATTAAATCTCTTAACCACATCTTGAATAGTATTCATAGCTGCTTTATGTGAAATCACAACACCTTTAGGCTCTCCTGTACTTCCTGATGTATAAATTATATAAGCAGGACTATTTGAATCTATTTTTTCTGCTTTCACTTGTTGATTTTTTAATACTTCTAATTCTTCAACATTTATAATTTCTGCTTGTTCATTACTTATCTTATTTTTATTTGAAGTTATAATAAATTTTGCCCTTGAACTAGTTTCTATTTTATCCTTTCTTGATCTTGGATATTCCATGTCAATTGGCAAATATGTTCCTCCAGCTAGAAGGGTACCTAAAACTGCTGCAATTTGCCATATTCCTTTATCTAATTCTATTGCAACTATATCAGAGTTGATAATTTTACAATCTATAAGCTTATTTTTTATAGCCATTGCGTAATCCCCAACTTCTCTATAGGTAAATGATTTTCCATTACTAAATAAAGCTTCTTTATTAGGATACAAATCAACATTTTCACAGAATCCCTTATGCAAGGTCTGATTTAAGAATTCTTTATGTGTTGAATTTACCTTTTTCCTAACTTCCATTGTCTCTTTAGGTAAATCTATTATAGAATTTTCACATTGCAGCCTTTCTATATCTGTTTCATTAAGCAAATTTGCAAAAGACTCAAAGGCATCTTCTATCATTCCACTTGGAAATATATTTTCTCTAACATCCCAATTAACTAAAATTCCATCTTTATACTCCATAACCTGACAATCAATTAATACTTGTGGAGTCTGACTTATTTTATATAATAATTCTCCTTTATTTTCTTGATTGTCTCCTCCTTTAGTTAATCCTAAAGTACTTGTATAAACATATGGAATTATAACTTCTTTCTTTTTTTGTCTAGTCATTTCACGTAAAACTTCTACTCCTGTATATGATGGATGCTCTAGATCAGACCATAACTGCTTTTGTATATCTTGAAGTCTTTCACTAAACTTTTTATTTTCCTTTGTTTTAACTTCTAATATATCTACTACAGTAAAATCCCCCACAATTCTTTTAATCTCTGAATGAATATCAGGTCTATTTGCCATAGTTATATTAATAGAAAAGTCCTTTTCAGTAGACCAATAAGCTAAAGTTTCAGCATATAAAGATAAAATCACACCTGAAAGAGTAACTTTATTTTTATCAGCAAAACTTTGTAAAACTTCACATCTTTCCTTATTTATATAAGTATTAAACTGCCTAATCGAAATTTTTTTATCTGCTTCTTCTTTAGGAAGATCTGGTGCCTCAGGCATTATTGAAATTCTTTCCTTCCAATACTCTTCATCTTTAAGATGCTTTTCTAAATATTTAGGATACTTCTTCTCATTATCCTGATAAACAATTACATCTCTATAAGATAATTCTTTTGAAGGTACCTCTCCATAAAAATAACTCTTTTCTAATTCATCAATTATAATATTAATACTTGTAAAGTCTGCTATTAACATGTCTAAAGACAAATGAAGAATTGTCATATCATCTTTTAAATTTGTAATTTCTAAATCATACAATGGATATTCGTCTATGCTATATTGTTTTTCTGTTAATCTTTTTCTAACACTTTGTAGGTGCTTTTTAGCCTCTTCTTCTGAAGCATTTATAATATCCCATTCCTTTATATTAGGTACAGTATATTCTTCTAAAATCTGCTGAACTCCATTATGCTTAACTACTGCATGAAGCATATCATTATTTTCAACAACCCTTTTCCAAGCTTCATTTAATCTTGATACTTCTAAATGAGGAAATTTAAATTCCGAATAAATTTTACATCCAATACCTCCATAAGTATAAGATTCATTACGTCCTACTAAATAAGCAGATTGGATATCAGTAAGTCTAAATTCCTTAAATTTATTATCTTTATCAACAACTACACTATCCTTATTTTTTTCCAAATATGAAATAATATCTTCTTTATAATTCTGTACTTCTCTTCTAGCATCTAAATCAATAACTCCCTTAGGTCCAACAAAACCTAACTTTCCATTTCTAACCTGAAACTTAACTCCTTTTTCTTGATACTTTAAAATTATTTCTTCAATCTTCATCTTTATCCCCCTTAAAAAAATCCTTCTTCTGTTTCTTCAAAAATCTCTGTAACTTTCATACCTTCTGAAAATATTAATTTTACTAACCTAGATATTGTTGAATTTTCAAAAATATCTTGTATAGATATCCTTACTTTAAATTTCTCATTAATACAATTTACAAAGCGAAGGGCCTTTAAAGAATCTCCACCATTTGAAAAGAAATTATCCTCTAAACTTGGATTTTCATACCCCAATACTTCCTTCCAAACTTCGCCTACTGCCTTTTCTTCATATGAATCTAATTCTTTTCTTTTATTTATACTTATATTTTTTATAGTTTCTTCCGCCATTTCAGCTAACTTCTTCTTATCTATCTTTCCATTGTCAGTCTTAGGTACTTCATCTAAGAAGATGATATAATTAGGAATCATATATTCCGGTAAAACTAACCTTAAATGTTCCTTTATCTTTTCCTCATCTATATAAAATTTGCTACGATAAAACCCTACTAAAACTTTATCTTTATTTCTTTTTACGCATAGTACATAGCTTTCAGATATATTAGGATGGCTATTAAATGCCGCTTCAATTTCTCCAAGTTCAATACGATATCCATTAATTTTAGTTTGAAAATCTATTCTTCCTAAAAACTCAATATTTCCATCACTCCAATAGCGTCCTAAATCTCCAGTGAAATATAGTCTTTCATTAGTTATTGGATGGATAATAAACTTTTCATTAGTTTCATTTTCATCATTCATATAACCTGAAGCTAAGCTTTTACCTGCAATATATAACCCTCCTGGAACCCAGTCTGGTGAATTATCTAAATTTTCATCTAATACATAATACTTTTGATTGGATAATGGCTTTCCATAAGGTATGCTCTTCCACTGAGTTGGTATTTCCTTTGGTATTTTAAAACTATTAGACCATATACCAGCCTCTGTTGCTCCCCCTAAAGATATAAGTTCTGCATCACTAAATATATTTCTTATCTTTTCTGGAAGGAACATCGGTATCCAATCTCCACTCATTAATACTAATCTCAAATCTCTACTACTTAATTCTTTTTCATATTCTTCATATTCCACTAACATCTCTATAGATGCTGGTACACTATTAAAAATAGTAATTTTATTTTTATTCATTAATTCAATCCAGTGAGATGGATCTTTAGCTTTATGAGCCTCAGGAATAACTAATGTTCCTCCTGCTCCTAAAACTCCAAAAATATCATATACTGATAAATCGAAATGAAGTTTAGATATTCCTAATACTCTATCCTCTTCTGAAACATTGAACCTATCATTAATGTCTAGTATCGTATTTACTGCTGCTTTATGAGTAATCATTACACCTTTAGGAATGCCAGTTGTTCCAGATGTATAAATTGTATAAGCTAAAGAAGATGAATCCTTTTCTTCAATAATCGATATATCTTTTTCTAACTTTCCATCATCAATTTCTATACAATTCCACTTTTCTAACCACTTATTATTTTTATGATAATCTTTACTTACCAACACAGTTCTTGTATTACTATTTTCTAATATCTTTTCTAAACGATCTTTTGGATTCTCTGAATCTAATGGTAAATAAGCTGCTCCAGCAAATAATATTCCATATACAGAAACTATTTGCTTCCATCCTTTTTCCATCAAAACAGCTACTAATTCATTTTTTTTGGTCTTAATATTTTTAAGTTCTCTACAAACATACAAAGCCTTTTCCTTTAATTCATTATAAGTAATCTTCTTATCCTCATTGATTACAGCAACTTTATTAGGATATATTCTTTCCATCTCTAAAAATAGATTATCTAAAGTATTATCCTTTAATTGTTTCTCAGTTTCATTTGCCTCTTTCCTTTTTATTGAAATAGGAACTTCTACTAAGCTCGGTAATTTTAGATTGAATAAATTTTTATCAGCAGCTAATCTTCTTAAAATTTTTGTATATGAATTAAACATCTCATCTAACATACCTTCATAAAATAATTCATCTACGCTATCCCAAAATAAATTTAATCCTCCATCCTGCTCTAAAACTTGATGATCTAACCAAACTTGAGGTGTCTGACTAACATTATAAACTGGCTCTCCAATCCACTTCTCACTGCCATTATTGTTAATTCCCAAACCACTTGTAAATACAATAGGCATAATAGAACCTTTTACATCTCTCTTTTTCTGCTTCAATTCACGTTCAAATTCAACAGCACTGTAATAGGTATGTTCTAAATCCTTTATTAATTGTAATTGAACCTTTTTCACACGCTTTAAGAAAGTATCTTCTTTGCTATTCTTTATTTCTAGTAATGTTAAAGTAGTAAAATCACCTACTAATTTATTCACCTGAGGATTAAACGGCTCTCTATTAAATTGAGTAATATTAAGAGTAAAGTCTGAATTTAAACTCCATCTACGTAAAACTTCTGAATAAGCAGTAATAAGCATAGATGCTGGTGTAACTCCAAATTCCTTTGCAATTAACTTTAAATTACTCCATTCCTTTTGACTTAGAAAAGCACTTCTTCTATTGAATTTTTGATTCTTAATCTCCATCTCTTTTTTAGCAAGTTTAATATCAGGTGCTGATGAAAAGTTCTCTAACCTATCCATCCAATATTTTTTGTCTTTTTCATATAATACTGATTTTTTAATTTCATTTAATCCTAAAACATAGTCTCTAAATGAAAAATCTAAAGTTTCAAAACTACTATTTTCATTGATATATCGCTTTAACCATTCTGATAGTAAATGGAACATACTCCAACCATCAAAAATTAAATTATCAAAACTTACATGAATCCTTATCTTTTTATCACTTAAAATACTTACTTTAATGTCAAATAAAGGCCACTTTTCTGTATCAATAACTTCATGAGACATATTTAATCTAATATTTTCTAATTCTTTATCTTTATCTTCTTGTGAAATGAATCTTAAATCAATAGTTGTAATTTTATATTCTGGAACTTCTTTTAATATCTGTTGTTCTCCAGTAGGAAGTATTATTGCACGCATCATTCCATGATATCCAATCATATCATTTAACGTTTTTTCAAGTCTTTTAACATCTGTATATTCACTATCTAATTCAAAATAACAGTGAGTCGAAACCTGTCCTAAATCATATAATCCTTTTCTTCCAATCCAATAAGCCTGCTGTACATCTGTTAATGGGAAAGGTTCGTTTTCCTTATTTTTATCTCCTTTAATTTTCATCTTATCACTTGATTTAATTATTTTACCTTCCCCTAAAAGTTTATCTATACGTGCTGCTTGATCTCTTAAAGTTTTATTCTCCATAATATCCATAATAGAAAATTCAACTAAGAAAACTTCTCTAATCCTTGTAAACATCCTTATAGCAATTAATGAATCTCCACCTAATAAGTAGTAATTATCTAAAGCTCCTATAGTATCTATTTCAAATACTTCTTTCCAAATATCAGAAAGTTTCTTTTCAGTTTCTGTAATAGTCTCTTCTAATTCATGTTCATCTGCCTTTGAATCTGAATATACACTTATACTCTTTCTATCTATCTTTCCATTTTTACTTATAGGAAGCTTATTTAAACCATAATATATTTTGGGAATCATATACTCTGGAAGTTTTTCTTCAATTTCCTTTCTGATATATTTAGTATCTAGCTCATATAAACCTTTCTTAGATATTGCTGCATACAGATTTCTTCCTCCTATTGAACCTTCTCTAGGATATGAGTATATATATTCAAAATTATTCTTTCTCAATTTATTTATCCATTCACTATTACTTAATATTGAAGATTCATTTTCTTTTCTCCTATCATTCTCCAATACAGTTGCCACTATATCCTGAAGGCAACTTTTATCTGTTAACTCAATCATAAATAAACAGCCGCTTGGATTTAATAACTTCTCAATTCTTTCTAACGTTTTATCTATAGACTTCATTCTATGTACTGAATTAACAGTCAAAACACAGTCATATTTCATACCTTCTAAGATTTTTTCATCATCGTTTTCTAAACTCATTACCTCTGCCTTAAAGAATGAATATACCTTACCAAATTTCTTTACTTTATTTATAAAATAAGCTGATGAATCTGCATATATATATTCAATATTAAAATCTTTAACTGCTTCTAAAATTTTACCTGTAGTTTCAATATCTCTTGTAGAAAATTCAAGAATTCGTATTTTTTCCTTTGAAGCTGAAATTATATTTTTAAGCTTAAAAATCAAAGCATTCAAACTTTCATTTTTCCCTGGTAAAGCTGTCAGTAAATCATTTGGTGATAACTTATTTTTTTCCTCATAATAAACATCTATAGGATTTTTATTTCCTTCAATAATTTCAGGTACAAACTTCTCTAAAGTTTTTAAATAACTATTTAACAGTTCAATATCTTCTCTATTTCCTTTATAGATTATTTCACTTATTATTTCATGCCCTCTTTTTGTATAATAGAATTCTTCTTCTCTTTCTACTAACCCACACGAACTTAAATCTTCTATCCAGCACCTAACAGTTTCCTTTTGCTTATTTGTAACTTTACTATTTTCTAAAATATCACTATATTTATATCTCTTTTCTAGTACTAACACACCTAGGTTTTGTAAGACATTCAGCATTATTTTGCATGCTCTTTTTTCTCCATAGTTAAGAACTTTATTATATAGATTGTTATCATATTTAAATGCCACGTCTTCATCTAACAATAGTTTTTTATCTTCAATTTTCTTCTTTACTGCAGTTTTTAAATAATATAGCGGCTCTTCTAAATATTCTCCAGTTTCTAAATAGGCAATTAAATGATTATCTCCAACCTTACCTTTGTTAGCTTCTACAACTGCATTTTTAACATTTTCTATTGATTTTAATGCTGTCTCAATTTCTCCCAGTTCAATTCTATGTCCATGTATTTTTACTTGAAAGTCCTTTCTTCCTAAAAACTCTATAGTTCCATCTCTCCAGAACCTTCCCTTATCTCCTGTCTTATACCATCTATTATGATATTCATTTATAAATTTTTCAGAGACTAATTTATCATCTCCCCTATATGTCCCAACTCCATCTCCACCAATTAAAAGCTCACCTTCAACATAAAAAGGTACATCCAATCCATTATCATCAACAATTCTATAACTTTGATGTGCTAAAGGCCTTCCATAAGGTATTGACTTCCACTTACTTGGCAATGGTAATTTTACTTCTATATAATTTGACCAAATACTAGCCTCAGTAGCTCCTCCCATAGCAATTAACTTACAGTTATCTGTAGCTCTATTCAATCTTTCTGGAAGATCCATTCCAATCCAATCTCCAGACAACATTACTGTATCTAAAGGTAACTTTTTCCCTTCAAGTTCTGTATATATAAGAAGCATATCTAATAATGCAGGTACAGAGTTCCACTTATTAACTTTATACTTCAAAATTAATTCCAACCAAAACTCAGTATCTTTGCTCTTATCATCTGGAATTGTAATAAGAGTTGCTCCAGTTGATAAAGTTCCAAATAGTTCATACACAGATAAATCAAAATCCATAGCAGATATACCTAAAATCTTATCTTCAGCTCGGAAATTAATTATTTTATTTACCTCATTGATTGTATTCCAAGCTCCTTTATGAGTAATTTCAACTCCTTTTGGAAGGCCTGTTGTCCCTGATGTCATTATTATATAAGCTGAACTTTCTGGTAAAACTTCTGGTAATTTTCTCATAAGTTTTTTACTTAATATTTCTTCTATGGTCCATACCTTTACATCCTTAGGCCAAGTAATAGATTTATAATTATTTTCATCAGTAAGTACATAATATATTCCAGTTTTCTCGTGTATTAATTTTCTTCTTTCTTTAGGTTGATTCACAGTAACTGGAACATATAAATTACCTGACATTAAAATTCCTAATGCTGCTACTGCTTGCTTATATCCTCTTGTGGTTGAAATAGCTATAGGTTGTTTATGAATATCATTCTCAATTAAAAAACTTGCTAATGATACTGCCATATTAAAAAGTTTTCCATAAGAAATTATTTTTCCTTCACCAGAATCAATAATAGCTATCTTATCTGGAATTTTATTTGCTATCTCTATAAATTTACTATGAAGACAAATTGGATTTTTAATATGATCAATATTCCTTTGATTTTCTATAAAACTTTTTTGATTTTTAGAGAGTACATCAAAATATTCATTCCATGGCCTTTTACTCAAGCTATGCAAAAGATTTTCAAAACTCTCAATCATATCATCTAACATTCCCTCTGGAAATAATTCCTCTACAGAATCCCAAGTTAACATTACTCCGTCTTCATCCTCATAAGTCTGAAAATCTAACCATATACCTGGAGTTTGTGAAATCATATATGAAAATTCACCTAAACTTTTTGTAAATTCTTCATTTACTAATGAATTACCTAAATTACAAGCAAAAACAACTGGTGCAATATTCTGTTTTTCTCCATATAATTTCGTTATATCTCTTTGAACTTGAACCCCAGAATAAGCTGTATATTTCATATCTTCATGAATTTGATCTTGTATTGAATTTAATACTTCTATAAAGTTTTTTTTGCCATTCATGTCTACTTCTAATAACAGTAATGTAGTAAAATCAGCTACTACTTCTTCTAATCCTTCATATTCTGTTTTTCTATTGAAAAAAGGTATATTTATCAAAAATCTTTTATTACTGCTCCAACGTTCTAATATTAAAGCATAAGACGATAAAAGCAGCATTGCAGGTGTTGATTTATTTTCTGCGGCCTTTTCCTTTAATATCTGCCATTCATCTTTTAAAATTCTAACAATTCTTCTTTTAAATTTAGGCTTTAAAACTGCTCTTGGATCTTTTTGTAAAGGTAATTCTGGTCCAAAAGGCATATCGCTAACTCTTCTGCTCCAATATTCCTTTGATTCTTTTCTTTCATTTTCTTCTGAATTTTTAACATTTTCTAAGTAAGCCTTGAAGCTCCAATTTTTTGATTCCTTAGGTAATTCCTTAAGAAGATATGCTGATGCTAAATCTCTAAGTATAATCTGCATACTTTGAACATCTGCTACAAGTAAAGCTAATTCAAAAATAATTCTTGATTTGTTATTAGGAAGTAAACATAATCTTAATGATGCTACCTGCCCCTCATCTATATTGAGTTTTCTATGAGATAATTCATCTCTCATACTTTCTAATTTTTTTTCAAACTCTCTATCTTCCCTAAGATCTATAACAGTAATATTTTCTTTGTAAGGTTTATCCATAATTTCCTGTTTTCCATCTTTTAAAAATCGTGCTCTTAACATTGGATGATGATATTGAACTTTTCTCCATGCGTTATCAAGCTTATCTTTATCTATATTTTCTCCAGAAAACTCTAAATATGCATGACAATCAACTCCTCCAAGTTCTTCTCCTTCGCTTCTTCCTACTTTATAAGCATATTGAACATCTGTTAATGAAAATGGTTCATAACTTTTTGCTTCCTGCTTCTTTATTGTCTTATGTACATTATTAATCTTTTTACTCTTACTACAAATTAATTTCCACCACTGCTCTAAGGTAGGTTTCTCCATAAGTAAACCATAAGGTATTCTTATTCCTTCTCTCCTCCATTGATTAACTAATCTCATAATTTTCAAAGAATCTAGCCCCAAATTCAATAGATTCTCATTGTCTTCAAAATCTTTTTGACTAGATAATTGCGCCTTAATCTGATTTTTAATATCTATATACTCCATAAAGTTAATTTCTCCTTTTAAAAATACTTTTTCTATATTTCACCCTCTTCTATATCTAGATCACACCTTAATTTTAATACACATTCTCCAGTTTCAATCTTCTCACTTCCTATCAAAATCAAGCCTGCTTTTTCAAATAGTTCATTATATTGTGATAAGCTTCTTTCCTTTCCATCACACACTGCCCAAATTTGTAAATCATTCATGAAAATTTCTAGGTTTTCACGTTTAAAATCCTCAGGTACTACTAACTCTATTACATATAAAAAGCTATCTACACTCATTGAATTTCTTATGTTTTTTAAAATAGATAGAGCATCATCATCTTTCCAGTCATGTAATATCCTTGATAAAATAAATACATCACTATCTAACTTATAAGGTTCAAAAAAGTTTCCTACTACAAATTCCGTCCTATCTGATAAATTATTAGCACTAATATTAGCTAACGCCTTTTCTTTCACAAAATCTAAATCTAAAATTCTACCTCTAGCACTCTTGTAATACTTTAGAAACTGTAATATAACGGCTCCAGTTCCTCCACCTATATCAACTATTTCTTTGACTCTATCTAAATCCTTTTGTTTCTTCAAAAATTCTTCAATGTTCATACTCTTACTAACAAAATTCATCATTGCATTAAAGTTAGAATAATCCTTTGAACTATTCCTATTTCCTTCAAACAATTCTCCACCAATTGCTAATGAATAAGGTGATTTATTACTTTTTGCTGCTTCAGCCATTACTGACCAAGACTTAGCACATATACTTCCACAATATAATACATACCCTTTTAATGAACCTTCTTCTTTATCAGTTAACATTTCCCCAACATCTGTAAGTGTATATTTAGAATCTATCTTTTCTATAAATCCATAAACTATTAAAGGTCTAATTATTCTATAAAGTAAATCTTTATTAACCTTTGTTATTTCTGAAATGTTTTCTATATCAGATCCATTTCCATCTATCGCATCAAAAATTTCAAGTTTACAAGCTGTATATAGTAAAAATGTATTAGAAAAACCTTGACTCATTGATGTAATTAATCTTTTACCAACTTCATTTTTTAACATTTCTTACTTCTCCATAATTGGCTTATCTTTAGCCATTTCTCTTAATCTATTAGAATCAATTTTACCCATCTTTGTAAGTGGCCATACATTAATAAATATAATTTGATCAGGTATCTTATATTGGGCTACTCCTCTTCGTAACATATCTTCACAAATTTTTTGTTCATCTGTTTTGAAATTCTGTCTTATCTCAATAAAAGCACAACTTCTTTCGCCAAGAAGATTATCAGGTATACCTACTACTGCAGCCTTATTAATAGATTCAATTTGAATTAACTCATCTTCTATTTCAGATGGTAATATCTTTTCACCTGCTCTATTTATTTGTTCTTTTATACGTCCAAGAATACATACATTTCCGTCTTCTTTAATTACTGCTTTATCACCTGTTTTATAAAAACCATCTTTTGTAAACCTAGATTTATTGTCAGGTTCTTTATAATAACTTTCTATTGTATAAGGTCCTTTTACTACTAGTTCTCCACTTTCTCCTTCTTTAACGTCTTCCCCATTACTATCTATTATCCTTATAATATCAGCATCTGATATAGGCTTTCCTTGACATCTTAAACAACATTCTCTATTATCATCTAAAGCTGTTACTAAAATTAACCCTTCTGCTGTTCCAAATTGATTTTGAAGAATACAATGGAAATTATCCATAACTTCCATAGCTAACTTTTCATCTAGTCGTGCACCTCCAATAAGTATTACTTTTAAAGTTGAAATATCAAAATCATCAATTTCTAAAAGTTCTAAACAAAGCTTTGCTGTTGTTGGAACAAAGTTTGTAATAGTTACTCTCTCACTTTCTATTAGATCCATAATTTCATCAGGACTTAAATAATAACTTAATACAGCAGTTCCTCCTGAACATAAAGTACCTAAAATTCCCGGACATGCTAATGGCATATTATGAGCAATTGATGCAGCTGCTAAATATATTGAGCTTTCATCTAAACCACTTCTCTTAGCACACATTCTTGCATTATAAATGTAATCAGCATGAGTTCTTGGAATTAGTTTAGGTTCTCCAGTTGTTCCACCTGACATTAGAAGTACTGCTACATCATCATAAGAAACCTTCCCCTTCCAGTTTTCACTTAATTCTTTTTCATTATCTAAATTAGTAAAAGATTCATCTACTAAAATAGTTATAACAGATGAAAATTGATTATTTATTTCATGAGCTATTTGATTATATTTATAGCCAAGATATTCCTCTGGAGCAATGTAAGCTGAAGCATTAGTCTTTTTAATTATATTGATTATCTCCTTCTCTCTATACCCTGGTAATACTAAAACAGGGATAACTCCCATTATTAAAAGTGAAAATAAGATTTCTACAAACTCTTTAGTATTAGTACACTGTAAAAGTACAATATCATCATTTTTTAATCCTACTCCTTCAAACTTACCTGCGAATTTCATACTCTTAACAATTAGATCCTTATATGTAACACCTCCACTTCTGTCTCTTATTGCTACTTTATCGCCATATATTTCAGATAAACTTTTTAAAAGTTCTTCAAAATTAATCTTTTCAACTCCATTAACTGAAATATACTTTTCTAAACTCTTACTTTTCATTCTTCCACCTCTACTTATTATAAATTGTTCCATTTTTACCCAGTATACCATAAGTGAGAATTGTTTTCAATTATTGATTTTATAAAAATTATTTTTATGAAATCAAAAAAAGATGAACATCCTTATATAAGAATAAAATTTAAAGGACATTCATCTATTTTTAAATAACTTAATTAATTTATTACTTTACTTAATAGCACACTCTTTATATTTCAAAATAAAAATTCACTTTCCCAATCAAATCCAGATGATTCTTCATAGCAACTAGGCCAATGACTGCACCAATTAGGTACTCTTATTTCTTTAATTCTATCTATACTTGGTGTATAAGGTTTTATATCTAAAACAGGAGTATTATCCATTGCATCAATATATGTCACGTAAATTCTACCCTCTTTATAATCAATACTAATAATTTCAGCAACAGATAAAGCTATTAGATTTGGTCTTTCTGGTGATCTTGTAGAAAATACCCCCAATGTATCTGGTGCCTTTTTATAAGGTTTCTTAACTTTAAGAACTTCCCTGCATTCACTATTATCACATCTATCAAACCAATAAAGTATATTAATATGGATAATAAGCAAGCATTTCATAACCCTTTGATAGGTTTTCATATGGACCATAAATCATACTCTATAAATTCAAATAATTTATCCCATAATATACCTTCGTGAAAATATGTTGAAATCTTATCTCTTATGGATAAAATCTTCATCTTACTTACCTTTTTAAAATTAATATTACAGTGAACTTTAAAATTATCATTTCTTATTTCACTTATTGTATTATCTATCTTCTTTAATCTATCTTGTTCTAATTCAATTTCTTTTTGAATTTTATCCTTCTGTTTTTCTAATTCATCTATAATGAAAACTCACCTATTTTAAACATAATATCTCCTTATATAATATATATAGGATACCCTTACTTAAAAGGGTATCCTATGTAATATTCGCTTTATAGCTTTTCATTTATTATTTTATAGATTGCTTTAGCAACTCCATCTTCATTGTTACTTGCTGTAATATATGTTGCTGCATCTTTTATTTCTAGTACTGCATTATCCATAGCAAAAGAACATGAAAATTCTTTAAACATAGAATAATCATTCATTCCATCTCCAAGAATAGCAACTTCTTCTCTCTTTATATTATATCTATCAATAACCTTTAATAGTATCTTTCCCTTTTCAGAATCAATATGATTTACCTCTACATTAGTACTAAAACTTCCACTAACTGCAAGTCCATTAATTTTTTCTATATCTTTTCTAACATCAAGTATTAATTCTTCACTATCTGAAAACGATATAAGTTTAGCAATATTATTATTCTCTATAAACTCATCTAAATTATCTATATATTGCATGTTTATATAATGTAGATTCTTTTTAGCATGAGCTATTCTCTCCTCCATAGTTTCTATTTCTGGACGATATATTTTCCCCCTCTTTATCATTCCATCAAGAACTTCTTCTTCAGTATCCGCTGTAAAAAATCCTTTATCAGTATATATCTCTACATTAATATTATATTTCTTCATAACACTTAAGATCTCTTTAACCTTATTTTTTTCTATATAAGTTGAAGAAACCTCATTTCTATCTTCATCTAGATATTGAGCTCCATTCATTATTAAGGTATCACATTTTAAGTTATATTTTTTTAGCATTACTTCAACATCACATAAAGCTCGTCCAGTTGCTATTGCAAATCTTATCCCTTTTTCTTGTGCTTCTTTTATTGCTTTTATATTTTTTTTTGATATCTCACCGTTACTCCCTATTAAAGTACCATCCATATCTGCAGCTATTAATTTAATCATTTTATCCCCCTAGTTTTATTTTATATTTTTATACGTAAAAAAAGCACTAGATTTCTCTAATGCTTCTTTCTGTATTACCTGGCAACGTTCTACTCTCCCGCACAGTCTCCCGTGAAGTACCATCGACGCTGTAGAGCTTAACTGTCCTGTTCGGAATGGAAAAGAGTGTTTCCTCTACGCCATCATCACCAG
>CAKVFO010000007.1 GCA_934746785.1 uncultured Clostridium sp. | reverse complement strand
CCTAACCTAATATTTCTTCAACAGATTTTCCTCTTAATTTAGCTATATCTTCAGCTGTTCTTAAGTTTGCTAATCCGTTGATTGTTGCATTAACCATATTTCTTGGGTTATTTGAACCTAAAGACTTAGCTCTAACGTCCTTTAACCCTGCTAATTCAAGTACGGCTCTTGCTGGTCCACCAGCAATAACTCCTGTACCTTCCTTAGCTGGCATTATAAGAACTTTACCTGTTCCGAAAGTTCCATAGATTTCGTGAGGAACTGTTGTTCCAACCATAGAAACTTCTACTAGGTTCTTCTTAGCATCTTCTATTCCTTTTCTAATTGCTACAGGGATTTCAATAGACTTACCCATACCAACACCAACATGACCGTTCTCGTCTCCGACAACTACAAGTGCGCTGAATCTGAAGTTTCTACCACCCTTAACAACCTTAGTAACTCTGTTTATGAAAACAACCTTTTCCTTAAGGTCTAGTGTACTAGGATCGATTCTCATTTATTTCCCTCCTTAATTTATTAGAACTTTAATCCTGCTTCTCTAGCAGACTCTGCTAATTGTTGTACTCTTCCGTGATATACATATCCACCTCTATCGAATACTACTTCTGTAATTCCTTTATCTAAAGCTTTCTTAGCTACTAATTCTCCAACTACTTTAGCACCTTCTTTATTGCCACCATTAGCTGAAAAATCTTTTTCAACACTTGAAGCAGCAACTAAAGTTACAGCATTTACGTCATCAATAATTTGTGCATATATATTCTTTGAACTTCTATAAACTGAAAGTCTTGGTCTTTCAGGAGTACCGAAGATTTTCTTACGTACTCTTAAGTGACGTCTTGCTCTCTTTGCCTTCTTATCAGCCTTTTTGAACATTAAAGCTCACTCCTTCCTAATTATTTCTTACCAGTTTTACCTTCTTTACGTCTGATATATTCGCCTTCAAACTTAATACCCTTACCTTTGTATGGTTCTGGTTTTCTCCAACGTCTTATATCAGCTGCTTGAGCTCCTACTATTTCCTTATCGATACCCTTTATCACAACTTTTGTTGGAGCTGGAGTTTCGAAAGTTATACCATCCATTGGCTCAACTTCAACTGGGTGTGAGAATCCAAGGTTCATTACAAGTTTCTTACCTTGTAATTGAGCTCTATAACCTACACCAACTAATTCTAAAGTTTTTTGATAACCTTCATTAGTTCCAATTACCATATTATTAATAAGTGCTCTTGTTAATCCGTGAAGAGCTCTATGATCTTTATGATCACTTGGTCTAGTAACAATAACTTCATTGTTTTCAACCACTATAGTCATGTCTTTGTGCATAGCTTTTGTTAACTCACCTTTTGACCCCTTAACTGTAACAACGTTATCTGGTGTTACAGTTACAGTTACGCCAGCAGGTATAGCTATTGGTAATCTACCTACTCTAGACATAATTGCACCTCCTGTTGTTTTTTGTACAAATAAAATTTGTTACAATTTTTACTCTTATATATTTTCTACCAAACGTAGCAAACTACTTCTCCGCCTAGTCCCATCTTTCTAGCTTCTCTATCAACCATAATACCTTTTGATGTAGATATTACTGCGATTCCTAATCCATTAAGAACTTTTGGAGTTTCATCTTTCTTACAATAAACTCTTAAACCTGGTTTAGATATTCTCTTAATACCAGTTATAACTCTTTCTTTATTTGAACCATACTTAAGTGAAATTCTTAACATTGGAACTACTCCATCGTTGTATTCATTAATTTCCTTAATGTATCCTTCTTGTAATAATATATTTGCAAGAGCCTTCTTTATATTTGAAGAAGGTACCTCTACTACTTCATGTCTAACAGCATTTGCATTTCTAATACGTGTTAGTAAATCTGCTATAGGATCTGTCATAACCATTAATTGTGCCTCCTTTCGACTAACTTTATCTTACCAACTTGCTTTCTTGCAACCAGGGATTTGGCCCTTGTAAGCAAGTTCTCTAAAGCAAATACGGCATATACCGAATTTTTTAAGTACTGCATGTGGTCTACCACATATTCTACATCTAGTATAAGCTCTAGTCTTATACTTAGGTTCTTTGCTCCACTTTTCAATTATAGCTTTACGTGCCACAACTATCCCTCCTTATTAATGAGCAAATGGCATTCCAAAGAATCTTAATAATTCTCTTGCTTCTTCGTCAGTTTTAGCTGTTGTTACGAAGATTATATCCATTCCTCTTACCTTATCGATTTTATCGTATTCTATTTCTGGGAATATTAATTGTTCCTTAATTCCTAGAGAATAATTTCCTCTACCATCAAAAGCCTTACTTGAAACACCTCTGAAATCTCTAACTCTTGGTAAAGCTATTGTTACTAATTTATCAGCAAATTCATACATCTTTGCCTTTCTTAATGTAACTTTACAGCCTATAGCCATGTTTTCTCTTATTTTAAAGTTAGCAACTGATTTTCTTGCTCTAGTTAATATTGGTTTTTGACCAGCTATTAAAGTCAAATCATTAACTGCAGACTCTAAAACTTTTTGGTTTTCTTTAGCTTCACCAACACCCATGTTGATTACTATTTTTTCAAGTTTTGGAACTTCCATTATATTTTTATATCCGAACTTTTCGATCATTGCTGGTATAATTTCTTTTTCATACTTCTCTTGAAGTCTTGTCATCATGCTGAGTTACCTCCTTTCAGAATCTTAGAATGTTTCGCCGCACTTTTTGCAAACTCTAACTTTAGCTCCGTCTTCTAATAACTTATTGCTAATTCTTGTTGCAGATTTGCATTTTGTACAATATAACATTACTTTTGAGCTGTTTATAGCAGCTTCTCTTTCTATAATAGCACTTTCAGCTTGATTTCTCGTAGCTTTTTGGTGCTTCTTAACTATATTAACTCCTTTAACAAGGACTTTTCCTGTCTTAGGAAATACTTTTAAAACTTCTCCAGTCTTACCTTTGTCTTTACCTGAAATTACGACTACTGTATCGTTCTTTCTTACATGTATCTTCAAGTAAGCCACCTCCTTCTATTATAGAACTTCTGGTGCTAATGATAATATCTTATTAAATTCCTTATCTCTTAGCTCCCTAGCAACTGGTCCGAAGATACGAGTTCCTCTTGGTTGCTTATCATCTTTTATTATAACTGCAGCATTTTCATCAAATTTAATGTATGAACCATCTGCTCTTCTTAATCCTCTTACAGATCTAACTATTACAGCTTTAACTACTTCACCTTTTTTAACAACTCCGCCTGGTGTTGCACTTTTAACGCTAGCTACTATTACATCTCCAATGTTACCGAACTTTCTTTTAGATCCGCCTAAAACTCTGATACACATTATTTCTTTAGCACCTGAGTTATCTGCTACCTTTAATAAGGTTTGTTGTTGTATCATTGAATTACCCTCCTTTCAGTCTTAAAGCCTATTTAGCCTTTTCAACTATTTCAACAAGTCTCCATCTCTTATCTTTAGATAATGGTCTAGTTTCCATTATTAATACTGTATCATTAACTTTTGCTTCATTATTTTCATCATGAGCTTTGAACTTAGTAGTTCTATTAACAGTCTTTCCGTATAATGGATGTCTAACCTTAGTTTCAACAGCAACTACGATAGTCTTATCCATCTTGTCAGAAACAACTCTACCAATTCTTTTTTTTCTTAATCCTCTTTCCATTAGGGTTTACCTCCTTCCAGAATTACTGTTGAACCCTTAACTCTTCTTCTCTTAAGATGGTTTTTATTTGGGCTATAGATTTCTTTACTTCTCTTATTCTCATAGGATTTTCTAATTGTCCTGTAGCTAATTGGAATCTTAAGTTGAATAATTCAGCTTTAAGATCTCCTAATTTAACAACTAAATCTTGAGGATCACTTGCTCTTAATTCTTTAAATTCTCTAGCCTTCATTATTCTTCACCACCCATTTCCTCAAAATCTCTTCTTGTAACAAACTTAGTTTTTACAGGAAGTTTGTGTGATGCAAGTCTCATTGCTTCTCTTGCAACTTCTTCATTAACTCCTGATAATTCAAATAATACTCTACCAGGTTTAACAACAGCTACCCAATATTCAGGAGCTCCTTTACCTTTACCCATTCTAGTACCGATTGGCTTACTAGTTACTGGTTTGTCTGGGAAAACCTTTATCCAAAGCTTTCCACCTCTTTTAATGTATCTATTAATAGCGATTCTGGCAGCTTCTATTTGATTACTCTTTACCCAGCCACAAGTAGTAGCTTGAATACCGAAATCTCCGTAAGCTAGGAAATTTCCTCTAGTTGCCTTACCTTTCATTCTACCACGTTGTACCTTACGATGCTTTACTCTTTTAGGCATTAACATGATCTATTCCTCCTTTCTATGCTTGAGCTTCTTCCTTCTCAACCTTTTTTGTTGGAAGCACTTCTCCATTATAAACCCAAACCTTAACTCCGATTTTACCGTATGTTGTATCCGCTTCAGCAAATCCATACTCTATATCTGCTCTTAATGTTTGTAGTGGTATTGTTCCTTCATGATACTGTTCAGTTCTAGCCATTTCAGCTCCACCAAGTCTTCCTGAACAAGCAGTCTTAACACCTTTAACTCCGTGTTTCATTGCTCTTTGAATTGTTTGCTTCATAGCTCTTCTGAATGATACTCTCTTTTCTAATTGAGCAGCAATGTTTTCTGCCATTAATTGAGCATCTGCTTCAGCATTCTTAACTTCAACTATGTTTATTAATACGTTCTTACCATTTATAAACTTAGTTAATTTAGCTTTTAAAGCTTCAATACCTGCTCCACCTTTTCCAATTACAACACCTGGCTTAGCAGTGTGTATGTTTAACTTAACTCTCTTGGCTGTTCTTTCAATTTCAATCTTAGATATACCAGCTGAGAAAAGTTCTTTCTTAACGAATTTTCTTATCTTATCATCTTCAACTAAGTTATCTGCAAAATTCTTCTTATCAGCGTACCATTTTGCGTCCCAATCCTTAATTACTCCGACTCTAAGTCCATGAGGATTTACTTTTTGACCCACTTATCTTTCCCTCCTTCTTCTAAGCTCTTTCTTTAACTACTACAGTTATATTGCTTGTTTTCTTAAGAATTTTAAATGCTTTACCATGATCCATAGGTCTAAATCTCTTAAGTGTTGGACCTTGACCAACGTATATTTCTGATACATATAATTTATCTGTATCTAATGCAAAATTATTTTCTGCATTTGCAACAGCAGACTTTAACACTTTGTTTATTACTACTGCAGCTTCTCTTGGAGTGTATTGTAAAATAGCAAAAGCTTCTTTAACATCTTTTCCTCTTATTAAATCAGTAACAGCTCCTACTTTAATTGGAGACATTCTTACGTATTTAGCTACGGCTTTAGCTTCCATTTATGATCCTCCTTTCCAGGCTTAACTATCTCTTAGATTTTTTATCTGTGTCAACATGACCTCTGTAAGTTCTTGTTAATACGAACTCACCTAGTTTATGTCCAACCATATCTTCTGATATATATACAGGAACATGCTTTCTACCATCGTGAACAGCAATTGTATGTCCTATCATTTGTGGGAAAATTGTTGAACTTCTTGACCAAGTCTTTACAACTTTCTTTTCTCCACTTGCATTCATTTCTTCAACCTTCTTTAATAATCCTGCATGGATAAAAGGTCCCTTTTTAACTGATCTACTCACTAATTTTGCCTCCCTTCACAAACATTAGGCCGACAAGCTTGGAAGAGAATTCATTGTTCTCTTCTCATTACTTGGCGTTTCTATTCTTAATAATGAATCTATCTGAGTACTTCTTATTCTTTCTAGTTTTGTATCCAAGTGCTGGTTTACCCCATGGAGTAACTGGACTTGGTCTACCAACTGGTGACTTACCTTCACCACCACCGTGAGGGTGATCATTAGGGTTCATTACAGAACCTCTTACTGTAGGTCTCCATCCCATATGTCTCTTTCTACCAGCTTTACCCAAGTTAACTATATCGTTAGTTGAGTTAGATACAACACCGATAGTTGCTCTACATTCTATTCTAACATATCTCATTTCACCTGATGGTAATCTTAATGTTGCATAGTTACCTTCTTTAGCCATTAATTGAGCTGAGTTTCCTGCAGATCTAACTAATTGACCACCTTTACCAGCTTGTAATTCAATGTTATGAACTATTGTACCAACTGGTATATTCTTTAATGGAAGAGCATTTCCTGGTTTAATATCGGCATCAGCTCCAGATACTATCACATCCCCAACTTTTAATCCTGCTGGAGCAATGATGTATCTTTTTTCACCATCTGCGTATACAACTAAAGCTATATAAGCTGATCTATTTGGATCGTATTCTATAGTTGCAACTTTTGCTGGAATTCCATCTTTATTTCTCTTAAAATCGATAATTCTATATTTTCTTTTAGCACCACCACCGTGATGTCTAACAGTTATTTTACCTTGTGCATTTCTACCACCTGTTTTCTTTAAAGAAACAAGAAGTGACTTCTCTGGTGCATTTGAAGTTATTTCTTCAAATGTAGGCATTGTCATCTGTCTTCTTGAAGCGGTAGTTGGTCTAAACTTCTTAACTGCCATTTGGTATTCCCTCCTTTTTTAAGCTTATCTGGTGTTTGTAACACCAATACTTCGCTTTACTATTGTAAACCTTCAAAGAATTCTATACTCTTACTTCCTTCAGCAAGTGTAATTATAGCTTTCTTGTAGTCAGCTCTCTTTCCTACATGTACGCCCATTCTCTTAGTTTTTCCCATAGTTCTTATAGTTTGAACATTAGCTACTTTAACGTCAAATACATCTTCAACTGCTCTCTTTATTTGAGATTTGTTAGCATTTATTTGAACTATGAAAGTGTACTTATTTTCTGCCATAGCCGCCATACTTTTTTCAGTTATAACAGGTCTTCTAATTATATCATGGCTTGTCATTTTCATTATGCGTACACCTCCTCAATCTTTGATACAGCATCTTTTGTCATGATCACTTTTTCAAACTTTAATAAATCATAAACATTGATGTTGTTTGCAGGGATTACACTAACTCCTGCTATGTTTCTAGCTGATTTGTAAGCCACTTCATCAGCTTCAGCAGTTACTATTAATGTTTTCTTGAAACCTAATGTTTTAATCATTTCAGCAACTTGCTTAGTTTTGATTGATTCGAAAGCTAAATCTTCCATAACAATCATTTCTCCTGCTACTACTTTACTAGTTAATGCAGATTTAAGAGCTACTCTTCTCATGCTCTTTGGCACTGATACTCTGTAATCTCTTGGCTTTGGTGCGAATACAATACCACCTTTGATCCATTGTGGAGCTCTGATTGAACCTTGTCTTGCTCTACCAGTTCCTTTTTGTCTCCAAGGCTTAATTCCGCCTCCTCTAACCTCAGCTCTAGTTTTAGCTGATTGAGTTCCTTGTCTCTTATTTGCAAGTAATGCAACAACTACTTGATGCATAGCATTTTGGTTTACTTCAACACCAAAAACATTTTCGTTTAATTGAAAATCTCCAACTTGCTTTCCTTCTTTATTAAATAATCCTACTGTAGGCATCCTGCTTCCTCCTTTCTTCTAGAAATTAAGCTTTAACTGCGTTTCTTATTACTACTGTACCTTTATTAGGTCCTGGGATTCCACCCTTAATTAGTATTAAGTTTTTCTCAGCTATAACCTTAACTACTTCTAAATTCATAACAGTTTTATTTTCTGATCCCATATGTCCTGGCATACGTTTATTCTTGAATGTTTTTGATGGATCCGAACAAGCTCCCATTGATCCAGGTGCTCTCTTAAACTTAGAACCATGAGACATTGGTCCTCTTTGTTGGTTCCATCTCTTAATTACACCTTGGAATCCCTTACCTTTAGAAACTCCAGATACATCCACTTTATCTCCTGCAGCAAATATTTCAGCAGTGATTTCTTGGCCTACTTCATATTCACTTACATCTTCCATTCTGAATTCTTTAAGAGTTCTCTTTAAAGACACTCCTGCTTTAACGAATTCTCCTTTTGCAGGTTTGTTAACTAATTTTTCTCTTATATCACCAAAACCTACCTTTATAGCTTCATATCCATCTTTTTCAGTTGTTTTCTTTTGAACAACAACACATGGACCAGCTTCTACTACTGTTACAGGAATCACTTTACCATTTTCATTGAAAATTTGAGTCATCCCTATTTTCTTACCAATAATAGCCTTTTTCATTTACTTGCACCTCCTAAACTAATCAGCGGATTGCTTTGCAATCATAATAGTTCATTTTTCTATTTAAAACTATTTGCTACTAAAGCTTTATTTCGATATCTACACCAGCTGGTAGATTTAATCTCATTAATGCATCAACTGTTTTTGGTGATGGATTAACGATATCGATAAGTCTCTTATGAGTTCTTATTTCGAACTGTTCTCTAGAGTCTTTATACTTATGAACCGCTCTTAATATTGTTACAACATCTTTTTCTGTTGGTAGTGGTACTGGACCTGCCACCTTAGCTCCTGTTGATTTAGCAGTTTCAACGATTTTTTCAGCTGATTGATCTAATATTGTATGATCAAAAGCTTTTAATCTTATTCTTATTTTTTGTTTTGACATCTTTATTTCCCTCCTTTTCATGTACGCTTTACTTCGAGCGCACAACAGCGGTTATTCTATAAACTGTTCCTGGTGTTTCCTAACATTTAGACATAACTATAGAATCCCTGTCGTCGGATTCTAGATCCAGACATACTCATCAAGAATTACCCGGAAGTCCGGCAACCTCTTGATTCATCGCTGTTTGCTCTGCAACTTCTTTATTATACTATTTTTAAATAATCTTTTCAAGTTTTTTTAACTATAATATTTATTTTTCTTTTTTATTTTATTTCTATTCATCGCTTGTTTTATTTTAATGCAGAATAAAATAAATTTCAATAATATATTTTGTTTTTTATATGGAAATCACCCTTACTTTTTTACTTTCTACCATAATATTCTACATAATAAAAAGGAGTGAACACATTCACTCCTCTTATACAGAAATTTATTAACGTCTTAATAAACTTCTAATCATTAAAACTAACGTCTTAGTCTTAAACATTATATAAAAATTTAAAAAATTAATTATTCTACTATGCTAGTAACAACACCAGAACCTACAGTTCTACCACCTTCTCTGATGGCAAATCTTAATCCTTCGTCCATTGCTACTTCTGTTATTAATTCAACGTTCATATCGATGTGGTCACCAGGCATTACCATTTCCATTCCATCTGGTAACTTGATTGATCCTGTAACGTCTGTTGTTCTGAAATAGAATTGTGGTCTATATCCATCGAAGAATGGAGTATGTCTTCCACCTTCTTCTTTCTTAAGTACGTATACTTGACCTACGAACTTCTTGTGTGGATGTACTGTTCCAACTTTTGCTAATACTTGACCTCTTTCGATGTCTGTTCTTTGGATACCTCTTAATAATGCTCCGATATTATCTCCAGCTTGCGCTTCGTCTAATAACTTTCTGAACATTTCGATTCCTGTTACTACTGTCTTAGCTTTTTCTTCTTTTAATCCAACGATTTCTACTTCGTCTCCTACGTGAAGAACACCACTTTCAACTCTACCAGTTGCAACTGTTCCTCTACCAGTGATTGTGAATACATCTTCTACTGGCATTAAGAAGTTCTTATCTGTTGCTCTTTCTGGTGTTGGGATGTAGCTATCTACTGCATCCATTAATTCCATGATGCACTTAGTTGCTTCTGGATCTGTTGGGTTTTCTAATGCTTTTAATGCTGATCCTGTTATTACTGGAATATCATCTCCTGGGAAGTTGTATTCGCTTAATAATTCTCTAACTTCCATTTCAACTAATTCTAATAATTCTGGATCGTCTACCATATCTGCCTTGTTTAAGAATACTACGATGTAATCAACACCAACTCTTGATGCTAGTAGTATATGTTCTCTTGTTTGAGGCATTGGACCATCTGCAGCTGAACATACTAGGATAGCTCCATCCATTTGAGCTGCTCCTGTAATCATGTTCTTAACGTAGTCAGCGTGTCCTGGACAGTCAACGTGTGCATAGTGTCTGTTATCTGTTTCATATTCAACGTGTGCAGTGTTGATTGTGATTCCTCTTTCTTTTTCTTCTGGTGCCTTATCAATTGATGCATAATCAAATGCTTGAGCATATCCTCTGTTTGCTAATACTGTTGTAATAGCTGCTGTAAGAGTTGTTTTACCGTGGTCAACGTGACCGATTGTTCCAATGTTTACATGGGGTTTAGTTCTTTCGAATTTTTCCTTTGCCATTATAAATTCCTCCTTAATTGCAATCGATATAGAATCTTTATGTCAACATTATAACCTATAAATCTTCTAATATCTACTTCTATTATAATCTTTATTATTTTAAAAATTTATTAAAAAATATTCTCAGTGCTATATTAAATAGCACTTAAAATATTATTTGTTTCTTTCACCTACAACTTTTTCTTGTACGCTCTTTGGTACTTCATCATAGTGATCGAATACCATTGAATAGTTACCTCTACCTTGAGTCTTTGATCTTAAAGCAGTTGCGTAACCAAACATTTCTGATAATGGAACGAAAGCTCTTATGATTTGAGCACCATTAACTGCTTCCATACCTTCCATTCTACCTCTTCTTGAGTTGATATCACCAATAACATCTCCCATGTACTCTTCCGGTACAGTTACTTCAACCTTCATCATTGGTTCAAGTAATACTGGATCTGCTTTTGACATCGCATTTTTGAATGCCATAGAACCAGCAATCTTAAATGCCATTTCTGATGAATCGACTTCATGATATGAACCATGTACTAACTTAACTTTGAAGTTAATAACGTTGTATCCAGCTATAATACCATTTAAAGCTGCTTCTTGGATACCAGCATCGATTGCAGGTATGTATTCCTTAGGAATAGCTCCACCAACGATAGCATTTTCAAATGTGTATTCTCCTTCAGTTGGTTCCATTTCAATAACAGCATGACCGTATTGACCCTTACCACCTGATTGCTTAGCATATTTAGCTTCAGCTTTAACAGCCTTTCTAATTGTTTCTTTGTAAGCAACTTGAGGAGCACCTACATTACATTCAACCTTGAATTCTCTTTGTAATCTATCAACGATGATTTCTAAGTGAAGCTCACCCATACCAGCGATGATTGTTTGACCAGTTTCTTGGTTAGTGTAAGTTTTAAAAGTTGGATCTTCTTCTGCAAGTTTAGCAAGCGCTAATCCCATCTTTTCTTGACCAGCTTTAGTTTTTGGCTCAATAGCAACTGAGATAACTGGTTCTGGGAATTCCATTTGTTCTAGGATTATTGGAGTATCTTCTGCACATAGAGTATCTCCAGTTGTAGTATTCTTTAATCCTATGATAGCTCCTAATTCACCAGCTTCAAGACTTTCAACTTCTTCTCTGTGGTTAGCATGCATCTTAACAAGTCTTCCGATTCTTTCTTTTTTACCCTTAGTTGAATTTAAAACGTAAGTACCGCTATTCATAACTCCTGAGTAAACTCTTGTAAATGCAAGTCTTCCTACGAATGGGTCAGTAGCAATCTTGAATGCTAAAGCTGACATTGCTTCGTTATCATCAGCTTTTCTACAATCTTCTTCACCATCTAAAGTTACACCTTGTACTGGTGGTATATCTAATGGAGATGGTAAGTATTCAATAACACCATCAAGCATTTCTTGAACACCTTTATTCTTGTATGATGATCCACAGATACATGGATATAATTCGTTAGCTATAGTAGCTTTTCTTAAAGCAGTTTTGATTTCTTCTTCAGTGATTTCTTCACCTTCAAGATACTTCATCATTAACTCTTCATCAGTTTCAGCAATTGCTTCTATCATAATTCCTCTGTATTCTTCAGCTTGATCAGCTAAATCAGCAGGAATTTCTTCTATTCTTATATCTTTTCCTAAATCATCATAGAAAACGTTAGCTTTCATAGTGATTAAGTCTACCATACCTTTGAATGTATCTTCACTTCCTATTGGAATTTGAATAGCAACAGCGTTAGCTTTTAATCTATCTCTTACTGTGTTAACACATCTAAAGAAATCAGCTCCTGTAGCATCCATTTTATTAACATATATCATTCTTGGTACGCCATATTTGTCCGCTTGTCTCCAAACAGTTTCAGTTTGAGGTTCAACCCCACTCTTAGCATCAAGAACAGTAACAGCACCATCAAGTACTCTTAATGATCTTTCAACTTCAACTGTAAAGTCTACGTGTCCTGGAGTATCAATTATATTAAGTTCATGACCTTTCCATTCACAAGCTGTGGCAGCAGAAGTAATTGTTATACCTCTTTCTTTTTCTTGTGCCATCCAGTCCATTTGAGATTCACCTGTGTGAGTTTCTCCTATTTTATGTGTTTTACCAGCATAAAATAATATACGCTCAGTTGTTGTAGTCTTACCTGCATCAATATGAGCCATTATACCAAAATTACGGAATTGTTCTAATGGGTATTTTCTAGCCATTAATTTTTCCTCCTCTCAATGAGTTATTATAAATTTTAGAAAACTGCTTTGGTTATAAAAACCAAAACAGTTCTTGATATTAATATCTGTAGTGAGCGAAAGCCTTATTTGCTTCAGCCATCTTATGAGTATCTTCTCTCTTTTTAACAGCTGCACCTGTATTATTAGCTGCGTCCATTAATTCCCCAGCTAATCTTTCAGCCATAAGCTTTTCTCCTCTTTTTCTAGCAGCAGCTAATATCCATCTAATACCTAGAGTCTGTCTTCTTTCAGCTCTAACTTCTATTGGAACTTGATAAGTAGCTCCACCTATTCTTCTAGCTTTTACTTCTAATAAAGGCATTACATTATTCATTGCTTCTTCGAATACTTCTAATGCTTCCTTACCAGATTTTTCAGCCATCATTTCAAAAGCGTTGTAGCATATTTTTTGAGCTACTCCTTTTTTACCATCTTCCATTATGTTATTTATAAGTTTAGTAACAACTTTTGAGTTATACATTGGATCCGGTAATACATCTCTCTTTGCTATATGTCCTTTTCTTGGCACTTTTCTTCCCTCCTTAACATAATAATTTAAGTTCATTGGTACTCGATATTCGTTTTGATATCGCAAAGTGCTAACTTCTTCATCTATATAAACTTACGTTATTAATTCTTGAATAAATCTATGTAAATGCTGAAGATAAGCACTACACTTTGTTAAGATTCCTATTTCTTAGGTCTCTTAGCACCATACTTAGATCTTCCTTGCATTCTGTTAGCTACACCAGCGCAGTCTAATGCACCTCTTACGATATGGTATCTAACACCAGGAAGGTCCTTAACTCTACCACCTCTTATAAGAACAACGCTGTGTTCTTGAAGGTTATGTCCTACACCACCAATGTATGCAGTAACTTCGTATCCATTTGTAAGTCTTACTCTGGCAATTTTTCTTAACGCTGAGTTAGGCTTCTTTGGAGTTGTTGTTTTAACTACAGTACAAACTCCTCTCTTTTGTGGACACTCTTTAAGTGCTGGAGCAGTTGATTTAGTAGTAATAACTTTTCTTCCTTTTCTAACTAATTGGCTTATAGTTGGCATTTCTTCACCTCCTGAATTTTATTTATCTATTTTAATTTAAAAAGATAAAACATAACTATAAAACTAATGCAGCTGAAGATTTAACTTCTATTCCACATAGCTTTCCTAATTCCTTCATAGTTTCTACCGATTTAATTTCTATATTTTTTTCATCAGCTAATTCTATCAAGGGTGCGATTAACTTCTTATCTACATCTTTTGCTACATATAAAACTTTGCCATCACCATTTTTCAATAGCTTTATACATTGTTTTATTCCTATTACTTTTTTATCTACAATTCTGTCTAACATAGGATTCCTCCTTTTAATTGAACCATAAAGACGAAGTACAACTTCGTCTCCATGAAATCATGTAGACAATTATATTGTAGTGTAGCTTTAAAATCACACAATTCGTATTTTATCATTTAAGCATACACATGTCAATAAAATTGCATTGTATTATTCTTCTATATTTATATAACTAACTTGATCATCATCTTTTTCTTGAACATCAAGTTTTATTGTTCTATATCTCATCATACCTGTTCCTGCTGGTATTAACTTACCTATAAGAACATTTTCTTTTAATCCTACTAATGGATCAATCTTTCCTTTGATTGCTGCTTCTGTTAAAACTCTTGTTGTTTCTTGGAATGATGCAGCTGATAAGAAACTATCTGTTGCAAGTGCTGCTTTTGTTATACCTAACAACGCTTGTTCTCCCTTAGCTTCTTCTCCACCAAATTCTCTAACTGCTTCATTAGCTTCATTAAAATCAAATATATCTATCATTGTACCTGGTAATAGATTTGTATCACCTGAATCGGAAACTTTAACTTTTCTAGTCATCTGTCTAACAACTACTTCTAAGTGTTTATCATTTATATCAACACCTTGTAGTCTATAAACTTTTTGAACTTCAGAAAGAAGATATCTTCTTGCTCCATCAATTCCTTTGATATTCATAATATCATGAGGATTCACAGAACCTTCTGTAACTTCATCTCCAGCTTCAATAAAATCATCATTATTAACCTTTAATCTTGAACCGAAAGGTATATCATAACTCTTTTCTTCTCCATCTGCTGACATTACATATACAGTTCTTTTCTTCTTAGTTTCTTCTATTCTTACAGTACCTGTAATTTCACTTACTATAGCAAGACCTTTTGGTTTTCTTGCTTCAAAAAGTTCTTCAACTCTTGGAAGACCTTGAGTGATATCTGCACCCGCAACACCACCTGTATGGAAAGTTCTCATTGTAAGCTGAGTACCTGGTTCACCGATTGATTGAGCCGCAATAATTCCAACCGCTTCTCCAATATCAGTTTTCTTACCTGTTGCCATGTTCATACCGTAACACTTAGCACAAACTCCTGTTTTACACTTACATGTAAATACAGATCTAATCTTAACTTTCTTAATTCCCATTCCAGTTATTGTCTTAGCTATATTACCATCAACATAAGTATCACTCTTAGCAACTACATTTCCTGTGTTAGGATCTACAACATCTTCTGCTAAAAATCTACCTGTTAATCTTTCTTCTAATCCTTCTATTACTTCATTACCTTCTTTAATTTCAGTAACATACATACCATCTGTAGTTCCACAATCTTCTTCTCTTACTATAACATCTTGTGAAACATCAACAAGTCTTCTTGTTAAATATCCTGAATCGGCTGTCTTTAAGGCTGTATCGGCATTACCTTTTCTAGCACCGTGTGTTGATAAGAAGTATTCTGAAACGTCAAGACCTTCCCTGAATGATGCTCTGATTGGCAGCTCTATGATTTTACCTGATGGACTGGCCATAAGACCTCTCATCCCAGCTAATTGCTTAATCTGAGATTTAGAACCTCTGGCTCCTGAATCTGCCATCATGTAGATTGGATTATATCTATCCATACTATCATATAGTGCATCTGCAACATCTTCTGTTGTCTTAGTCCATTTTTCTATAACTCTTTCATATCTTTCATCATCTGATATGAAACCTCTCTTATACATTTTTTCAATCTTATCTACAGTTTCATCTGCTTCTTTAAGTAAATCTTTCTTAGCAGCTGGTACAATCATATCTGATGCTGCAACTGTAATAGCTCCAATTGATGAATAATGATATCCAAGAGCCTTTATCTTATCTAGCATTACTGATGTTTTGGCAGGACCATGCTTAACATAACATTTATCTATTATCTTTCCTAATGACTTCTTAGTAACTAAGAAATCAACTTCTAAATTAAACTCTTCTTGTGGATTGTTTCTATCAACAAATCCTAAATCTTGTGGAATTGATTCATTGAATAATAACTTACCTACTGTAGTTTTTATTATTCCACTTCTTTCTACTCCATCAACAACTTTTGTCATCTTTACATTAATTGTTGAATGAACAGCAATTTCATTTAATTGATAAGCCATTATTGCTTCTTCTTTACAATAGAAAGATTTACCGCTCTTATCATCTTCTTCTTTATCCATGGTTAAGTAATAAGAACCTAATACCATATCCTGAGTTGGTACACAAACTGGTTTACCATCAGATGGTTTTAGTATATTAGTTGCCGCAAGCATTAAAAATCTTGCTTCTGCTTGTGCTTCTACTGATAAAGGTAAATGCACCGCCATTTGGTCTCCATCGAAGTCGGCATTATATGCTGTACATGCTAATGGATGTAGCTTTATAGCTCTACCTTCAACTAATATAGGTTGGAATGCTTGAATACCTAGTCTATGTAGAGTAGGTGCACGGTTAAGTAATACTGGATGATCTGCAATTACTTCTTCAAGTACGTCCCATACTTGACTTTGTAATCTTTCCACCATTCTTTTAGCACTCTTAATATTATGAGCAATTCCATCCTCAACCAATTTCTTCATAACGAAAGGTTTGAATAATTCGATAGCCATTTCTTTTGGAAGACCACATTGATACATCTTTAATTCTGGTCCAACAACGATAACCGATCTACCTGAGTAGTCAACTCTCTTACCAAGTAAGTTTTGTCTAAATCTACCTTGTTTACCTTTTAACATATCTGATAATGACTTAAGAGCTCTATTTCCAGGACCTGTAACCGCTCTTCCTCTTCTACCATTATCTATAAGTGCATCTACTGCTTCTTGAAGCATTCTCTTTTCATTTCTAACAATTATATCTGGTGCACCTAAATCTAATAACTTCTTCAATCTGTTATTTCTATTTATTACTCTTCTATATAAATCATTAAGATCTGAAGTGGCAAATCTTCCACCATCTAACTGAACCATTGGTCTTAAATCAGGAGGAATAACTGGAATTACATCGATAATCATCCATGTTGGATTATTTCCTGATTGTCTGAATGATTCAATCACTTCCAATCTTCTTATTATTCTTATCTTCTTTTGCCCTGTACTTTGCTTAAGTTCTTCTTTTAATTCAGCAGCTTGAGAATCTAAATCAATTTCCCCTAAGAGTCTCTTAACTGATTCTGCTCCCATTCCTGCAACAAAGTTTTCTTCTCCATACTTTTCACAAGCTTCTCGATATTCTTTTTCATTTAAAAGCTGCTTCTTTAATAATGGAGTTTCCTTTGGATCAATAACTACATATGAAGCAAAGTATAGTATTTTTTCTAGTGCTCTTGGTGACATATCAAGAAGTAATCCCATTCTTGATGGAATCCCCTTGAAATACCATATATGAGATACTGGGGCAGCAAGTTCTATATGCCCCATTCTTTCTCTTCTTACTTTAGCTTTAGTAACTTCTACGCCACATCTGTCGCAGACGATACCCTTATATCTTATTCTTTTATATTTACCACAGTGACATTCCCAGTCTTTTGTTGGTCCAAATATTCTTTCACAGAATAAACCATCTCTTTCTGGTTTTAATGTTCTATAGTTTATTGTTTCTGGTTTTTTAACTTCACCTCTAGACCATTGTCTTACTTGCTCCGGAGAAGCTAATCCTATTTGCATTGCATCAAAATTATTTAATTCAAACAAGGGTACATCCTCCCTTCAAAATTAGTGTTCGTCATTAAAATCATCTAGTACTAAATCATCTTGTAATCCATCTAACTGAAAGCTTTCAAAGTCTTCATCAACTTCTTGTTCAGCATCTTCTTCTACTGTATAGCTATCATTGGTATCTTCATGTGATTCAGCATTTACTACATCTTCTGTACCTTCCATGTTAACACCTAAATCTTCTGAATCATCATCTGAGAATTCTTTTAATTGAACTTCTTCATGATTTTCATTTAATACTTTTACATCTAAGCACAGAGCTTGAAGTTCTTTAATAAGAACCTTAAATGATTCTGGTATACCTGGTTCAGGTATATTTTCACCTTTAACAATTGCTTCATAAGTTTTCACTCTACCAACAACATCATCTGATTTAACTGTTAATATTTCTTGTAACGTATGAGCTGCTCCATATGCTTCTAGCGCCCAAACTTCCATTTCTCCGAATCTTTGACCACCAAATTGTGCCTTACCTCCTAATGGTTGTTGAGTTACTAGTGAGTAAGGTCCTGTTGATCTAGCATGTATCTTATCATCAACTAAATGGTGAAGTTTTAAGATATACATTATACCAACAGTTACTAAATTATCAAATGCTTCTCCTGTTCTACCATCATATAAAACAGTCTTACCATTTGCATTGTATCCTGCCTTTTCAAGACATTCTTCTATATCTGTTTCTGTTGCGCCATCAAACACTGGCGTTGCAATATGCCAACCTAATTGACTAGCTGCCCATCCTAAGTGAACTTCAAGTACCTGACCAATGTTCATACGTGATGGAACTCCTAGTGGATTTAAGCATATTTGAAGTGGTCTACCATCTGGTAAAAATGGCATATCTTCTTCAGGAAGCACCCTTGAAATAACCCCTTTATTACCGTGACGTCCAGCCATCTTATCCCCAACAGAAATCTTTCTTTTTTGAGCTATATAACATCTAACAAGTTCGTTTACTCCTGGATTTAAATCATCTCCATTTTCTCTTGTAAACACCTTGATATCAACAATTATACCAGCTTCTCCGTGTGGAACTCTTAGTGAAGTATCTCTAACTTCTCTTGCTTTTTCACCAAAGATAGCTCTTAATAATCTTTCTTCGGCTGTTAATTCAGTTTCACCCTTTGGAGTTACTTTACCAACAAGGATGTCTCCTGCTCTAACTTCAGCACCAATTCTAATTATTCCTCTTTCATCTATATCTTTAAGAGCATCTTCACTTACATTAGGAATATCTCTTGTAATTTCTTCTGGTCCTAGCTTAGTATCTCTAGCTTCTGATTCATATTCTTCAATATGCATTGATGTAAATACATCTTCTCTTACTAGTTCTTCTGATATAAGCATGGCATCTTCGTAGTTATAACCTTCCCAAGTTATGAATCCCATTCTTATATTCTTACCTAATGCGATTTCACCTAAGTCAGTTGAAGGTCCATCTGCAAGTACTTGATTTTTAAATACCATCTCACCTTTATCAACGATTGGTCTTTGATTTGTACAAGTTCCTGCATTTGTTCTTTTAAATTTAAGTAATTTATAAGTATCAATTCCTCCATCAGATTCTCTCTTAATCTTAACTTCATCACCTGATACATACGTAACTATACCAGCATTTTTAGCCTTAGGAAGAACCCCTGAGTCTACAGCCGCTTTATATTCTATTCCTGTTCCTACTATTGGAGCTTGTGGCTTAAGTAGTGGAACAGCTTGACGTTGCATGTTTGAACCCATCAGTGCTCTAGAAGCATCATCATTTTCAAGGAATGGTATCATTGCTGTTGCAACTGATACTATTTGTCTTGGAGACACATCCATTAAATCTACGTCTTTTGCCGGTACAACAAAGAATTCTTCTTTGTTTCTTACAGTAATCTTACTGTCTACAAAATGTCCATCAGCATCTAATGGTTCCTTAGCTTGAGCTACTAAGTATTGATCTTCTTCATCAGCTGTAAAATATCTTATTTCATTTGTTACTCTTTGATTTTCTTTATCTACAATTCTATATGGAGTTTCTATAAATCCATATTCATTTACTTTTGCATAAGTAGCTAAAGAGTTAATAAGTCCTATATTGGGTCCTTCTGGAGTTTCTATAGGACACATTCTACCATAATGTGAATGGTGAACGTCTCTTACTTCAAATCCAGCTCTTTCTCTTGATAAACCACCTGGTCCTAATGCAGATAATCTTCTCTTATGAGTCAATTCCGAAAGTGGATTTGTCTGATCCATAAATTGTGATAATTGCGAACTTCCAAAGAATTCTTTTATAGCTGCTGCAACTGGTCTTATATTAATTAACATTTGTGGAGTTATTGCTTCTTGGTCTTGAATAGTCATTCTTTCTTTAACTACTCTTTCCATTCTTGATAAACCAATTCTAAATTGATTTTGAAGTAATTCTCCAACTGATCTCAATCTTCTATTCCCTAAATGATCAATATCATCAACATATCCAACTTCATAAGCAAGACCTATTTCGTAACTTATTGTTGCAAAAATATCTTCTTTAATGATATGTTTTGGTATTAACTTATTGATGTTCTTCTTTATTTCTTTTTTAATTGAAACTTCATCACTGAAATTATCAAGAATTTCTTTTAATGTAGGATAATGAACTAATTCTTTTATGTTTAAATCAGATATATCAAAAGATATATGCTTATTTATATCTACAAAATTATTTCCTATTACTTTTAGAACCTTATCTTCTACAAGTACATCAACAGAATTTATTCCAACATTTTGGATTTCTTCTGCCATCAATCTGCTAATTTTTTCTCCTTCTTGGACCATTATTTCTCCAGTAGAAGGATTAACAACATCACTTGCTGCTATTTGATTAGCAATTCTTAAATTTAATGCAAGCTTCTTATTAAACTTGTATCTACCTACCTTTGATAAATCATATCTTTTTGCATCAAAGAATAATGAATCAATTAAAGATACTGCACTATCAACTGTTGGCGGTTCACCTGGTCTTAATCTCTTATAGATTTCTAACAGAGCTTCTTCCTTAGTCTTAGTGTTATCTTTTTCTATAGTAGCTATAAATCTTTCATCTTCACCAAAATATTCAAGCAGTTCTTGATCAGTTCCAAATCCCATTGCTCTTGCAAGAATTGTAATCGGAAGCTTCCTTGTTTTATCTATTCTTACATAAATAATATCGTTAGAATCTGTTTCATACTCTAACCAAGCTCCTCTATTAGGAATTACTGTTGATGAAAATAACTTCTTTCCACTCTTGTCTCTACTAACACTATAGTAGACACCTGGAGATCTTACTAACTGGCTTACTATAACTCTTTCAGCACCGTTAATTACAAAAGTACCTTGTTCAGTCATTAATGGGAAATCTCCCATAAATACTTCTTGTTCTTTTATTTCTCCTGTTTCTTCATTCTGTAATCTTACAGATACCTTCAATGGTGCTGCATAAGTAGCATCACGCTCTTTACACTCTTCCACTGAATACTTGATATTATCCATATCAAGCTTATAGTCAACAAATTCTAGTATTAGATTCCCAGTAAAATTACTTATAGGATTGATATCATCGAATACTTCATGAAGTCCTTCTCTTAAAAACCAATCGTATGAATCTAATTGCACTTCAATTAAGTTTGGCATTTCGGTTACATCTTTAACCCTTGCAAAACTCATTCTTGTTCTTTTTCCAACTTGGACAGGATGTACCATGAATTTTCACCCCTTGTATAAACTAAAATAACCAAAAGCATAATTTCCCTAGGGACTTTCGCTTTCGGAGAGCATCATCTTTTTAGTATAACCACTTATTAGTTTGATTATACTTTTTTTCGTTTTTGTATACTTATCCATATTGAACAGTACATCTACTGATGATAGCACAATACGAAAATATTGTCAATACATTTTCAGTATACACACGAGTTTTATTACAGATAATAAAAAAGGTGCTATATCAGCACCTTTTTATTTAATAAGCAAAGAATCTTACTTAAATTCTACTTCTGCTCCAACTTCAGCTAATTTAGCCTTAATGTCTTCAGCTTCTTCTTTAGCTACAGCTTCTTTTAATGTCTTAGGAGCTCCATCTACGATTTCCTTAGCTTCTTTTAATCCTAAACCAGTTAATTCTCTAACTACTTTGATTACCTTAATCTTTTGAGAACCAGCGTTTGATAATACTACATCAAATTCTGATTTTTCTTCAGCTGCACCACCTGCAACTGCACCACCTGCAACTGCTACTGGAGCAGCAGCGCTTACTCCGAATTCTTCTTCGCAAGCCTTAACTAATTCATTTAAATCTAAAACGCTCATTTCTTTTATAGCTTGAATGATTTCTTCTCTTGTCATTTTAATTGCACCTCCAAAATTATTTAACAATCATTGTTTTATTATTCAGCTGATTCAGCTTCTTTTTTGTCTTTTATTGCATTTAATAAGTATGCAAGGTTTGATAATGGAGCCTTGATACTTCCAAGAAGTTTTGCAATAAGAACTTCTTTTGATGGTATTGAAGCAAGTTGAACAACTTTTTCTGTATCGTATAATTCACCTTCAACAATACCTGCTTTTAATTCAAGTTTCTTATGATCTTTAGCAAAGTCATTTAAAATTCTTGCAGGTGCTGTAGCATCTTCATATCCGAAAGCTATAGCAACTGGTCCTTCTAAATATTCTGAAATACCTTCGATTCCTAATTCTTTTGCTGCTAATGTTACTAAAGTATTTTTATATACTTTGTATTCAACACCATTTTCTCTTAATGTCTTTCTTAATTGAGTATCTTCTTCAACAGTAAGACCTTGATAGTCAGCAAGAATAACAGCTTGAGCTTTTTCTAGCTTTTCTCTAATTTCAGCAACTTTTGCTTCTTTTATTTGTCTGTTCTTGTTTATCACTGTGTGTCCACCTCCTCACAGTTTTATAACTGCTTTATTATATAATAAAGGTCTTCCCGTAGACAAAGGAAGACCTATAATATCATTATATTCTACCCTCGGCAGGTTGATCTACGTTACGCTTTCGCACCCACTGTCTACGGAGTTATATTCTTTTTTCACAACGAAATTGATTATATCATTTTCGTTATTTCAAGTCAATACTAATCTAAAACTTTTGTAGAATTGATTTTAGCTGCTGGTCCCATTGTACTTGAAACGCTTATTGACTTTAAGTATTGTCCCTTAGCTGCAGCTGGTTTAGCTTTTACTAAAGCTTCCATTAATGCATGGAAGTTATCTTTTAACTTTTCAGCTCCAAAAGATTTCTTTCCTATTGGACAGTGAACGATAGAAGTCTTATCAACTCTATATTCTACCTTACCAGCTTTGATTTCTGATATAGCCTTAGCTACATCAAATGTTACTGTTCCTGATTTTGGGTTTGGCATTAAACCTTTAGGTCCTAAAACTCTACCGATTCTACCTACAACACCCATCATATCTGGAGTTGCAACAACTACATCATAATCGAACCAGTTTTCAGTTTGGATCTTTTGAACTAAATCTTCAGCTCCAACAAAATCTGCTCCTGCAGCTTCAGCTTCTTTAGCTTTTTCACCTTTTGCGAATACTAAAACTCTAACTGTCTTACCAGTTCCGTGAGGTAAAACTACTGCACCTCTTACTTGTTGGTCTGCATGTCTTGGATCTACACCAAGTCTTACATGTAATTCGATAGTTTCATCGAAGTTAGCTTTAGCAGTCTTAACGCAAAGCTCTAAAGCTTCTGCTGGACCGTATAAAGTATTTTTATCTATTAACTTTGCACTTTCAACATATTTCTTTCCCATAATAAGCCTCCTTTGTGGTAATAACGGTTTTTACCTCCCACGAATTTTGAATTACTCTTCGATAGTTACACCCATACTTCTAGCTGTACCTTCAATCATGCTCATAGCAGTTTCGATTGTTGCAGCATTTAAGTCTGGCATCTTCATTTCTGCGATCTTTCTAACTTGTTCCTTAGTTAACTTACCAACTTTAGTTCTGTTTGGTACTCCTGAACCACTTTCTAATCCTAATTCTTTCTTGATTAGAACAGCAGCTGGAGGAGTCTTTAATATGAAACTAAAAGATCTATCTTGATATACTGTTATTACTACTGGTATTATTAATCCTGCTTGGTTCGCTGTTTTAGCGTTAAACTCCTTACAGAATCCCATTATATTTACACCATGTTGTCCTAATGCTGGTCCAACTGGTGGTGCTGGTGTTGCCTTACCTGCAGCAAGTTGAAGTTTGATCATTCCAGTTACTTTCTTAGCCATTTGTTATTCCTCCTATACTGTGGTGATTACGGACTTTTTGTCCTCCCACTTAATTAAAAAAATCAGTTTATAAATTATTAAACCAATTTGTCAATTTGATCAAAATCTAGCTCAGCTAATGTTTCTCTACCGAACATATCAACTGACGCCTTAATTTTATGCTTTTCAAGATTAATTTCTTGCACTAATGCAACAAACTCTCTCAACGGTCCTGAGATCACTTTTACACTTTCTCCTACTTCTAAATCAACTTCTTCAGGAATTTCTATAACTCCCATAGATTCAACTTCTTCATCAGTAAGAGGAACCGGCTTAGATCCAGGCCCTACAAACCCTGTCACTCCTCTTGTATTTCTTACGACATACCAAGACTCATCTGACATTAACATTTTTACCAATACATATCCAGGAAACTTTTTCTTTAAGGTTACCTTTTGCTTGCCATCTTTTTCTTCAACTACTTCTTCCATAGGAACTTGAATATCTAATAGCAAATCTTGAAGATTTCTGTTTTCAACAGTCTTCTCGATGCTTGCTTTCACCTTATTTTCATAGCCTGAATAAGTATGTACTACATACCATCTTGCTTTTTCACTCATATTTAGCTCGGTGAAAACTCACCTAACCTCCCTTACTTAAGTTTCAAAATCGCTTCAAAGAGGTTTTGAAAAATATAATCGAAGCCACCAACTAATATTGTATATATTATAGTAGCTACAGCAACAGCAATTATAGCTTTTTTAGTATCTTTTCTATCAGGCCATGTTATTCTTTTAACTTCCGCCTTAATTTCTCTAAAAAATTTAAAAACGCCACCTTTTTTAGCGGTATTTTGCACTTTTGTACTACTGTTTACAGCCATTTTATCACATCCTTAAATTTGGTAAGTCTGTGTCATTACTTAATCGCTAATTACTTAGTTTCTCTATGAAGAGTGTGCTTCTTACAGAATTTGCAATATTTTTGCATTTCTATTCTGTCTGGGTTATTTTTCTTATTTTTCATTGTGTTGTAATTTCTTTGCTTACACTCTGTACATGCTAAAGTTACTTTTACTCTCACGGTCTGCACCTCCAGTTATTCCTATATATTTAAGAGACTATACTCTTAGAGTTTCGACTAATTTATTTAATTGTGAGTCACTTTCTCACAATATCACAAAAGTCACAAAATGTCAATACAACATTCCTCTGTAAAGGACCAGGTAATATTACCTAGCCCTACATTATTTAAAAAACTAATTATTCTACTATGCTAGTAACAACACCAGAACCTACAGTTCTACCACCTTCTCTGATGGCAAATCTTAATCCTTCGTCCATTGCTACTTCTGTTATTAATTCAACGTTCATATCGATGTGGTCACCAGGCATTACCATTTCCATTCCATCTGGTAACTTGATTGATCCTGTAACGTCTGTTGTTCTGAAATAGAATTGTGGTCTATATCCATCGAAGAATGGAGTATGTCTTCCACCTTCTTCTTTCTTAAGTACGTATACTTGACCTACGAACTTCTTGTGTGGATGTACTGTTCCAACTTTTGCTAATACTTGACCTCTTTCGATGTCTGTTCTTTGGATACCTCTTAATAATGCTCCGATATTATCTCCAGCTTGCGCTTCGTCTAATAACTTTCTGAACATTTCGATTCCTGTTACTACTGTCTTAGCTTTTTCTTCTTTTAATCCAACGATTTCTACTTCGTCTCCTACGTGAAGAACACCACTTTCAACTCTACCAGTTGCAACTGTTCCTCTACCAGTGATTGTGAATACATCTTCTACTGGCATTAAGAAGTTCTTATCTGTTGCTCTTTCTGGTGTTGGGATGTAGCTATCTACTGCATCCATTAATTCCATGATGCACTTAGTTGCTTCTGGATCTGTTGGGTTTTCTAATGCTTTTAATGCTGATCCTGTTATTACTGGAATATCATCTCCTGGGAAGTTGTATTCGCTTAATAATTCTCTAACTTCCATTTCAACTAATTCTAATAATTCTGGATCGTCTACCATATCTGCCTTGTTTAAGAATACTACGATGTAATCAACACCAACTCTTGATGCTAGTAGTATATGTTCTCTTGTTTGAGGCATTGGACCATCTGCAGCTGAACATACTAGGATAGCTCCATCCATTTGAGCTGCTCCTGTAATCATGTTCTTAACGTAGTCAGCGTGTCCTGGACAGTCAACGTGTGCATAGTGTCTGTTATCTGTTTCATATTCAACGTGTGCAGTGTTGATTGTGATTCCTCTTTCTTTTTCTTCTGGTGCCTTATCAATTGATGCATAATCAAATGCTTGAGCATATCCTCTGTTTGCTAATACTGTTGTAATAGCTGCTGTAAGAGTTGTTTTACCGTGGTCAACGTGACCGATTGTTCCAATGTTTACATGGGGTTTAGTTCTTTCGAATTTTTCCTTTGCCATTATAAATTCCTCCTTGCTATTCTTAGATAAACTTTGCCTAGCGTTTTTTTATTTTCTGGAGCTCACGATCGGGATTGAACCGACGACCTCCGCCTTACCAAGGCGACGCTCTGCCTACTGAGCTACGTGAGCACTCGCATATCGACTATTTTTTCAATATACCAATTATAAAGTTTACTATCAATCATTTTATTTGTCAATAAAAAAGTAGCTTTACCAAACTTCTATAAAATTAAATATATATTTGAATTCACAGTAACTTTTATTAAATAAAAATATCACTTCAAATTAAGACACTTCTCTAACTTTCTCTTAACTCTTTGTAAAGCATTATCTATAGACTTAGCATGCCTGTCTAAGTCACATGCTATTTCCTGATAAGATTTTCCATCCAAATATGAAGTAAGCACTTCCATTTCTAAACTAGATAACGACTTTTCTATCTTCTTTTCAATATGCTCCATTTGTTCTTGGCTTATCACTAGTTCTTCAGGATCTGTTATTTTTAAACCTGATATAATATCCAATAATGTTCTGTCAGATTCTTCTTCATATATCGGTTTATTAAGAGATACATATGTATTTAGAGGAATATGTTTCTGCCTTGTAGCAGTTTTTATTGCTGTTATTATCTGTCTCCTAACACATAACTCTGCAAAAGCTTTAAATGTTGTTAATTTATCAGGCTTGAAATCTCTTATTGCTTTATATAAACCAATCATCCCTTCTTGGTATATATCTTCTTTATCTGCACCTATTAAAAAGTAAGATTTAGCCTTTGCTTTAACAAAATTCTCATACTTAGTAATAAGATATTCCTGAGCTCTAGCATTACCTTCTTTTGCTTCTAATACAACTTCTTCATCCAATTTTTCTTCAAATTCTGAGTAACAACTCATTGAATATCCTTTATCGTACAAATTTCCCCCTCCGAACTATGTTTTACAAATAAATTATACTGTAACAAAATATTTCAAGTCAAATTATTTACTTGCTTCGTCTAATGCTTTCCAATACTGCAAGAACATTTTCATCTATATTATCTTGTAAATGATTTTTATTTGAAATCTTACTTTTTTGATTCTTTTTTCTTATACTATACTCCGTCTGCATTACTTCATTATAAAATTCCAAAGACGACATTCTAACCGCACCTCTTTGAAAGATAGTTTGCTGTTCGAGCCAATCAGAAGTAACAACATAAACTTCATATCTTCTGCCCATATTATGGACTTCTTTTTCAATATAGCTATCTGCAGTTTCTCCATCCTTTGTAAATATTATAGATAGATTTTTATTTATGTCTTCTTTATTTTCTATATTACCAGCTACTTTATATCCATCAAAAACTAAAATAACTTTACAATCATGATAAGAACCATAGTTATGGAGTATATTAATTAACTTTAATCTTCTTGCATCAAAGCTATCATTTTTGTCTCCTTTTAAGTTAGGCCAACTATTTAAAACATTATACCCATCTATAAATATTATTTTCATGAAGTCCCCCTAATACTACTTAAGTCTGCCTTTTAGCACTTCATACATCATTATACCACCAGCAACAGATGCATTTAAAGAGTTTATTTTTCCAACCATTGGTATTTTTATGAGTTTGTCACACTTTTTGAGAGTAAGTTTTGAAATTCCTCTTCCTTCACTCCCAATTACAAGCGCACATGGGCCTGAAAAGTCTACTTCATAGCTATATTCTGTTCCTTCTATATCTGCACCGTATATCCAAATATTTTCCTTCTTTAGCTCGTCTAAAGTCTTATTTATATTAGTAACTTTAGCTATCTTCATGTGCTCAATTGCACCTACTGATGATTTATAAACAGTGCTAGTTACTCCTACATTTCTTCTCTTAGGTATAATTATACCATGAACTCCACATAATTCAGCTGTTCTTACTATAGATCCAAGATTGTGAGGATCTTCTATTTCATCCAATACAACTATAAAAGGATCTTCTCCTTTTTCCTTTGCATAGTTTAAGATATCACTTACTTCAGAATATTTGTAAGGTGTTATTCTAACTATAATTCCTTGATGCACGGATCCGCCACTCATTATATCTAATTTTTTTCTATCTACTTCTTTAATTACAAGTTTTTTTTCTCTTGCTATTTTTATTATTGCATTTATTGACCCTTCAACTTGGCCCTTAGATACATATATAGCTTCTATTGTTCTATCTCCTTTTACTGCTTCCATAGCAGCATTTCTTCCGATAATTAAATCTTCTCTCTCGTCAACAACATTGTTTTTCATAAGTAATACCTCCTTAGAACATTAACTTATTATATCAATACTTTTTTCAAATATAAACTCTAATCTTTCAGTTTCTCCTATTAGGTATAAATAACCAACTAATGCTTCAAATCCAGTGGCCATTCTATAATCTCTTACATCTGCATTTTTAGGTACTGTCGCTGACTTAGCATTCCTTCCTCTCTTATATATATATTCTTCTTCATCAGTCAATTCTGATTCAATTTCATGCATTATTAAAGATTGACTTTTAGCCTTTACAAATTTAATTGCTTGAACATGGATTTTATGAGCTGATAAGTCAATATTATTAGCAAGAATATGGTTTCTAATAAAAATCTCATAAACTCCATCTCCTATCAATGCTAATTGTAACGGATTAAGTTGCTTTGCCTCTTCCCTTGTAAATTCTTTAATTCTAAAATCCTTAAGCATATTTTTCTCCTTTTTAAATAAAGGCCACACAAAAGTGCAGCCTTCAAATTAATTTATATTAAGCCTTTTTCCATCTAACACCTTGTGGCGTATCTTCTAATATGATTCCTCTAGCTTTTAAGTCATCTCTTATCTTATCTGCTAATGCAAAATCTCTATTTTTTCTAGCTTGTTGTCTTTGTTCTATTAAAGCTTCAACTTCATCTTCAAGACTTCCCTTTGTTGTTTTTTGTAACAATCCTAATGGCTTTCCTAACTCCCTTATTAATTCTAATGATTTAGTTACTAATTCCTTCGAAGAGTTTATTGTTACATTTGTATTTAAGTCTTTTGATAACTCAAATAATACTGTTATTGCATCTGCTGTATTAAAGTCATCGTCCATCTTTTCAATATATTTTTGTCTATATTTATCTAAAGATTCAAGATATTTAGATTCTTCTTCTGTCATAGTTTCGGCAGATACTTCATCTAATAGATTTTCTAAATTTGCTACTGCATTATATAATCTTTCAACTGATGCTTTAGCTGAATCTAATAAATCTTTGCTAAAGTTTATTTGAATTCTATAATGCGCTGAAAGCATAAAGAATCTTATAACATCAGCATCATATTCTGATAAAACCTCTCTTGCTGTAAAGAAGTTATTTAATGATTTAGACATCTTTTGATTATTAACATTTATATATGCTGAATGAAGCCAGTAATTTGCAAATGGTTTTCCTGTTAATGCTTCGCTTTGAGCAATTTCATTTTCATGATGTGGGAAAGCTAGATCCATACCACCTGCATGAATGTCAATTGTTTCTCCTAGAATTTTTTTTGCCATACATGAACATTCTATATGCCATCCTGGTCTTCCTTTACCCCAAGGAGAATCCCAAGAAGGTTCACCTGGTTTTTCTGCTTTCCAGATAGCAAAATCCATTGGATCTTTTTTACGTTCATCAACACTTATTCTTGCACCAGCTTGTAAATCTTCAAGATTTTGTCCTGATAACTTTCCATAGTCTGAAAATTTCTTAGTGCTGAAATATACATCTCCATCTACTTCATAAGCATAACCTTTATCTATAAGATCACTTACAAATTGAATTATCTCTTGAATATACTCAGTTGCTCTTGGATTAACAGTTGCTCTTTCAATATTTAATCCATCTGCATCTTTATAATATTCTTCTATATATCTATCTCCTATTTCCTTAACTGTGGTATTCTCTTCATTAGCTTTTTTAATCATCTTATCATCTATATCAGTAAAGTTTTGAACGAATTCTACATCATATCCTCTGTATTCTAGATATCTTCTTATAGTATCAAAAACTATAAAAGTTCTACCATTACCTATATGAAAGTAATTGTATACTGTAGGGCCGCACACATACATTTTTACTTTCCCTGGTGTAATTGGTGTAAATTCTTCTTTCTTTCTACTAAGAGTATTATATAATTTCATTAATTAAGCCTCCTAAATTACTTTAATTTTAGGTTGTTCTTTTCAAATTCTGCTTTAACTCTAGCGCATACTTCATCTATACTAATCACTTCATTTTCTCCGCCAGTTCTTAATTTAAATTCAACATTTCCATCGCTTATAAGTTTTCCAACAGTAACTCTCATTGGTATACCCATAATTTCTGAATCTTTAAATTTAACTCCAGCTCTTTCATTTCTATCATCTAGTAATACTTCTACTCCAATTTCTTGTAATGAAGTATATAATTTTTCTGCTGCTTGAACTTGTTCTTCATTCTTAACATTAACAGGTATAACAGATACATGATATGGAGCAACTTCTAATGGCCATATTATACCATTTTCATCATTGTGTTGTTCTATAACCGACGCCATTGTTCTTGTAACACCTATTCCATAGCACCCCATTATAAATGGTGCTTCTTTACCATTTTCGTCTATAAATTTAGCATTCATTGATTCAGAATATTTAGTTCCTAACTTGAATATATGACCAACTTCAGTTCCTCTTGCTATAGTTATTTCTCCACCACAACATGGGCATTTTTCTCCAACAGTTACATTTCTAAAATCTCCAACTATCCCTTCAAAGTCTCTTCCATAGTTTACATTTTCATAGTGGTAACCTGTTTCATTAGCACCTACTATAAAATTATACATCTTTGTTACTTCTTCATCTACAAATAACTTATCAACTTTTATTCCTATTGGACCTGCAAAACCTACTTTTGCTGAAGTTGCATTATAAACTTCTTCTGGATTAGCCATTTCAAAGTTAATTATTTCACCTATTGCATTTGAAACTTTAACTTCATTAACTTCTCTATCTCCTCTTACCATTACTGCAACTATTTTCCCATCTACATTGAATAATAGTGTTTTAGCAAATTTCTTTTCTGATGTGTTAAAGAATTTAACTAGATCTTCAATAGTTTTTGTATTTGGAGTCTCTACTTTATGTAGTTCTTTTAATTCTTCTTTTGTTGCTTCCTCCGCTGTACATGCTGCTTTTTCTATATTCGCTGCATAGTCACATTCATTACAGAATACAACATCATCTTCACCAACTTCAGATTTAACCATGAATTCTGCTGAATTTGAACCTCCAATAGCCCCTGAATCTGCTTCAACACATTTAGCATCTAGTCCACATCTATTGAATATTCTTACGTATGCATCATGCATATCATTGAATGACTTATCTAACCCTGCTTGATCTTTATCAAAGCTATAGGCATCCTTCATTACGAATTCTCTACTTCTCATAACACCAAATCTTGGTCTTCTTTCATCTCTATACTTAGTTTGAATTTGATAAAGATTTACTGGTAATTGTTTATAAGATTTGATTTCATTTCTAGCTATATCAGTAAATACTTCTTCATGAGTTGGTCCAAGACAGAAGTCTCTGTTATTTCTATCTTTTACTCTGAACATTTCTGCTCCATAAGCATCCCATCTTCCTGATTGTTGCCATAATTCTGCTGGAATCATAGCTGAAGCTAAAAATTCTTGTGCTCCTGCTGCATTCATTTCTTCTCTAATTATGTCTTCTATATTCTTTAACACCTTTAATCCTAGAGGCATATAATTATAAACCCCTGAAGCCATCTTCCTCATCATACCTGATCTAAGCATTAGCTTATGGCTTTGTATTTCTGCTTCGGCAGGAACTTCCCTTAAAGTCAACATTAACATTTTTGACATTTTCATATATAGACATCCTCTCTTTAAATAAATTTTTCAACAAAAAAAATCGTCCTAATATATCATTAGGGCGATTTTGACTCGCGGTACCACCTAAATTTGTTCTCCAATAATGATAACGGTGTTAAACCGATAGTTTTTACCTATAGTTCAAAAGCTGGTTCAAAGTCTATTTGATAATCTCTCAGCCTAGGACTATCTCTCTGAATAGGCGACTTCTACTATTCTTCATCATAACTTAAACTCATAAAATTTTATTACATTATAACGTCTTAGTAAATTAATGTCAATATTACAGTATCACTTTGAAAGATATTCTGCAATCACTAAATCTTCTGGAGTAGTTATCTTTATATTTGTATATTCTCCCTCATACAAAAATACTTTATATCCATAGTTTTCTACTACCATTGTATCATCTGTAACTACTTTCTTCTCTTGCTTAACTTTTTCATGACACTGTTTTATTAATTCTAATTTAAATACTTGAGGTGTTTGAACTGCTACAAGTTCACTCCTATTTAAAGTTTCTTTTGACAAAGAATTCTCATCTTTAATCTTTATTGTATCTTTAGGAATTACACCTGGTGCAGCTGCTCCATATTTTATTGCATTTGAAATACCTTCTTCGATTACTCTCTTAGACACAAATGGTCTTGCTCCATCATGTATCAAAACAATATCCGTTTTCTCTAATGATTTTAGTCCATTATATACAGAGTCTTGTCTCTCTGCTCCACCTTCAACTATCTTATCTACCTTTAATGAATATTTATCTAAAACTTCTCTTTTACAATAATCTATTTCATCTTTAGGTAAAACCAAAACTATATTATCAATGCTTTCACATTCTAAAAATCTCTTTATAGTATAGTAAAGAACTGGTTTTTTATTAACCAAAATATATTGTTTGCTAATATTTTTTCCCATCCTTTTTCCTCTACCACCAGCTAAAATTATTGCTGAAACCATAATACTCTCCTTCTGAAATTAGTTTTCTTTAGGTCTTGCAAATATCATCCTACCTGCTGCAGTTTGAAGTACAGATGTTACTAGTACATCTACTTCTTCACCTATAAGTTTCTTACCATTTTCGACTACAATCATAGTACCATCATCTAAATATGCTACTCCTTGGCTTGATTCTTTACCATCTTTAACAACTTCAACTTTCATTTCTTCACCTGGTATAACTACAGGTTTTATAGCATTAGATAGTTCGTTTATATTTAAAACTGGTACTCCTTGTACTTCTGCTACTTTATTTAAATTATAATCATTAGTTATAACTTTTCCTTTTAGCACTTGTGCAAGTTTCAAAAGTTTGCTATCAACTTCTTCTATTTTAGGAAAGTCTCCTTCCCATATTTGAGTCTCTATACTTAACTCTTTTTGAATTTTGTTAAGTATGTCTAATCCCCTTCTTCCTCTTGTTCTCTTTAATCCATCAGCTGAATCTGAAATATGTCTTAATTCATCTAAAACAAAGTTAGGAATTACTAATGGTCCTTCTACAAATCCCGTCTGACATATATCGAAAATTCTTCCATCTATAATAACAGAAGTATCTAATACCTTTGGCACTGACTTTAAGGAAGGTTTTATTTTTTTCTCTTTTGTTATTCCATTCTTCTTTAGGTTTAAAAGAATACTTGTTATGTCATCTTTCTTTTTAATCATTATATCTGTTCCTATAATAGCTGCTATTATATTTAAAAATATAACTATAATAGGCCCAAACACCTTATGAATATCTAATAAAGGTCTTGATAACAAACTTGTTATGATAAGTGCTATAAACGCACCTGCTGCTCCATATGCTAATTCTCCTACTGTTAGTTTCTGAATATTCTTTTCAGTATACTCTATTAAATTAGAAACTGACAAATAAATAACAGGAGATAATAAAAAGAATATAATTCCAAATAATAAAGACATAAAAATCATTAATAATAACGTTTTATATGATCCCGAGAAAATCCCTAAGTCTTGAATTGCTGATATCTTTAGAACAGCTTCTCCTATCATGTATCCAACAGCCATTCCAACTACGGTCAACACTCCTCTAACTATTTTTTTTAACATATCTTCACCTCCTTATTTAATTATTGACAATTTTTCAATAATAAATCCACAATATATTATATTAATTATAACACACTCGAAATAACTCTATCACAATATCCTTCTTAAATTCAGTTTTTTTTAATATATTTACCCCCTATTAATTTTATTTTAGTTTGTTATTATGTAAGTAGTAAATCATTAAGTTTTCTTCCTTTTATTGACAACCAATCATCTATATAACTATAATGTAATTAACATCACACCTTTTAATAGGCAAAGGAGTTGATAACTATGAAAGATATTATTTTTGATGAATTTCAAAATTCAGTAAACGATTCACTTTTGAGACATAAGAGTATTTTAGATTTAATAACAAAATATTCAGAATCTAATTCTAGAGTAAACCGTGCTATTGCCAAAGCCGTCACAAATTGTGGATGTATATCCATTAATGCCTCCAAACAAAATATAAATCAAGAAGATTCTCTTGAAAACTTAAGCAATCACTTAAACACCCACATCTCTGGTAACTTATGTGATAACTGTCGTGAGATAATTGAAAGTGAAATTGGAAATAACATTTTTTATTTAACAGCTTTATGTAATGATTTAGGCATAAATCTATATGATATACTTATTAAGGAAACAGAAAAAATTAATACTTTGGGCAGATTTACTTTTAGATAATAAATTAATATACAAAATAAATAAGCTGATATTCACTTTTTTTGAATATCAGCTTATTTATTTCAATTTTACAGTTGATTATTTAAATAAACTTGTTCGTTCATTCTCTTCAGCCCTGTTCTTATAGCCCTTGCTCTAGCTTCCCCAATTCCTTCAACTTGATCGAGGTCTTCAATTTCCGCATCTATAACACTTGTTAAGTCTTTAAAATGCTTAATTAAATTATCTATTACATTTGATGGTATTCTAGGTACCTTACTTAAAACCCTATATCCTTTTGGCGATATTAATGTTTCTCCTAAAGGTTCTCCTGAATATCCTAATTGTTTACCTATAGCTTCTAAATCAAGAAGTTCTGTTTGAGATAGTTTTTGAATTCCTTTATATGCTTCTGTAAGCTCTACATCATCTGAAATATAATCCCTAATTAGCAGCATTCCATCCCTCTCAATATTCTTTGTAAGCTCATTTAACTGCATTGAAATTAATCTACCCTCATTTCCAAGTTCTAATATGTACATTTCAACCTCTTCAACTATTCTCATTACCATTTCTGTTCTTTGGATAGCTGTTGCCACATCAAATAATGTTGTTAAATCTTGAAATTCTAATAAATTTAAGTTATTAATTACTCTATCTAAAACAGCAACATACTTCTCTAATGTCTGAATAGCCTGATTGGCTTTTTCTAATATTGTACTACTATCCCTCAATACGTATTTTATATCACCTTTATAAACAGTAATAATATTTCTTCTTTGAGATATTGCTACTACTATATCACCTGTTTGTCTTGCTACTCTTTGAGCAGTTCTATGTCTTGTTCCTGTTTCAAAAGTAGGTGTAGATGAATCTGGTACTAGCTGTATGTTAGCTGATATTATCTTTTTTAAGTCTTTACTTAAGATAATAGCTCCATCCATCTTTGCTAGTTCATATACATAAGCAGCTGAATAATCTGCATTTATCAAAAATCCACCATCAGCAATTTTCATTATCTCTTCACTATCACTAAGAACAATTAGCCCTCCTGTTTTTGCCCTTAATATATTTTCTAAACCTTCTCTTAACGCAGTGCCAGGACACATGAGTTTTAGTATCTTTTGCTTTTCAACATCTTTTTCCAACCTCATATCCTCACCTCACCCTCTAAAATACTTTTCCCAAAACTTCTCTTAAATTATTTACTGCAATTATATTGATTTTTGAATTTTTAACTTTATCCTTATTTCTATACGGCATAATTACATATTCAAATCCCATTTTTTCCGCTTCGTTTACCAACCTATCTGCTGAAGCGATAGGTCTTATTTCCCCTGTAAGCCCAACTTCTCCAATCACCATTACTTTAGGTAATGATACACCTTTATTTTTAGCACTAGATAAAAGTGCTAATGCTAATCCTAAATCTGCTGTTGTTCCATCAATATTAAGCCCCCCAACAACATTTATATAAACATCTTGATTATAAAAAGGAATTCTTAATTTTTTCTCCAACACTGCAAGTATAAGACTCAATCTTTGGTAATCAAGTCCAACTGTAGTTCTTCTAGGCATTGGTGCATTTGTCTGTGTTACAAGAGCCTGAACTTCTACAAGTATAGGTCTTGTTCCTTCCATAATACCAATAACTACAGAACCCTCCTGATTAAATGTCGTATCTTCTAAGAACATTCTTGAGGGGTCATATATTTCAACAAGCCCTTCCTGTCTCATTTCAAATACTCCAATTTCACTAGTAGTCCCAAAACGATTCTTCATTGTTCTAAGAATCCTAAATTCTTCTGTTCTTTCTCCTTCAAAGTATAAAACTGTGTCTACCATATGTTCTAAAACTCTTGGCCCTGCCAGTTCACCTTGTTTTGTCACATGAGCTACTATAAATAAAGGAATATTTTTACCTTTACCTATTCTCATTATTTGATTTGAGCATTCTTTTACTTGAGAGACACTGCCTGGTGCAGATGTTACTCCCTCTTTATATATAGTTTGAATGGAGTCTATTATTACAAATACAGGATTAATTTCATCAATATATGCTTCTATAGTATCTAAGTTAGTCTCTGAAACTATATATAAGTTATCAGCATCTACTCCTAACCTATCTCCTCTTATTTTTATCTGTTCTTCCGATTCTTCTCCAGATACATATAAGACTTTTCCGTAATTCTTAGCTATATTATTTGCAGTTTGTAAAAGCAATGTAGATTTTCCTATACCTGGATCTCCTGAAATTAAAGTTAATGATCCTCTTACAAGACCTCCACCTAAAACTCTATCTAATTCTTTTAAACTTGTTTTATATCTCTCTTTTTCTCCAGACTTAATATTTTTAATACTCTTTGGCATATTCTCTGGTAGAATATTCTTTATCACTTTAGCCTTTGCACTAGAAGCGTTATCTTTTATCTCCTCAACAAAAGAATTCCACTCAGCACATGAAGGACATTTTCCTAACCATCTTGGTGATTCATAACCACATTGTTGACATGTATAAATAGACTTAACCTTTGCCATTTACTTCATTCCTCATCTCTATATCTGCATAAAACTATTAATACCTTACTTATAATAATATCATACATAATTAAATTATTAATAGTAATTATGTAAATTTATTTGTTTCATACTTCTTAATTTTTATATTTTATATTTTATTTATATAGCATAAAATCAACCAAATATTCACAAACTAATGAAAAATATAATTAGGAGATGAATTTTTATGATTGATAAAGAAACTGCTTCCAATCTAAATCTTACTGGAAAAAATATATTACGAGATAATTTTAAGTATTCAGTTAATAGTTGTTATGAACCTTATTCAAATGAGTATTCTAATCTTATATTAAATTCAAACTTAAGCAATGAAAATATTATTAAATGATAATCAATTTTTTTCATTTTTACATATTATATATTGAAAAAATTTTCAAAACACTGTAATCTTATATTTAAAATAATTTATATCCATATGGAGGTAGAGAAATGGTAAAAGTTTATACAACAGATGCTTGTCCTTGGTGTGTTAAAGCTAAGAACTATTTAAAATCAAAAAACATCGCATTTGAAGAACTTAATGTTGCAGAAGATATGATAGCAAGAGAAGAAATGTTAAAGAAATCTAAACAAATGGGAGTTCCCGTTCTTGATATAAATGGTACTGTAATAATAGGTTTTGACAAGCCAGCTATAGATACAGCATTGACTAAATAATAAAAAATAATGACTAAAGCAAAATGCTTTAGTCATTATTTTTTATATTTACCACTATAGCTTTTGGTCTAGACATTGCTTCAATAGAATATCTTATTCCCTGAGTTCCAAGACCTGATGCCTTAACACCAAGGAATGGAAAATGATCTGGACCTCTTTCTGTTTTATTATTTATTTGAACTGTGCCTACTTCTAATCTTTCTGCAACATAAAATGCATTATTTATGTTATTAGTAAACACAGCTCCTTGAAGACCATATTCTGATTCATTTGCTATAGCTATAGCCTCATCTTTGTCCTTTACTCTTATAACTGGAAGTACAGGACCAAATGGTTCTTCCCAAGCTAATCTCATATCTGTAGTTACATAATCAAATAATGCTGGATAAATAATATTACCCTCAGTTTTTCCACCTGTTATCAAAGAAGCACCTTTATCTCTTGCTTCCTTGATCATTTCTTCAACAAAATCTACTGATTTATCATCTATAAGAGGCCCTATATCAACTTCTTCTTTTAGTGGATTCCCTACCTTCAATCCTTCTACCCTACTTTTTAATAATTCAACCAACTTATCAGCTACAGAATCTACAACTAAAACTCTTTTAACTGCTGTACACCTTTGTCCTGAATAAGAAAATGCACCTGATACAATATTTGAAGCTGCTAAATCTAAATCTGCATCTTCTAAGACTATTGCTGCATCCTTACCACCAAGTTCCATTAAAACTGGCACCATAGTAGTTAGTTTAGAAATCCTTTGCCCAACATCGGTACTTCCTGTAAAATTAACAAAATCAATTCCTGGATGAGTTACTATATAATCACCTATATCTCTTCCTCTTCCTGTTATCGAATTTATAACTCCATTAGGCACTCCTGCCATCTGGAATATACGTGTTAAATATATCCCTGTAATACATCCCTGAGTAGCTGGCTTAAATACTACTGAATTTCCTGCCATTATAGCTGGTGCTATCTTAGATGCTGCTAGATTTAAAGGATAATTAAATGGTGATATTGCTAAAACTACTCCAAGAGGTTCTCTTCTTACTATAGATATCTTATCTTTTTTAAAGCCTGGAAAGCTTTCTCCAGGAAGACTTTCTCCCGTTATATTTTTAGCCGTATCTGCTGTGAATCTAATAAAATCTGCTGTTCTTACCACTTCTGATAATGAGCCTTTTCTATCCTTTGCAACTTCATGCATTATAATGTCTGATATAACATCTTTATTCTCTTCTAATAATTCTGCAGCCTTATATAGTATTTTAGCCTTATCACTAACAGGTACATTACTCCACTTCTTTTGTGCTTCCTTAGCAATTCTTACAGCTTTATCAACTTCACCAGTATTCATTGCTCCTACTTTTCCTACTAAACTCTTATCTACTGGTGAAAGTATTTCTATATAATCACAATCATCAGCTATAACCCAATCTCCACCAATTAAATTCTTATAGACCTTGCCTTCATCTTGTATCTGGTTAAACATGGTTTCACCTCAAATTTATCCTATTATTTTATCTATTTCTGCCTTATCGAAACCAACTACTACCTTTCCTTCTGCTTCTAAAACTGGAACAGTTCTTTGACCTGAAACTCTAAATACTTCTTCTCTGTCTTCATGTTTATCTGCTACATTTATTTCTTCAAACTTAACTCCTTTAGAATTAAGATATTTTTTTAATTTTACACATCCTGGACACCATGATGTAGAATATATTTTTATCATCTGTACTCTCCTTTTACTTTATATATCTTTCTGCTTCAAGAGCTGCAATTGTTCCATCTGAAACAGCTGTTGTTATTTGTCTATATACTTTATCTCTTACATCGCCTGCTGCAAATACTCCAGGTATATTAGTTTCCATAAGTTCATTAGTTATAATATACCCTGCTTCATTTAAATTAATGTATTGTTTAAACTCAGCTGTCTTAGGTTCAGTTCCTATATATCCAAATACAGCGTCCATCTGAATCTCTGTCTCTTCACCTGTTAACGTATCTTTTACAATAACTTTTTCTACAAAGTCTTTTCCTTCTACCGCAATTAAATCTTTATTATAAAGAATTTCTATCTTATCATTTGATTCAACATCTTCTAAAACTGCTCTTTCACTTCTAAAGTAATCATATCTTCTTATGATATAGACCTTCTTTGCGAACCTTGATAAAAATACAGCTTCTTCAAGTGCTGCATTACCTCCACCAACAACACTTACAATCTTGTCTGAATACATTGCTCCATCACAAACTGCACAATAGTGGATTCCTTTTCCTGAAAACTTTTCTTCTGTTGCAACAGGCAGCTTTTTAGGCGTTGCACCAGTAGCCAAAATAACAGCTTTAGGTTTATATATATAACTTTCAGTTTCAATTACCTTTTCATCTTTAGAAAAGTTCACTGAAATAACTGGATCAAATTCATCTATAACAGCTCCACAATGCTCTGCTTGTTCTTGCATCTTATCAGCTAAAGATGCACCATCTATACTTTTAAAGCCAGGATAATTTTCAATAACATAACTATTCCTTACCTGTCCACCTATAAAAGCATTTTCTAGAAGAATCATATTTAGCTTAGCTCTTGATGCATATATTGATGCTGTTAACCCAGCTGGACCTGCTCCAAGTATAACTAGATCTAATTCTTTAACTTCTTTATTAGCCATCCTATCTCTCCTTTACTTTAATTATTTATTCTATATTTTATCACAGTAATATTTTTTATCAATAATAATTAGTGCTTTCTAGAACAAAGTGGCTGACGCCACGCTTTTTGGTTCTTTCGCGGCACTACATTTTTTCTTTTTAACGTATTGGAGGACTTACATATCAGAAATCCAGTTATAATCAGTACTCGCTCTCAAAGAAAGTTTTTAATTTCCTATACGTAAAAAAAAGACTGTTAGTCTAGCACTATACTAACAGTCTAAATAATTCTATAAAACCTTTTCCTCTTCCTTAACACCTTTAAATACAAGCTTATTATCTCCAACAGATACTTCTAGCTTATCTCCAATATTAATATTACCTTTTAATATCTCTTCACTTAACCTGTCCTCAACTTCTTTTGTGATAACTCTTCTTAAAGGTCTTGCACCAAAGTTCAAATCAATTCCCTTATCTACTAAGAACTTCTTGCAGCTTGATTTAAACTGTAAATCAATATTATTTCCCTTAAGCCTTCCAGCCATAGATTTAAGCATAAGATCAACTATTCTTAACATATCATCTTCAGTAAGCTTATGGAACACTATAGTCTCATCAATTCTATTTAAAAATTCTGGCTTAAAGCTCTTTTTAAGTTCTTCCATAATATTTTCTTTCATTTTTTCATATTCGCTATTATTACTATCTGCATTAACAGAGAATCCTACAGTTTTTTGTTTTTTAATTGAATGAGCACCCACATTAGAAGTCATTATAATAATAGTATTTTTAAAGTTTACTACTTTTCCTTTTCCATCTGTCAATCTTCCATCTTCCATTATTTGAAGCAATATATTAAATATATCAGGATGAGCCTTTTCTATCTCATCTAATAAAACAACTGAATATGGTTTTCTTCTTACAGCTTCAGTTAATTGTCCTCCTTCATCATATCCAACATATCCTGGAGGTGCTCCTATAAGTCTTGATACTGAATGTTTCTCCATATATTCTGACATATCAATTCTTATAATATTATTTTCATCTGCAAACATAGCTTCAGCTAATGCCTTACACAACTCAGTCTTTCCTACACCTGTAGGGCCTAAGAATATAAAGCTTCCTATAGGTCGTTTTTCATCTCTTAATCCAACTCTAGCTCTTCTTACTGCTTGAGCGACAGCCTTAACTGCTTCATCTTGTCCTATGACCCTTTTATGAAGAATTTCCTCAAGTTTCAATAATTTATCACTTTCTTTTTCTGTTAACTTCTCAGCAGGTATCTTTGTCCACGTCGATACTACCGTTGCAATATTTTCTCTTGTTACAGTTAAAACTTGAACAGAGTTTTGAGTACTCCAATCTCTCTTTAAATTTTCAAGCTTTTCCTTAAGCTCCTTTTCATTGTCTCGTAATTCCGCTGCTTTTTCAAAGTCTTGAATTCTTATAGCCTCTTCTTTTTCTTTTACTAAATCATCTATGTTTATTTCAATTTCCTTTAAGTCAGGAGGTGCTACTAAATTTTCAATACGTATCTTAGCTGCAGCCTCATCCATTAAATCTATAGCCTTATCAGGCATAAATCTATCAGTAATAAACTTATCTGATAACTCAACTGCTGCCTCTAAAGCTTCATCAGATATCTTAACTCTATGATGTGCTTCATACTTATCTCTAAGACCTTTTAATATTTCTAACGTTTCTTCTTTATTAGGTTCTCCAACCATTATTGGTTGAAATCTTCTTTCTAAAGCAGAATCCTTTTCAATATATTTTCTATACTCATCTATTGTAGTAGCTCCTATACATTGAATTTCTCCTCTTGATAAAGCTGGTTTTAATATATTAGACGCATCAATAGCCCCTTCTGCGCCTCCTGCTCCTATAATTGTATGAATTTCATCTATAAACACTATTATATTTTTATTATTTCGAATTTCTTCCATAACCTTTTTCAATCTATCTTCAAATTCACCTCTATACTTAGCGCCTGCAATCATACCACTTAAATCTAAGCTTAAAAGTCTCTTATTTTTAAGCATTTCAGGAATATTTCCCTCTACAATTCTTTGTGCAAGACCTTCTACAACAGCAGTTTTACCTACTCCAGGTTCACCTATAAGACATGGATTATTCTTAATTCTTCTACAAAGTATTTCTAAAACTCTCTGGTTCTCTACATCTCTTCCTATTACAGGATCTAGATTTCCTTCTTTAGCATATCTCGTTAAATCCCTGCTATATTGATCTAGTAATGGAGTTTTTGCCTTCTTTTCCTCTTCACTACTTTCACCATCTACTGTTTGATCAACATCTCTTCCTGATAATATACTCATTAAATCTTTCTTTACTGCTTTAAAATCTAAACCAATCTTATTTAATATTGTATAAGCAACGCCTTCATTTTCTTTAACTAAAGCTAATAATAAATGTTCCGGGCTTACATATTTATGATTTAAATTTTTAGCTTCAATAAAGCTTTCATCAAACAACCTTTTAGTTCTTGGAGTTAATAATAACTCTCCTTGAGGCATCAATACTTCTCCATATCCTAAGTAATCTTCAATTAAAGATTTTACTTCGTCTACTTCTACTCCCCTTTTACTTAATACCGCCTTAGCTTCTCCACCTTCTTCAAGAATTCCTAATAATATATGCTCAGTTCCAATATAACCATGCTTAAATCTCTGTGACTCCTTTTGTGCCTCTATAATTACTAATTGAGCTCTTTCAGTAAACTTTCCCTGTGGCATAATTTTCCCCTCCTAATCTCTAATTTATAGTACTTGTTTTACAATGCTTGCTCTAACCAAATCGAATTCAGTATTGCTCAGTTGTTTTTCATAATTAGTTTGTATAACTGAATTTTTTATCTCTGTTAAGAGTCTATCCAATTCTCTAGTATTTAAATCCAATAAAGATATTTCTGAACCTAACCTTACATATGACAACAAGTCATATACTTCTTTTTCTTTTAAAAGTTTTGCATTTTTTAAAATACCATATGCTCTAAATACCCTATCTTCTAATTCGTACTTGTATTTTTCACAGAAAGTTCTTCTAAATTTATTTTCTTCATCAGAAATTTCTCTAACTATATCTTCAAGTTTATTTATAATCTCTATCTCCCCAAGTCCTATAGTAGCTTGATTTGATATTTTGTATATATTCCCTTTCGATTTATTGTTCTCTTCGAATATACCTTCCACATTTACTCCTTGCTCTTTTAGCTTTGTAATGATAGTAGTTATTTCTTCACTTAAAGAAATAACGGGTAAATGAATAATAACAGATGCTTTTAACCCTGTTCCTACATTTGATATTGATGAAGTTAAATAACCAAATGGCTGACTAAATGAATATGTTAAATCTTCTTCTATATAATTATCTATCATATCCACATACTTATATGCTTGCACCAAATTTAACTTGCTCATATTAAATTGTATTCTTATATGGTCTTCTTCATTTATATTTATAAATAAAGTTTTATCTTTATTAAATATTACAGCTGATTTTTCTTTTCTCTCTATTGCTTTGCTACTTACTATATTTTTATCTAACAATATATTCAATCTGCTGTCAGAACATTCCCATAATTTTATTATAGTCAGCTCTTCATCTAAATTCTTACTACATAATACACATAGCACTGTATCCACAAGTGTTCTTGCATCTTCAATATTCATTTTATCTACAAATAGGTAGTTAGTAAAATTTCTACTTAAAGATACACTGCTCTCAATAACCATATCTTGAACATCTGCAACTCTGGATATCAAGTTACTAATCATTGATGCCACTTCCTTTCATAGACTCATAAAATTTTATCTCATCTCGTATAGCCGCAGCCTTTTCATATTCTTCTTTCACTATAGCCTTTTCAAGTTCTTCTTTAAGTTCATTAACCTTTTTGCTATTAATAACTTTGTTCTTTTCTCCTTCAGGCATTTTTCCTACATGTTCATCATAACCTTGAACTTCCTTAACCTTAGCAACAAGTGATTCTCTAAAACTATCATAACATTCACTACATCCAACCTTACCTGTCTTTTCAACTTCTCCATAAGTTGTACCACATCTTTTACATATGACTTCAAACTTATTATCCTTTTCAAACATACTAAAAAAGTCTTTTGATTTATTTTCAAAAATTGAATTATCTTTATTACTTATAGCTTCTCTTAAAGGCATACTAGATAATTCTCTTGCGCATTTTTCACATAACATTGCTTCACTTTTTTTACCATTAACAATCTTCACAACATGTATAATTGCTTTATTTTTCCTGCATTTTTCACATAACATATCAACATCTCCCCCTAAGATAAGATTACCATAAGCGTGGCTTTTAGTATATTAGCTCTAATACTATTTCTATCCTCTGCTTCTGATAATGTTCTATCATTAACTGCTATCTTTATTATTTCAAGCTCTCTCTCTGTAATTAGCTTAGATTCATAAAGGTTCTCAAGAAGTGTCACTGCATTATAATTTGTTATAGAATTCCCTATAACTTCATAAATCATATTATTTCTTTCTTCAGCTCTATCGTAAGTTACTTGTTTTATTACAATATAGCCGCCACCTCCTCGCCTGCTTTCAATGACATAGCCTTTATCATAACTAAATCTTGTCGTTAATACATAATTTATTTGAGATGGTGCACACCTAAACTGATCTGCTAACTCATTTCTTTGTATCTGAACTTGATTTCCTCCATTTTCTATAAGCATATTTTTTATAAAATTTTCTATTATATCTGAAAGTCTTGCCACAATACCACCTTCTTAAACTTTTGTTTTTGACTTACTTTGACCTTTTTTATCTATATTAATATTTATTTAAATTTATTTCAAGTTTTCTTTAATATTAATATTATAAATATATTATTTTATTCTAATATTTATTATTTCGAACTCCAATTTTTTAATTTCATGTAAGGTACAAAGTGGCTGACACCACGCTTTTAACGCAAGAAGCCACTTTGTTAAAGCCTGTCAAAAGGTTCTAAAAGCAAAATTAGAGAATAGAATTAATATTTTCATGCTCCAAATCACAACCAGTCGCTTAAAAATATTGCTTCTATCTCCTTAAATACTAACGGAAATTTTGCTTTTGGGTTCTTTTGCGGCCTGCAATTATTTTTTAACGTATTGGAAAGCTTGCATATCAGAAAGCCAGTAATAATCAGCACTTCCCCACAAAAAAAGTTTTGAATTTGCTATACATTAAAAAACATTCCTCAGTCTATACAGGCTTTAAGGAATGTTTTTATTTATTTTATTCATTATTGTATTTTTATCTGTCTTCCTTTATCTTCTTTCTTAACTTCCTTAGGAAGA
>CAKVFO010000006.1 GCA_934746785.1 uncultured Clostridium sp. | reverse complement strand
GAGTATCTTGTGGTGGTAATAAATGTATTCTAGAATTGCCACCTAGCTTTTCAAATACAACATCTTTTACTATTGGATTTAAATGTACTAGATATACTAATTCTACATCTTCATTTTCTTCAACAATTTTATTTAATGCTGTGCATATATTATCGATTCCTTCTCCCCAGTTTTCTCTTCTATGAGCAGTAATCATAATTACTTTCTTATTTTCATAATCTATTTTATTTAGTTCTTCTTGTTCAAATATATAATTTTCTTTAACAGTATGAAGCATTGCATCAATTACTGTATTTCCTGTTATATATATAATATCTTCACTCACACCTTCTCTTAATAAGTTTTCCTTAGATCCTTTTGTTGGTGCAAAGTTTAAATCTGCTAATGCTCCTGTAAGCTTTCTATTCATTTCTTCTGGAAATGGGAAATACTTATCAAAAGTTCTAAGACCCGCTTCTACATGTCCAACCTTAATTTGTTGATAAAATGCTGCTAAAGCCCCAGCAAATGTTGTTGTAGTATCTCCATGAACTAAAATCATATCTGGTTTTTCTTCTTTAAATACTTCTTCAAGTCCTTCTAATACTCTATTAGTTATACCTGTAAGAGTTTGTTTTGACTTCATAATATTTAAATCATAATCAGGTTTTATTTCAAAGTATTCTAAAACTTGATCTAGCATTTGACGATGTTGTGCAGTAACACATACCTTAGATTCTATCTCTTCTCTTTTCTCTAATTCCTTTACTAATGGAGCCATCTTTATCGCTTCTGGTCTTGTTCCAAAGATTGTTATTATCTTTTTCTTCTTCAAAATACTTCCCTCCTAATTTTTTTGTAAAACATCTCATCTTTATTTTAAATTTAATTTTATCAAAATTAATATCCTATACTATCTGATAATGAATCATCGTTTTCCACCCATTCATCTACTTCGATAATTCTATAATTATTTTCTACATCTCGTATTATTACCTTTTCTATACCTGCATTAATTATAGCTCTCTTACACATAGTACATGAATTTGCCTTTTTAACTATTTGGCCGCTTTCTGCCTCTTTTCCCACTAAATATAAAGTAGATCCAATCATATCTCTTCTTGAAGCACTTATAATTGCGTTTTCCTCTGCATGAACTGAACGACATAATTCATAATGAGTTCCCCTTGCAATATTTAGTTTATTTCTTCTACAATAACCTAAATCTGCACAATTCTTTCTTCCCCTTGGGGCACCCGTATATCCTGTTGATATTATCTCATCATTTTTCACTATTATAGCTCCATAATTTCTTCTTAGACATGTGCCTCTTTCTAAAACAGTTTGAGCTATATCTAAGTAGTAATTAATCTTATCTCTCCTATTCATAGGATAACCCCTCCATATTTATATAACAAAAACTTTCTACATTATTATAACCTTTAACTAATAATAATACTAGCTTTTATATTTATATTTCACTATATGAAGATACTTTAATGAAATAATTAAGGAAAGATAAATAGAACATTACATATTTCAGAAAACTTTTATATTAAGTAATAAATGGATTAAATGCCAATACATTTAACCCATTTATATACAAGTTGAGAAATAGCATAACTACTTCTCTTTTTTATTTAGTTCCAAATAATCTATCTCCTGCATCTCCAAGTCCTGGTACGATATATCCTTTATCATTTAACTTTTCATCTATTGAAGCTATGAACACATCAACATCTGGATGTGCTTCTTGGAATGCTTTAACACCTTCTGGTGAACCTATTAAACATGCAAGTTTTAAAGATTTAGCACCTTTTTTCTTTAATAAGCTTACAGCGTCAATTGCAGAGCCACCAGTTGCAAGCATTGGATCTACTACTATTACTTCTCTTTCTGCTATATCTTCTGGTAACTTGCAAAAATATTCTACTGGTTTTAATGTTTCTTCATCTCTATATAAACCAATATGGCCTACCTTTGCTGCTGGGATTAAGCTAAGCATTCCGTCAACCATTCCAAGTCCTGCTCTTAAAATAGGAACTATTGCAAGCTTTTTACCTGCTATCATCTTACATGTAGTCTTGGAAATTGGAGTTTCTATTTCTACGTCTTCCATTTCTAAATCTCTAGTAACTTCGTAAGCTAAAAAAGTTGATATTTCACTTACTAAATCTCTAAATGCCTTTGCTCCAGTATTCTTATTTCTAAGATACGCTAACTTGTGTAATACTAAAGGATGATTAACTTCAACAACTTTGCTCATATATTTTTTCTCTCCTATTTGTTATATTTCTTTTCTATTTCTGATATCTTATTTATTCTATTAATATGTCTGCCACCTTCAAATTTAGCACTTAAAAAAGTTTTCACTATATCTACTGCTAATCCTGGGCCTACAACTCTTGCACCCATTGCTAAAATGTTAGCATCGTTATGTTCCCTTGTTGCATGTGCACTAAATGTATCAGAACATAACGCAGCTCTTATTCCTGGAACCTTATTAGCAGCTATACTAATTCCAATTCCTGTGCCACATATTAAAATTCCAAAGTCATATTCATTTGATGCTACTGCTTCAGCAACCTTAACTCCGTAATCTGGATAATCACATGAATCTGTTGAATAAGTTCCAAAATCCTTAACTTCATATCCATTTTCACTAAGATATTTATCTATTTCTCCTTTTAATTCAAATCCACCATGATCTGATCCTATTGCTATTTTCATAACTGCACCTCCTAAAAAAAATTATATATTATAAAAGACATTTTCTCTATATAATATCTATTAATTGTGCTATTAAAAACATTGATGCAATCAATTAAATATATATAAAAAATGCCTTACATAATCAAATACCTATTTTATTTTTACTCACTAATAACTTTTTTATAAATGAATTAATAGCATAAGACTCATTATTTCTTATATTTAAAAAGTATGCTTTGTTTTTAATCATACTTGTTAATAACTTATCCATGGCTATCTCCTTCTAAACATTTATAATATCGTAACCTGCAGATTTTTTCAATCTATTCATTATTGCTATTCCTACACCTTTTTCTTCATAAGCCTCTGCTAATATGATATCTACATTTATATCATCAAACTTTCTCAAATCTTCAAATAAGTTTTGAGCTACTTCTTCTAACTTATATAAACTTCCTATAGAAATAACCTCTCCCATTTTATATTTATCTGCATTTTCCTTGGATGATAATATTCCTACTCGCTTACCATTATCTATATAATTGTGTACCATTTCTTGAATTTTTTCAACTACTTTTTCATTGTTTCCCGATATAATTCTAACCTTGGCATTTGGAGCATAATGCTTATACTTCATTCCAGGTGCTTTAGGCTTAAAATCTTCAGTCGGTTTAGTCATTAATCCTTTATCTAATTCTATTTCAGAATCAACTTCTCGTAACATTTCTAATGTTACTCCTCCTGGTCTTAGAACTACTGGTGGATTAACAGTACAATCTACTATTGTTGATTCTACTCCTACTTTACTCTTTTGTCCTCCAATTATACAGTCAACCTTACCATTTAAATCTTCTACACATCTTTCTATATCAGTAGGACTTGGTCTTCCACTTATATTAGCAGATGGTGCTGCTATTGTAGTTCCTGATAGTTCTATAAGCTTAAGAGCAACCTCATTATCTGGCATCCTTATTCCTATTGTACTCAAATTAGCACTAGTTACATTTGGAACTATATCTTTTTTATTTAACACTACCGTTAAAGGTCCTGGCCAAAATTTATTCATTAACTTTTCTGCCACCTCTGATACATTTGAAACATATTTACTTACATCCTTTGATGCGACATGTATAATTAATGGATTATCCTGTGGTCTTCCCTTTGCTTCAAATATTTTTTTTACTGCTTCTGCATTTAGTGCGTCCGCTCCTAATCCATAAACTGTTTCTGTTGGAAATGCTACAATTCCACCTTCTTTTATTACCTTAGCAGCTTCTTCTATTAAGTGTAAATCTTCATTTAAATTATTAATTCTAGATACTACTGTCTTCAAAACTTTTACCTTCCTTCTTTACACTAAAGTTTGTCCTCTTGCTATTTTAATGTTCTGTATACACTCATTGGTATAAACTGCTCTAACACAGTTTTTATATATCATATCAAGAAGCATATACTTATTCAAACCGCCTCTTCTTATTATTTGATAATAATAAATTGTATCCTTATTATTCATTCTAATTCTTTCGTATTCCTCTTCTAATTTAGAATATTTTTTCAACAATCCATTAACAACAGGTCTTACACCTTTATTTCTAACTTTCATTGAAGTTATAATTATAATTTCCATACTATCTTCTATATTTTCAGTATGAACTAAAGCAACTTTATCACAAATTACAAGACCTTCAATTCCAAATAACCCACTCTTTATCTTTAGTTTATTATTTGCACAGGAAAACTTTAATGTATATCCATTAATAAAACTTATTATTGATAAAACATTTAGTATTTCTAATAGTATTAAACTTATTAAATAAAACTTAGTAGTTAATCCAGTTAAAAAAACTGCTATAGGCAGTATTACGGCAATTATAATAAGTATTATGCACATCTTTCTTATATCTGATTTTTCCTTTTTTAACGCTTTATAAATATTCAATAATACCGTCTCCTGTCTACTTAATTTTCATGTAAGTAAAGCCTCACATCTAAATAATGCAAGGCTTTCTAAGTCTTATTTATTGTACAGTATTACCCATATTCTTCATCTTTTCAGCTTGATCTGCTGTTATTAATGCATTAAGAATTTCATCTATTTCCCCATCTAAGAATGTGTCTAACTTGTAAAGTGTTAAACCTATTCTATGATCAGTAACTCTTCCTTGTGGGTAGTTATATGTTCTAATTCTTTCACTTCTATCCCCAGTACCTACTTGGCTTCTTCTATCTTCAGCGATTCCTTCATGTCTTTCTGCTTCTGCTTTTTCATATAATCTAGCTCTTAATACTTTAAGTGCTTTTTCTTTATTTTTAATTTGAGATTTTTCATCTTGACATGAAACTACTATTCCTGTAGGTAAGTGAGTCATTCTTACGGCAGAGTCAGTTGTATTAACACACTGTCCACCATTTCCTGAAGCTCTAAATACATCAATTTTTAAATCTTCTGGTCTTATTTCTATATCTACTTCGTCTACTTCTGGAAGTACTGCAACTGTAGCTGTTGAAGTATGTATTCTACCACTTGATTCTGTATCTGGTACTCTTTGAACTCTATGAACTCCACTTTCGTATTTCATCTTAGAGTACGCACCATTCCCTTTAATCATGAATACAACTTCTCTAAATCCACCGATATCAGTTTCATTTGAGCTCATCATTTCTACTGACCATCTATTCTTTTCTGCAAATCTTGTATACATTCTGAATAGATTTGCAGCAAATAATGCTGCTTCTTCTCCACCAGCACCTGCTCTAATTTCTACAAATACATTTTTTTCATCATTAGGGTCTTTTGGTAATAATAAAATTTGTATTTCTTTTTCTAATTCTGCTTCTCTAGATGATAGTGATGAAATATCTTCTTGAATCATTTCTCTCATATCTCTATCTTTTTCTTCCGCAAGCATTTCTTTATTATCTTTTAATTCTTGGATTACATCCTTATATTCTTTGTATGCATTAACTATTATCTCTAAATCAGCTTGTTCCTTACAAAGCTTTCTCCATTCATTTTGATTTGCTATTATTGAAGGATCACTAATTTTAACAGATAACTCATCATACTTATTTTCTATAAAAGCTAATTTATCTAATAACATGATATCACTCCGCATCTTATTTTTCACATCTTAATATTATATCACAATATGTTTATTTTTATCAACAATTGAAGATTCCGATTACTACTCTATCTAATCCTGCTAAATCCTTAACAATTTCAACTTTATTGCATCCATTGTGTTCCATAAGTTCTTTTACACTTTCCCCTTGATCATAACCTATTTCAAAAGCAACAATAGAATTATTTTTCAAAACACTCTTACAGTCTTTTATTATTCTTCTATAAAATACCAGCCCATCTTTTCCACCATCTAATGCTGTATGTGGTTCATAATCCTTAACATCACTCATTAACGTTTCTATCTCTTCAGCCTTAATATATGGCGGATTTGAAACTAATAAATCATATTTTTTACCTTGATTAATAGCTTCTCTTAACAAATCACTTTTAATAAAATTCATTCTATCTTGCAATTTATGTCTCTCTATATTTTTCTTTGTAACTTTTTCAGGTATATCGTAATAATCAATTGAATCTACCTTTATATTTTTTCTATAACTAGCTAAAGCAATTCCAATTGCTCCGCTTCCTGAGCACAAGTCACATGCATAGAATTCTGCTTTTTCATCTATCATACTTAATACTTTTTCTACTAAAATTTCTGTATCACTTCTAGGTATTAGCACTCCTTCTTCTACAAAGAAATCTAATCCCATAAAATCGCATTCTCCTAATATATATCTTACTGGCATTTTTTCTTTTCTTTTATTTATAAGTTCAAAAAACTTTTCCTCATCCGTATTATTAACATTTTCTGTATTATTAATCATTAAATATAATTTATCTTTATCTATTACCTTACCTAATAAAAGCTGTGCATCTAATCTAGCAGTATCAATTCCTGCCTCTGAAAGAGTTTTGGAACCTATATTTAATAATTCTCCTATTTTCATATATTACTCAATCCCTTCTGCTGACTTCAAAGCTGCAATTGCAACTTCTATTTGAGAATCATCTGGTTCTCTTGTAGTTAATTTTTGAAGTTGAAGTCCTGGGTATGCTATTATTTTAGATATTTTACTATTGCTTTTACCCAGCCATCTTATTAATTCATATGTAATTCCTGAAATTACTGGAATTAATATAATTCTTAAAACTAACCTTTCAATAAATCCTCCCCATCCTGTAAGAGATATTATAACAACACTTACTATCATTATTAAAAATAAAAAATTTGTTCCACACCTTGGATGGAATCTTTCTTGAATTTTAACATTTTCTACTGTCAACGGCATTTCTGATTCATAACAAAAAATAGTTTTATGTTCTGCTCCATGATATTGAAAAACTCTATAAATATCATCAAATTTGCTAATTGCCCACATATAAACTAATAGAATTAAAATTCTAATTACTGCTTCCAATAAATTAAGTACTAAAGGAGACATGCTAGTAACTTGAAATATTGATGCTACTGCTGTTGGAATTCCTACAAACAATCCTATGGCCATTACAAAAGAAATAATAGTAGTTATTCCTATAATGATATCATTCGCCTTATCTCCAAATTTATTTTTCAACCATTCTTCAATTTTTGAACTTTTTTCATCTTCTTCAAAAAAGGAAGCTGAATAATTTAATGTTTTTATGCCTAATATTAATGAATCTATTAATACAAATATTCCTCGTATAAATGGTATGTTCAAAAATTTATATTTTTTTATTAATGGTCTAATATTTTTAAAATCCGTTATTATTTCACCATCTGGCTTTCTTACTGAAGTTGCAACTCCTTTAACGCCCCTCATCATTACACCTTCTATTACCGCCTGACCTCCAACATTACATTTTTTCATTAATTTCATCTCTTTCACCAATATTATTTTTCTTCTTTAAATTTATAATAACATTTTCCGCATAAGGATTCATATTCTACATTATCTACATGATCAATAGCAATTTGTTCACCTTCAAATACAAATTTCCCATTTATTTTACGTGCATTTAACAATGCTTTACTTCCACATTTACATATAGTTTTCATTTCCTCAATACTATGAGCTATCAGCAATAAACGTGTACTACCTTCAAAGCCTTGCATTTGAAAATCTGTTCTTAATCCATAGCATATTACAGGTATATCTAATTTAACTGCAATTTTAAATAACTGATCTATTTGATATTCCTTTAAAAATTGAACTTCATCTACTAATATGCAGTCTAATTTCCCATATTTTTCAATATTATCTTCTATCATTTCATAAATACTATCCTGAGTTGATATTACCATATCAACTTTTCTTGTAACTCCTAACCTTGATACAAGCTTATCTCCACCTTTTTTGTCAGTTTCTGACTTAATTAAAACTACCCTTAGTCCTCTTTCTTCATAATTATAAGCAACCTGCATTAAATGCGTTGATTTTCCTGAATTCATCGCACCATATCTAAAATATAATTTACTCATATTAATTTTCTCTCCTTAGTCTCAGATAAATTTGATTATAGCATTTAATTATTTTATAAAAAAGTAGATGAATATAAAAATATTTAATGACTAAACCTATTTCTAGATTAGATTTGCATACTTTCTTTTTCTATTTTTTATACTGATATGTAAATACATTTTTAAATAGTACCTTTTTGAAGTTATTCCTTTATATATAGCGACTTGTGCTCTTAAATTTTATTGACCTTACTTGCCCCCTATGATATAATCAAATAGCATTTAAAGGCTAATATTTTTAGTCGATTCGAAAGAGGTGAAATAAATGAGAGAAGGCATACATCCTGAATACCATCACGACGCAGTGGTTAAGTGTGCATGTGGAAATACTTTTACAACTGGTTCAGTTAAAGAAGAACTTAAAGTAGAAATATGCTCTAAATGCCACCCATTCTTCACTGGTAAGCAAAAAATCGTTGACGTTGGCGGTAGAGTTGATAAGTTCAATAAGAGATTCAACCTTAACCAAGGTAAGTAGGAAATATTGGGAAAGACTTAGTCTTTCCCATTTTCTTTATTTTAGCGTGTAAAATTTTAGACATTTACATAATATATTGATAAACTTAGTGATAAACTATATACATATTAAATTATAAAGTGAGTGGATTGAATGAAAAAAGTTTTAATCTTGACTACCTCAACAGGCCAAGGTCATAATCAAGCTGCTGATTCAATAATTGAGGCTTTTAATAATACGGACTTTGAGTGTATCAAACATGATTTTTTAGTAGAAAATAAAATTCTTAACAAAATTATTGTACTGGGTTACCAAATCTTTGCTTCAAAATTTCCTAAACTATATGGATTTTTTTACAAGCTTACTGATAGAAATTACATTAATAAATCTAATACTTTTATATTTCTACCTATAATAAAAAAATTATCATCTTATATAAATAGAGAAAAACCAGATATTATAATCGGTACTCATCCTTTCACTGTAGATATGGTTACTTATTTAAAATCAAAAGGATTGAATATTCCTTTTATTTCAGTAATTACAGATTTCAAAGCTCATTATACTTATATTAATGACTTAGTTGATTCCTATATAACAGCTAGTGAAAGCACAAAAGATTATTTAGTTTCTCAAGGAATAAAAGAATCAATTATATTTCCTATTGGAATACCTATAAAATCTAACTTTTATAATAAAAATCAAGAAGTATCCTTAATAAGAAATGATGGATATTTTAATCTTCTTCTTATGAGCGGCAGCATGGGACTTAATAATATTTCTTATGTACTTGATGAACTTTTAAAAAATAAAAACAAACTTAGAATAACTGTAGTCTGTGGAAATAATGAACACTTAAAAAATTCACTTTTATCTAAGACAAATTATAATCATTCAAACAAGAAACTACATATTCTTGGATTTTCAAATGATATCTCTTCATTGATGGATTATTGTGATGTATTAATTTCTAAACCAGGTGGATTAACATCTACAGAAGCTATTGTTAAAAATATTCCTTTAATAATACCTTTTGCAATACCTGGTCAAGAATTAGACAACACTGAGTTTCTTATTTCTAATAATTATGCTTATTCACTGAAAGAATATAAAGAAATTAACGATATAGTCAATACACTTATTGATGATCCCGATAAGCTATTAAAAATTAGAAATAACTTAAAATACTTATCTAGTTCATATTCTAAGTCAAAGATAGTAGATATCTGCAACAACCTTATAAATAATGAAAATTCATTGAATGAAAAACTTATACATCAATAAAGGTGGTATTAAGTAATTTATATCAATTACTTAATACCACCTTCTTTATTTCTTTAAAATATTAGCTTTTTCAAATGAATCTAAAAACTCCTTATTATTCTTAGTTTTATGAAGCATATTTATAAGATTTTCAGTAATGTTTTCAATATTACCATCTCTATTCATAGTTCTTCTTATTGAATATGTTACTTCTCTTTCTTGCTCTGTTAATAATAAGTCTTCTTTTCTTGTTCCTGATTTATAAATATCTATAGCAGGGAATATTCTTCTTTCTTGAAGTTTTCTATCAAGATGTACTTCCATGTTTCCTGTTCCCTTAAATTCTTCAAATATCATATCATCCATTCTTGATCCTGTTTCCACCAAAGCTGTAGCAAGTATTGTTAAACTTCCTCCATCTTCTATGTTTCTAGCTGCACCAAAAAACTTTTTAGGCATTATTAAAGCACCTGGATCAAGACCTCCTGATAAAGTTCTACCTGTTGGAGTAACTGTTAGATTATAAGCTCTTGATAATCTTGTTAAACTATCTAAAAGAATAACAACATCTTTTCCTTGTTCTACTATTCTCTTAGCTCTTTCTAAAACTATCTGGGAAACTTTTGCATGATTTTGTGGTTCTTCATCAAAAGTTGAATATATAACTTCTCCATTTATACTTCTTTGCATATCTGTAACTTCTTCTGGTCTTTCATCTATTAATAAAACTATTAACACCACTTCTGGATGATTAGTTGTAATACTTTGAGCAATCTTTTTTAGTAAAGTTGTTTTACCCGCTTTAGGTGGTGCCACAATTACTCCTCTCTGTCCTTTTCCTATAGGGCACATAATATCCATAAGTCTCGATGATAAATCTTGTGATCTATTAGTTTCTAATCTTAACCTTTCAGTTGGATAAATAGGCACTAAATTTTCAAAGTTTTTTCTTCCAATAGCTTTTTCTGGACCTTCTCCATTTACCTTCTCTACATAAAGTAAAGCTTTAAATTTTTCCCCTTCCTTAGCTTCCCTTACTTTACCAACAACTTCATCTCCAGTTTTTAAGTTAAATCTTCTTATTTGTGAAGGTGATACATAAATGTCCTCGCTGCTTGTTAAATAATTTTTACATCTTAAAAAGCCAAAATTATTATTTTCTAGTATTTCTAATATACCTCTTGTAGTATTTGAATCATTTATCATAGCTTTTAATTGTTCTTTTTTTTCAACAGTTTTTTCAGTTCTTCTTGTATTATCATAAGCTCTACTATTAGATGTTTTAGGTGATATTTTCTCTCTTAAAATCACTCCATCTTTTTCTATACTATTACCTTCTTCAGAAGTAACCTTTTCTACAGATTTAACTTTTTTTATTAATTCATCTTTTTTTAATTTAGATATATTCTTTATTCCTAACTCTTTAGCTATTTTTTTTAATTCAACTAAAGTCCTTTTCTCATATTTTTCCTTTGTCAAAATGACACCTCCAAAATTATTTACTTAAATTTACTGAATTATAATGAATGTTATCGAAATGAAATTAGGTAGGCATTATCGATTTTTTATATTGATAATTATAACTACTTAAAACTATTTTAACAAGCTTTCTTCAATTTCAAAATACTTTTCTCTAAAACTTTTATTTACTAAGAATTTCTCTTCTGCTTTTTTTATATTATAGTTTATGCTTCTAGAACTTTTATATCTAAATATTTCCATCATTCTTTCATTATTGATACATTTATATTTTTTCAATAGCAATAAAAGAAGATACTTACTTTCTTTATCTTTTAATAATTTTATAATATCTTCATCATTAATATTATTATAGTATGCCACTAATTTTAATATTTTTAAATACTTATCTCCTAAATTCATCTGTTTACTTCTCCTTTTTGTATTTTACTAAAAGTATTTCCATATATTCAAAGAAATAAACATATGTTTTTAATTAATAATAAAAACCATCATAAAAATAAATCTATATATTTATTTTATGATAGTTTAATTTTTTACTTTATTGAGTTTTTATATTTAATGATAACTTAGTATCAAGGGGAGCTTGTCCTGCTACTGCTAAAGAATAATCTATTTGTAACTTTCCACCATCTTCATCCATATCAACTTCTAAGTTTTTTGTATCAATGCTAATTTCAAGCATTCCATATGGTGTTTGATACATTGCAACTGATGGTTCACTTTTATTAAAGTACATTTTTGTTGAAGTAGTTCCTTCTCTTTCTAAAACTACTTCTTTTTCTTTAATTGTTAATATTGTTGTTGTCCCATCCATTCCTGATATCTCAGTCTCTTCGTATATGGCCTTATATCCATCTTCAATCTTTATATACTTACCTGGAGAAACAACTTCAATTATATCTTCATTCTCTACACTTGCATTACTAGTTATACTAATAATAGCTTTCTTATCCATTAAAATTTCATCTCCTCACTACTAAGAATTATATTATGTATTGTGATATTTCTTCGTCTGTAGCTGGTTTAACTTCAAATACATCTTCAAATTTAGTATTATAGAATCCCGCCTTTACAACAACACATTCTTCATCTTTACCTTTTGTATATCTAGCTACAATTTTTGCTGCTAATTCCTTATCTTCTTTTGAAGCATCCCCTAATATTATTGCCATAGCACCTTTGTGACTATATGGTAAAAATACAGTATCTTCCTTAGTTATTATTTTCTTTATTTCTGCACCTTCATCAGCTGTTCTTGAAACAATAATTTTTGTTCCTGCTGGTGATAAGAAATGCCTTCCAAATCTCAATATACCTATTTCTTTATCGGTAAGATCACCTTTTCTATTTAAGGCATCTTTAAGTCTTATTGAATAATTTGGTTCTGTTAACTTACATCCCCCTGCTGGTGATGGATAATCAACAAGTCCCCACTTATCAGCTAACTCCATTTGAACCTTTCTGCTTCTTCCTGAAATTTTCATAAGTTTTTCTCTATCTACAAGTCCTGAAATCTCCATTTCTGTTGGTTCAAGATTTAATGCACATAAAGGTCTTAATATCTTATCTGCAAATCCTGATTCTTTCTTTACTGTATTTAACGCTTGTTTATTTTGAGACATTGGTCTTTGATTTAAAACTTCCCCTGTTATTATAAAATCAGCATCGAATTTTTTTAATAATTCTCCTGCATATCTCATCATCATGGCGTGGCAATCTATACATGGATTCATATTTTTCCCCCATCCATGCTTAGGATTCTTCACCATTTCAAAATGTTCTCTTGAAAAGTCAACCACTTCTAATTTTATATCTATTTGCTCACACATTTTCTTTGCACTTTCTTCTCCAAAGAAATATGATTTGAAACATATACCAATTACTTCTATACCTTGATCTTTAACAAGCTTTGCTGCTAAAGTACTATCCAATCCACCTGACATCATTGCTAATGCTCTTGTCATATTCAAATCCCTCCAAATTACTATTTGTGTTACAACATATAGTTTATGATTTTTACCTGTTATAATCAAGTAATAATTATTTACTACACTATCTTAATTAAAAAAGTTTTTAATTAATTCTACTATTTTAAATTTAATTTCCACCTTTTCTTCCTTGCTTTCTTCTATAACTTCATCTAACTTTTCCTTGCTTTCCTTTTCTTCTACTTGTCCTTTTGTAACATCAATAAAACATAATGCTGGAAACATTACGCACCACCAATTATGCCCATTTCCATCTCCAATAATAACTCTTATAGCTTCATAATTTCCTTGTGGCAAAGTTATATTTCCATAAGATTTTTCAGGAAAATTTTCACGTGCAAGTTCTGTATTAACTCCATAATTATATCCATTTTCCTTTATAACCTTTAAAGCAATATCTTTTATTGCATCTTCTTTATCTAAAATAACCTTTTTTGCTTCTTCTCTTAATTCCAAATTTTCTAAATAAGGTTTTAAATAGTTTAATATCTCATCTCTTACTTTTAACTTTAAACTTTGATCTTCATCTGAATCACTATTAGCTAAAACATGGAACCTTATTACAACATCCTTTACATCTTCATAATCATAAACAATTTCTTCCCCCATAACATACCCATCATCTTTTTCAGTACCACCCAATTCATAACCTTTAGTAGTTTCAAAGCCTGTACACCATGTAAATAAACAACTAACTATTAATAAAACACATAATACCTTTAAATTTTTCATCATAAACAAAAACCTCCCTATGACTGATATTATTGCCACAAAGAAGTTTTATATTCACATATTAAATAGTTCTTGTTAAAAATACATCTGTATACTTTTCTTTTAACTCATTATAGCACTTTAATGCTATCTGCATGTCATCAAAAAATGCAAAAACTGTTGGACCGCTTCCACTCATCATTGCTCCTGCAGCACCACTCTTTACTAAATTTTCTTTTAACTTATATAAAATTTTATGCTTTCTTATAGTTACATTTTCTAAAAGATTTTTCATATTTGATGCTACATAATCTAAATTGTCTTCTTCAATATTTTTAATAAGACTATTTGTATCAGGATGTATCTTAACCTTACTTAAATCAAATGCTTTATATACATCTTTTGTTGATACTCCAAATGGAGGTTTAACAAGAATAACTATCTTATTTTCAAATGATTTAATTGCTGTAATCTTTTCACCAATTCCTTCGCATAAAGCAGTGCCACCCTTTATACAATATGGTACATCTGCACCTAAAGTTTCTCCAAGTTTCATTAACTCTTCTTCTGATGCATTTATATCAAACATATCATTTAACATCTTTAAAACTGCTGCACAATCTGCACTACCACCTGCTAGTCCAGCTGCAACAGGTATATTTTTAATGATATTTATAGAAACACCTGATTTTATATTATAAGTTTCTAAAAATAACTTAGCTGCTTTATAAGCTAAATTTCTTTCATCTGTTGGAATAAAAGATTTATTACACGTTATTATTATTCCCTCGTCTATCTTTTTAATTTCTATTTCATCATATAATTCAATATTTTGCATTATCATACTTAAAAGATGATACCCATCTTCTCTTTTGCCAATAACATCTAAAGATATATTTATCTTAGCATATGCTTTCCCTTTCATAACTTACTTCCTTTCGACCTCTACAACAATATTATTCATAATTTTAACATAACACTTATAATTAATAAAGGCTAATGCAACTAATGCATCAGCCTATTATTACAAACCAGCTAAATTTTTATTTTCTGAAAATCCTTTATAATTCTCTATTATCTCTATAAGAGGAGAAAGCTTTTCATAAAACACAATTATATAATCTCCTGCTTTAGCATTACTTAACGCTTCTTTTAAAGCTTCTCTTTCATCTAGAATTATTTTTCCTTCAACATTCTCACATTCATCCACAGAACTTTTAAGTAACTCTGCTACTTCTCCCTTTTTTCTACCACGCCTATCAATGTCTTCTTTTATATATATATCATTCATGACATTTCCACACATAGTTCCTATCTTATTAATAACTTTATTACTTCTATCTCCTGGGACACCTATTACACCTATCAAGTTATTCTTCTTCATCTTTAACAATGCTTTAAGAATTGCTCTATATCCCTCTATATTATGACCATAATCTAAAATAACCTTTATTCCATCAACATCATATATATTAAATCTTCCAGAATTATCATCGCTATCTAACTTAAAGCTTCTAAAGCCTTTAGATATCATACAATAATCTATTCCCATACCAACTAATATTCCACATGCTGTCATAACATTTTCAATGTTAAAATCTAGGACTCCACCTAAAGTTATTGGAATATTTCTCACATCTGCAACTTTATATTTCTTTCTTTCATTAGTTACACATAGTATTTTATCCTCTATATATATAGCTATATTGCCACTTTCTATTGACTCTTGTATAAAAGGATTATCTTTCTTCTTTGAGAAAAATATTTTCTTTGCATTAATATTTTTTATAATAGATTTACTCCATTTGTCATCCGCATTAATAACTACATATCCATCTTCTTTCACAGCCTCACCAACCAACGACTTTAAATGTGCTAAATCTTCTATTGAATTAATTCCATCAACACCTATGTGATCTTCTGTTATATTAGTTATAGCTGCCACATCAGCCAGTTCATAAGCAAGCCCCTTTCTTAACATTCCCCCCCTTGCTGTTTCTAAAACCGCAACTTCAACTTCTTTATTTAGAAGTATGGATTTTGCACTATTATAACCAGTATCATCACCTTTATCTATGCACTCACCATTAATATATATTCCATCAGTTGTTGTCATTCCAACCTTATATCCCATATTAGACAATACATGTGAAGTAAGTCTTGTTGTTGTTGTTTTTCCATTTGTACCTGTTATTGATATTACTGGTATATTAAATGGGACTCCTCCATATTGGAGACTCAAAATTGACTCTCCAACATCTCTAGCTTTACCTTTACTAGGATATAAATGCATCCTTATTCCTGGTGCTGCATTAACTTCCATTACTACACCTTTTTCTAAAATAGGCTCCCCAATATCACTTATTTTCACATCTACTCCACATATATCTAAACCAATAGTTCTTGCTGCTCTTACACAAAGCTTTTTATTCTCCTCAGATATCATATCTGTACAATCAATAGCCATACCACCAGTAGATAAGTTTGCATTGTCTCTCAAACATACTTTTTTATTTTCTTCTAACACAGTGTTTAAAGTTAAATTTTTATTACTTAAATATTTTATTAATTCTTCATCAATTTTTATCTTGGTTAATGGTTTTTCATGATCATACCCTCTTAAATCATTTTCATTAAGCTTCATTATAAGCTCTTTTACATTATGAACACCATCTCCAACTATATAAGGTGGAATTCTTAAGGATACTGCTACAACATTATAATCAACAACACATACCCTATAATCATTTCCCTCTACATACTTTTCAACAATTGCTTCTCCAAATTCATCTTTGACCTTTTTATACGATTCTATTAATGTTTTTTCATCTCGTATATTTAAAGTTATTCCTTTTCCTTTACTTCCATATCTAGGTTTTATCACCAAAGGGTATCCTATCTTTTCACTTTCTTGTAATAAATTTATTACATTGTGAACCTCTTCACCTCTCGGAACCGGAATACTTTGGTTTTCTAATAGAGCTTTTGTAAGTTGTTTATCTGATGCTATATCTGCTGCTACACAACTTGTTTGTGAACCAATAGCTGCTTCAATAACTCTTCCTTGCTTACCATAACCTATTTGATAAAACCCTGTATCTCCCAATGGGAAAACTGGCATTCCATATCTTTGAGCTGCATCTTTTATTGATTTTGTACTCGGACCAATTGATTCCTTACTTAAAATATCTTTTAAGATATTTAATCTTTTTTCAAAATTAATACTTTCATTATTTATTAAAGAATTAATAATATCTACAGCTAATCTCGCAGATTCAAGTGCAAAATGCTTATATTCATATTCAATAATAATATAGTATAAATCACCTTGTATTTCTCTTGCTTTTCCATAACACACATCAACTCCAAGCATGTTCTGAATTGCAATTATAGTATGTTCACATATATGTGCTAAATATGTGCCTTCTTTTAGTCTTTTAACAAATCCGCCTTCTTCATCAATTCCACATCTATGTTTTTTTAATTCTGGCAATAACTTCACTAGCTTATAATTGAATCCTTCAATATCTTTACTAGGTATATCTGCATATCCACATAAATCTAAATCGAATCTTATGCATTTTCTATGAGAATATACATTCTGCCCATCAAATGCTATTTGCTTTATTATTTTCATCCTTTAATTTATCCTCCTCAAAAGGTGTTCTTCTTTTCAAGCTAAACTTATCTTTATTCTTTAAAACATGTAGTTTAACATTATATATACTTAGTACTTCATCACAATTCTGTTCAGACGCATTACTATAGGAAATTGTACTTCCATCTATGATATAAACAGCACCTTCTCCAATTACTTCGAAAATTCCGTCTTTATCAACTATAATTGCAGTATTTTCATCGATTCCTATTCCTAATACCTCTGGATTTTGTGCTATGCCTGTTAACAGCCTTCCTATCCTTCCTCTCTGTGCGAAATGTTGATCTATTATCACATTCTCTATAAATCCCATTCCTGGTGACATCTTTAACGTGCATTTTCTTGGAGATTCTTCATCCTCTCCCTCTACTATCATAGTATCACTCATAACAGATGCACCTGCTGATGTCCCAACTATGTACTTGCCACTTTTTCCTGCTTCTTTTAGAGCTTCGCATACTGGAGTTCCTCCAATTAAACTTGTAATTCTAAGTTGATCTCCTCCTGTAAAAAATATTAGCTTACTTTTCTCTATCAATCTTACATTTTCTTCATTAAAGGAATCTTCCCTGATACTGATATCAAGAATTTCAATATTGCTTACCCCTAACTTCTTAAATACTTTATTATATTTTTCTGCTGCCTCTTCTGGATATAAAGTAGCAACAGTAACAACTAAAAGAATATCTTTCTTTTTATCAATGCAATTGCATACACCTTCTAATATTTCTTTTTTCCCTTCTTTATCTTCAGCTCCCCCGATAATAATTAAATTTCCATTCAACTCTATTTCCATTTAATCACCTCAAATCATACATATTCTATTCTTACCAAAGAATTTATCAATTATTCATTTTCTTTTACCTAAAATAGTACTTTATAGTAAATTACCTTGCATACTTTGCACAAAAAATGTTTATTTTAATTATTTTGCTTTTTGGTTCTTTTGCAACCTATAATTATTTTTTAGCGTATTTACCAGATTACATATCAGAAAGTCAGTCATAATCAGTGCTAGCTCTCAAAAAAAGTTTTAAATTTTCCTATACATTAAAAATACTCTGCAATTAACCTAATTGCAGAGTATCAATTTCTACTGAAGAAAATTTTTAGTGCAGGAAACAGCTTTGTTAAAGCATCGCAAAAAGTTCTAAAAGCAAAATTGGAGAATGGAAGTAATATTTTTATTCTCCAAAATCATAACCAGTAGCTGAAAAACATCACTTCTATCTCCTTAATATTAAAGGAAATTTTGCTTTCGGGTTCTTTTACGGCCTACAATTATTTTTTAACGTTTTGCCAGCTTACATATTAGAAAGCCAGCCATAATCAGTACTCGCTCTCAAAAAATTTTATGCTTTTCTAAATGTTAAAAAACAGCTCTTCCAGGAATAATTAACTTCTCGCCTTCCTGCAAACTATCTTCATTTTCTAAATCATTAATTTTTAATAATTCTTGCATTGTACAACAATACTTTTTAGCAAGTTTCCATAATGTATCGTCTTTTCCTACAACATATATAGTTATACTAGATTTCTTATCTGAAACTTCTCCTTCACCTTCTATGACATCAGATATAAATTCTTTCTGTACTTGACAAAATACTTTGATTCCTATAGCCACACTAGCCTTTACAGCTATTGTATTTGCTTCAATTATGGCATCTAAAGATTCTAAAGCAGATTTAACAACTGCCTTCATATCTTCTTTTGCTCCAATCATATCTAATACTGACGTAAATGGTATATCACCTGATACGTGTCCATATAAATTATTTTCATCACTTGTCTTATATATTACATCTAACTTTATAATCCCCTCAACTGTTACTTTATTATCAGAGATTTTTTTATCAGATACAATAATATCTCCAGTAACATTTATAATCTTTTCTGGTTTCAAATCTCCTTCTTTTAGATATATATTATCCTTTATAATATTTTCAGTTGATTGAATTCCTAAAAGTGATCCAATATTATAAACATTCTTCTCAATATTTATTGGAAACTTTGGAGAATATGCATCTTTAATTACTGATATATTTTCATCAGAAAATACACTTATTTTAGCACCTATCAAAAATTCAATATTTACAATTCTTGCTTCCCCTAAATCATCTTCTTCAACTACAATGTCTGAATTTTTAATATTATAAACAATATAAGGTATCATACTTGAAGATACCCCTGCTACTTCTTCATCTTGAGAAACATAAACATCATCTTCTAGAGTCATAATATCATTTGTATTATCAGCTGAATATAAGATGTTTACTTTGCAATAGCATCCCAAATATACCTTGTCTTCTCCTGATTTCATTTCTTTTTTGTGTAATCTTAATGAACATTTTAAAATCTTAGATACCTGTGGCTTATCCATACCAACTCTTAATATAGATTTACCTATCATTTCAATTTCTTTACTCGATGCTAACTTGTTAATATTGTCACTTTCTTTTAATATTTCCACCCCGTCAGATGCTTGAAGGTCCTTTACAAAATCAAATTCTGTATCTGAATATAATTGCCAATCTAATTTAACAACTCCTTCAATTGATATTTTCCTTTCATTCATGATACTAGCATCAATATGTTCAATTTTACATTCTACTTCACAATTTACTCTATGTTCGCTTTCACCAAGATCAAGTGAATTTGTAAACTTTTCAGAATAACTTACTGAGTTTACTGCCGAATTATCCTCCCTTGGAATATAGATAACATTATATTCTACATGACCTTCTACAATTATTTTAGCTCCTACAATCTCTTTACTAGTTATTATAGGATTAGCCTCTACCAATAGAATCTTTTCTACATCTGGATGAGTATCTGGTATTAAATATTCTTCCCTTAAAATAGTATTTGAACAATCTTCAGATAATAGTTGTTCAAACTGTAAATTTTCTTTAATAACATCTATCCTTGCCATACTTACCTCCTATAGAATTCCTACTATTAACTATATAGTTGATAAATAGTTTTTATGACTATATATATGAAATTTTAATAGTAATAAATAAATACAATAATCCCCTAGAAATCTTTTTAATTTATTTTTTTAATATTTTTATACAAAATGTGTTGACAATTAAACTAATTTGTCGTATCATTAATCTTGGTTATTGACCATATAACCTCTCATAAATTCTCAATACCCTTTTATACCATAGTTGAAAGATGGAACCCACCATCTTTCTTTTTTTATATTAAAAAAATAATGCCACGTTAAAACTTCTTAATTTTAGCGAAATCTTTACCGCAACATCATACAATTACTACACATAATTTTATTATTTTTTAAAATTATATTTATTATTTTAAAATACATTTTTTTCTAAAAAAAAAAAAAAACTCCGATTTTATCGAAGTTTAATTGCTAACTTGGAAAAAATAATTGAACTGTTTTTGTTAAAACATCTGAATAGCTATAAGTCACAGTCCTCTGGGTGTCATTTTCTAATCTGATTACAAAAATACTAGGGTAAGCACTTTCTAAGACTCCATCATTAACTAGAATTTTCTTTCTACCACCATTTGCCTTTAAGGTTACTTTTTCTCCTATGTGTCTCTCTATATCTTTTTTGATTGTTGAAATATTTTTAATTTTTTCCACTTTAACACCCTCTTTCCTTATTTTATTATACTCTTTTTCTTATGTACTGTCAAATAAAATTTAAATTTTATCACTATACAAGGTATATTGTCAATACACTTTTAAGATATTTTTAATATTTTCTTAATAAATGCTTAATAGTGTATCTTTTTAACACTTATTAAGCATCACTTTATTTAGTATTTCTTATCTTTCTCCTTTTTATTCATAAGTAAATATTTACAACAATTTATATTTACATTACTAAACTTATTTTCAACTCCATTACACTGCACTCTTCCTGCATAAACAAAATATCATATAAACTATATAAGAAATTTCAACAAAAATATAGTCTATATAAACCGTCCATCTTTAACAATAGTTAAGGACAGATACTTATATAAACTATATTTCTTTATTATATTTATACATATGGTGATTTGGGATATCCTTCTCTATACTTACCTCTTGTCTGAAGGCCTCCAATACCTTTTATTCCTGTAATTGTACTTTCTATAACATCTTTTATTGATACTATTTCATCAATCCTTGTGTAAGCTATCTTTTCGCAAACAAATACAGGATCAAGACAATGAATTAATACTCTGCTAGGACTAGATGCAAAGTTAGCTCCTGCATCCAACATACATTCATAACAACTCTGACAGGCTCCTGCAAATATTACTAATTCATCATAGCTAGAATTATAATTCCTTAGTGCTCTTACAGAATCTATATAATACTTTGAATTTCTATAGCAGTGTAAATCTAAATAATCTGATGAATTTTTTTCTACACTATCATGCCCTGTAATCACAACTATATCAGGCTTTACCTCCTTCACTAAATCAACTATAACCTTTGGCTGTTCCTTCTCAGGTATTGCTCGTCCAACTGCATCCAAAGAAAGCTGTTTATAAACTTTCAAACAAGTCTCCATATATTCCTTATCACCATCAACATGAAGTATCTTCCCTGGCCTTCCAAACATCATTTCTTTATTCTCTATTATTTTTTTATTCTTATTAACTCTAGGTAATACCTCGCCTCTAAAAGATATTGCATTTTTTATAGCCTTAGAAACTCTGCTATTTAATATCTTTTCATTACTGCCAAGATAACTTTCATCCACCTTTTCAAGATCTTGACCATCTGAATCTGCAATTATTCTTATACTAATTCCCTTTAATATATATGTTTTCTTTTCTCCCTCTCTTTTTATATCGATAATCTTAAATGTTATATCTCTATCATATGACTTTCTTACTACATAATCACCTATATCCATATAATTTTTCCTCTTAATAGTACTTCATATTATTTATATGATTCATTTATTTATTTTGTTCATTCTTCTTAAATACTAAAGAGAAATTTCCTATACGTAAAAAAACGTCTCAATTGAAAATTGAATTAACACATAGCTTATTCAACTCTTTGAGACATTTTTCTAGCCTTTATTTATTAATATAAATTCAATCATACTTTTATCATAAGTCGTATTCTTTTCTAAATTCTCCTAAGAACTTTAGATACTTCTCTTGTTCATTTACTATACCTTGAAGTTTTAATGCAAAAGTATCTTGCCCCCAATTAACTTCATTGTAATAATATCTATTAGCTAAACGCCAATATCTTTGTGGGAATTGTAAATATGCATATAATACCTTCATTTCTTCTTCACTTAATTTAGAAACGCTATTATATGCAGTCAATATTTCCTTAGCAAAATCAATACTCCAACCAATTCTTTTAAGTACTTTTATCATAAAATTAGATATGTCAAAAGTTCTGACTTCTCTTTTACAGTAATCAAAATCAATTACATGAACATCGTTTCCATTAATAATAATATTATGATAAGTGTAATCATGGTGACAGAAACTCTTTTCTTCTTCAGCCTTAGCACAAAGACTCTCATAAGCTGATGAATTCAATGTTTCTAATGCTTTCTTTCCTATTTCTTTATAAAATTCCATAGACTTTAAATATAACATATCAAAATCGCTCTTAACGCTCTTCTTCCTTATCATATCTCTCATTTTGTCTAGTGATTTTATCCTTTTTTCCATTAAATGAGGCCATCTTCCTAAATCACTTTTTAACTTTGAATTATCAGGTGGATCATACCCCTTTGAAGCTTCATGAAGTTTTGCTAAAGTTTTTGCTGCAGTTTTTACTTCTTCAATATTGTGAAAATCACATTCTCTTCCATCTAACCACTCAGAAAGAGTATAAAGATCTTCATTAACAAGTGCATATGGCTCTCCATCAGTATTTAGAAAATACTTATCTACATTAGTAAATCCATTATTAATTAGATGCTCTTTTGCTCCATAAACGAACAATAACTTCTGAGGCCCATAGTTTATTTTTTTGAGACATCTCTCGCCCTTATTAGTTTTTAAATAATAGATTCCTTTATTAGCCTTTAATATCTCAATTTTAATATTAAACTGTCTTTCAATTTCAAATTCCCTCATCATAGTCCTCACCTCCTTTATATTTATATGTGACCTATATTTCTTTTATTAACAAAAGTTACTGTATTTTAATATAATAAAATGAGAGTACTTAGAAAGGATACATCATGAGAATTGGTATAGATGGCAGAGCTGCTAAATGGTATAGAGGAACTGGTATAGGTACTTATACTTATCAGCTTATTTCTAACTTAAATGCTATTGATTCAGATAATGACTACTTAATCTTTCTACCTGAAAACTCAACGTTAACTAATTTAAATTCAAACTTCAAAATAGAACCTATACATCACTCTCCTAATAATAATTTTTGGGAAGAAGTAAGCGTTCCAAATATTTTAGATAATTCTAGAATTGACATGTATCATGTTCCTCAAAATGGTGTTGGTCTTTCAGAAAATATAAATTGTGCTAAAATAATAACCTTACATGATATTATTCCTTTAAAAATGCCTGAAACAGTTAGTGATAGATACTTAAATATATTTAATAATATACTTCCAAATTTAATTCCTAAATGTGAAGGTATTATAACTGTATCTCAATATTCCAAAGATGATATCGCCCATTACTTTAATTTCCCAAAAGAAAAAATATACGTTACACATCTTGCAGCTGAAAAAATATATAAACCTTTAAATAAGTCTATTTGTAAAAATATATTAAATAAAAAATATTCTATATCTGATAATTTTATTCTTTATGTTGGCGGATTTAGTCCTAGAAAAAATATTATAGGTCTTATCGAATCATTTTCTTTATTAAATGCAAGTAAAAGAAAAAACTTAAAGCTTGTTATAACAGGTAAAAAAGGCTTTTCTTATTCACTTTATAAAAATAGAGCTGAAAATTTAAATATATCAGAAGATGTTATTTTTACAGATTTTATACCATTAGAAGATATGCCTATATTTTATAATAGCGCCAAAGTCCTTGTTTACCCATCTTTTTATGAAGGTTTTGGGCTTCCACCTTTAGAGGCTATGGCTTGTGGTACTCCTGTAATCGCATCAAACGTGACTTCTTTACCTGAAGTTTGTTCTAATTCTGCATTGCTAGTAAATCCTAATGATATCTATCAATTAAGTAATTGTATAGAAAATGTATTATTTGATAATAAACTTGCAACAAATATGAGCAAAAGCGGACTTATTAGAAGCTCTGATTTTTCTTGGAAAAAAACTGCATCAAATACTATCAATGCCTATACTGATATACTCTAAAATATAAAAGAATTTGCTTAATATATAACTAAAAAGCAAATTCTTTTATTAGCGTATAGGAAATTTAAAATTTTTTTGAAAGCAAGTGCTGATTATTACTGACCTTCTGGTATGTAAGTTAGTAAATACGTTAAAAACATAATTGTAAGCTGCAAAAGAACCGAAAAGCAAAATTTCCTTTAATATTAAGGAGTAGAACCTTTTGCGATGCTTTAACAAAGTGGCTTCCTACGCTAAAAAGCGTGGGTCAGCCACTTTGTTCTTTTATCTATAAGAACCTATCTTTAAATTTATCTAAAAATGCTAATCTAAATCTATCATTCTCAACTTTCAACTTTAATCTATTTAAGAATACTTCAAATTCCCAATTCTTTTGTTTAAAATAATAAGATTGTATCAAAGAGCATATATCTCGTGGAAATGATAGTAATATATATATTAACTTATACTCCTCATATTCAATCTTGTAAATATTATCATATGTTTCTATTAGATTAATACTTTTATCTATATCAAATGCTGCATTCTTAATTCCCTTTAAAATAATATCAGCTATATCCATAACCCTTAAATCTATAGAGCTATAATCGAAATCAATTAAATACATTTCATTGTTCGAATATATAAAATTGTGTTGTGCTAAATCATTATGACATACAACTACATTTTTAAATTGCTTTCTATATTCACTATAACAACTATCTTTAAGTTTTTTTCTTACTTTTCTAACTGCTTGAATATATTCATTAATATTATGATAAAGTATATCATCAAAACAATTTCTATACTTAAACTTTTCTATTAATGCTTCTACTACTTCTAATTTTTTTAAAACTTTTAATAATTTACGCTCTAAACTTATATCAATTTTATTTATAAGATTATTGTTTCTTATTACATCTTTAGATGTTAAATGCATTGATGCTAAAGTCTCTGCACACATTTTTAATTCTATAGGATTAGTAAAGGATGCTTCTCTCCCTTGAATAAGATCCATAACTATATAATAGGACCCATTCCAAAACTTATAGGTATTTCCATCTTTAAATCTTGAAAACTTAATTATATTCTTAAAATTTTTCCCAATTTCATTTACTGTATTATTAATAAACTCTAATCTATCTTTTCCGTAATCTATTCTCTTTAAAATTTTATTGCCACTATCAGTTTTAATTAAAAATACCTTTCTAAGAGGCGTAATATCATTAACTTTTATACCTAGTTCATTAAAAAAATCTAAACTAAGTTCATACTTTGATAAATAGCTTTTTTCAGCATACCTTAATTTATTCATGCAAATTCACCTCAGATTTCATATTCAAATGCTTTCTTTATATTAAACAAATATTCTTCCGAAGATAAATTCTTTTTATTATCCTTATACTTACTCCACTGCTTAACAGCAGCAGATGGAAACAATAACAAAACTTTTATATAATCTTTACTATTTACTTTTAGATTATTAATTTTAATAAATTCATCAATATAATAATCAACATTTAAAGATTTATTTTTAAGTTTTAACTTTTTTAAATACACATATACATCCTCTTCTATAACGTTATAGCATACATTTTTTAATTTTCCTATTTCTATAAAACCATTTTTTCTAAGATTGCTCTCATCAGTCTTTCCAAGACATATTTCATTTTTATTCATACTCCTATTGATTATAGAAATATAGTCAACTTCCTTGAGTAACTCTAACACTTTCCAACCTTTTTTTAATATATCATTTCCTTTGTTAATTAAAAATATATCTGTTTCATTTATATCTTTCTTTTTTTGTCTATAACTCAAATCTATACTTAACCTTCTAAGCTGTACTTTAAAATTTTCTATTTTCTTTCCAATAACACTATATAAACGAGTATAACCAATTGAAGAATAAGAAGTTAAAATTTTATCTACTTCACTTATTAACCTTAATTGATTTAATATATCTTCATCCTTAATAGATTTAGATGACTTAAAATAACTTTCTTTAACTATTATTTTATTTTTTAATAGATATTCATTTAATGTTTCAATATTAATCACCCCCTAAAAAACTTATATATTTATAAAATGATTAGTGAATAATGTTCTATTATCTCTATCTTCTATATACCTACTTAACCTACTTAAAAACAGTTCATCTTTCCAAGGCTGCTGCTCCCAATACTTTTGTATTCCAAGCTGCCAAAAGGCTTGTGGAAATTCTATAAAGTACGCCATTAACTTTACTTCATCTTCAGTAATTGGTTTTACTTTTGAATAACTATCAATTATTAAATTAGCTCTCTCCTTACTCCATCTGCCATTTTTCATTGCCCTTATTAGAAGAGATGCTAAATCATGAATATGAGTATCCATAATACAATAATCAAAATCTATAATATATATTTCTTTTTTGGAATTTATCAATATATTATGATTAGCATAATCATGATGGCAGAATCCTCTTTTTAAAACTTCCTTTTCCATTAGCTTTTTATAGTTTGATTTTTTCAATAAATCTATACATCTATCAGCTCTTTCTATCTCCTCATCGATACAATTTAGATATAAAAGATCAAAACTAGATTTATAAGCTTTCTGATTTATTCTTTTTTGAAAATCCAGAATTTCATTTTTACGTGTGTTAAATACATCAATCCATGAAAACCATCCTATACGTGGTTTCATATCCTTTGTTAAGGAAAAACCTTCACTACATTTATGCAGCTGGGCTAACTTCTCTGATACCATAGAAAGTTCTATAGGATTATCAAAGTTACTTTCTCTTGCTGGAATCCATTCTGTAAGATAAGCATAATAACCTAGAAATTCAATATAATATTCATCTTTATTATTCTTTAAAATAGTAGGAATTTTTTCAAAACCACGTGCTTGTAAATATAATATGCCTGATAATATAAATTTAAAATGTCTGAATTCATATCTTACTATTTTTACACAGAATCGTCCTTCCTCTGCCTCAATCTTATAACTTCCTTTAACTTGTTCTATGTCTTTAACAGTTATATTATAATTTTCCTCTATTAGTTTTTTTACTGTCCCTTCATCCATTTTAAAACTCCCCAAAATTAATTCCTTCATATTATATGATTTAATTCTTTTTTATGTGATTTTTTACTCACACATCCTTACTTTTTATAGTATTTTATTATATAAGTCTTTTTTGAGGTGTAACTATGAAGATTGCTATAGATTCTAGAAGTGCTACTCTTCATGCTGGTTCTGGTATAGGAACATATACAAAAAACTTAGTACTAAATTTACTAAACATGAATTCATCTGATAAATTAAATATAATATGGACTGGAGACTTTCCATCAGATATAAAAAAAGATAATTCAGATATATTTTTAATTTCTGGACGACACAGTGAATTTTATGAACAACTTTATGTACCTAACTTATTAATTAAGAATAATATTGATTTATATCACATTCCTCAGAATGGTATTGGTTTTCCTTTTGATTCATCTATTAATACTATTGTTACTATTCATGATTTAATACCTTATATAATGCCTGAAACAGTTGGAAAAGGTTATTTAAAAAGATTTCTTAGAGACATGCCTTATATAGTTTCTCAAGCTGCTGGTATTATTACTGTTTCTGAGTATTCAAAAAAAGATATATTAAGATTCTTTCCTGAATTTCCTGAAGAAAAAATATTTGTTACTCCACTAGCTGCTAATGCAACATTTAAACCAATGGATAAAAACTTATGTAGAAAATGTGTAAAAGATACCTTTAAAGTAACTAATCCTTTTATTTTATATATTGGTGGGTTTAGTAAGCGAAAAAATGTTAAAGAGCTAATTTTAGCTTTTAAAAAGGTTAAAAGCTCATTAAATAAAAATTATAAACTTTTAATTGCAGGTTCACTACGAGATGAAGGAATATCATTAAAAAATTTTGTTTTATCAGAAGGCTTATCTGATTCTATTGTTTTTACTGGTTTTATAGAAGATAGTTTTTTACCTACACTATATAATGCAGCTGAAGCCTTCATATATCCTTCTCTTTATGAGGGATTCGGCCTCCCTCCACTAGAAGCTATGAGCTGTAAAACTCCTGTAATAACTTCTAACTTAACCTCTATTCCCGAAGTAACTTCTGATGCTGCAATATTAATAAATCCATATAATGTTAATGACTTAAGTTCAGCGTTAATTACCTTATTGAATAATAAAAGTTTAAAGGATAGTCTTGGAGAAAAAGGCTATAAACGAAGTTTAAATTTTAATTGGAATAATACTGCGCAAAAAACTCTTTATGCATATAAAAAAATACTAGAAGCAATTTAAAAAGAGGATGTATCAAAAGTATTTATACTAAATATCTCCTTGAAAAAAAGATAAAATAATTTGCGAGTATAGCATTTTCATATACTCTGTAAATTATTTTATCTTTTTTAGATAATAAATCATACTTCAAGTGAAGTATTTCTTTTTATACAGCCTTTATTTTATTTGTATTGGGATTTAATCTTAAAATATAAATCATAATCTTCTATTTCAGGAGCCTTAATATATATATTATTCATAACAATTACAGGACTTTCCCCTATAAAATTATTTATATCTGTTTCAATTGACTTATTCTTATATGAAGATATAAAACTTGAAAATAATGTTCCATTTAAAATATACTCTTCTCTAACCTTATTATCATTTGAAATATGATCAAAAAATTTCTTTATAAGCTTATAATTCTTATCATAGTTTTTTAATATCACAAAATTATCTCCCTCTGCATTATAAAACTTATTGCTGCCATTATATACAGCAGGAACATTACATGCTATCCATTTGCATTCTTCTTTTATATTACTTAATTCATACATATCATTATTTGAAGATATCCTAGCTAAAAACTGCCCATTAATATTTTTATTCAATATTTTATTTTCCGTTAACTTAGTAATAGTATTGTCTATATAACTTTTAATTTCATCTTCCTTTAAATTTTCTTCCATAGCCTGCATTATAATAAGTGAAATCAAATCTTCGTAATCTTTACCAACAGCATTTAATACACATACTTTTCCACCACTTTTTACATTTATATCATTGCCAATCTTAATTAAATCATTCCAAGTATTAATCTGACTATATGTATATCCATAACTTTTAAGCATGTCTTCTCTTAAATATAATACTAAAGGTCTTGAAGTCATAGGTATACCTAATACTTTACCTTCATCTTTAATTTCATTTATTCTAGACTTCATATAATTTTTTGAAAAACTACTCATTATACTTTCATCATTATTTTCATTAATAAAATTTACTGTTTTTGATAACTCTCTTAGTTTTTCGCTTCCTAACTGAACCACATCAGGTACATTTCCTGATATAATTGCCGATTGTATCTCATCATAACTAGATTTAACTATTTTTATTTCTACTTTACTATTTTTTTCAACAAAATCTTTTGCTGATTTATTCATATAATCATAAGTATTGTCTTCTACCCATATAACTAAGCTTCCTTTTACAGCATCATCATCTTTAACCTCAACCATGTTAACAATCAATATAGATATAACAATTGTAAGCACTACCAAAAGTATTCCCATAATGTACTTAATCTTCTTACTCATATAAACACCTCTAAAAATTTATATTTTAAGTATAAAACATCTGAAACAAAATAAAAAGCCCTTTAAAAAGGGCTTTTTAAAATATAATTTTAGTGACAACTATCTTCACAACGATCTTTACAGTTATTATCTATTCCTATACATTTTCCTTCATAGCAGTCAACATCTAATGGCATATATTTTACTTTAATATTATCTTTATAAACCTTTAGCATATATTTCTTACATGGACATAAAGGTCCTAATAAGAATTGACCATACTTATCAGTAAATGTGTGAGTTAAAGGATAAGGCAATTTACATCCATCAACAATTTGTAATAACTTAACTACTGCATCTGGAACTGGATTTCCATTAGCATCTAAAACTGTACCATGAATTACTGCTCTTCTTTCCTTTTGTAATTTAATGACTGCCTCTATTTGTTCATTTTCTCCTGGACATACAGAACAAACTGCACATTTTCCGCTCATAACTTTTACCTCCATTGTTCTTTATACTATAAAATATGAAAGTAAACGAAAAATGTGCTTATATAACTTAAAATAATTTATATAATTCATAATTTTATACTTTATTTGATTTTAGCATATAGATCAACTATTTCTTTAGCTAGTTGTTGTAGTGTCATTGATGTCATGAAATGGTCTTGTGCATGTACCATTAATAAAGACATTGGTATCTTTTCCCCACCTGCTTCAGCTTGAATTAATGCAGTTTGAGTATTATGAGCTTCTCCTAATTCTTCTTCTGATTTCTTAAGTTTAGCATTTGCTTCTTCTGAATTTCCTTCTTTAGCATCAGCTATAGCTTCCATTGCATAACTTCTTGCTTCTCCACTGTGAACTATTAATGACATGATTTGTTCTTCCATAACCTATCTCCCTTTAAACATATATTTTTAGTCAATCCTATAAACTTAAGTTTATATCATTCAACACCTTTTTCTGCTAAATCTAAAGCTAATTTTAATACCTTTGCACCATTCATTGTTCCATATTCAACTGTTGGTATTACAGTAACAGGAATCCCCATTGGCTCATATTTTTCCTTCATCTTCTTTAATAAGAATCTAACTTGTGGTCCTAATAATAATACATCCATTTCATCTTCATGATTCTTAACTTCTGCTTCACTCATTGCTTGAATAGCAGTTTCAATTCCTTGTTCTTTAGCAGCTGCTTTCATCTTTGTAACTAAAAGGCTAGTTGACATACCAGCTGAACAACATAATATAATCTTTGTCATAATAAAAACCCCCGTACATAATAAAATTTCTAATAATTCTTTACACTATTATATAAGCAATTTACATGCCAAAACAAAAATTAAATGTTTACAGAAGTTTAATCTAAAAACTACAGATTGTAATAAAAAAAACTGTGCTTTTTTACACAGTTTTTTTACACAATACATTGATTTTTACACACTTATGTTATTTTCAATCATTATTCTTATAATAAATGCAGTTTGACTATCAGTAACAGTTATATTATAAGTATTCTCAAGAATTCTTAAACTTTGTTTTATCATTATAAATTCTTTTGCATGTTTTTCTCTATATTCACTTAGCTTCTCAAAGCTTGTATCTTTTAATCCCCTTATTCTATTATCTACTAAAAAACATAAATGAAGTACTAATCCTACTTCTACCTCATGTAATATATGTACTTCTAATCTTTCTTCTATCTCTCTAATTGATTTTCTAACTAAATTAACAAGTTCTATACCATCAAGTTTATTAAATTGACTATCAACAGACTTAGCTAACTTAGTATAATCTTCTTCCTCTAAAATTTTTATATCCAGCTTTTCAATTCCTTCCCCACTTAATATATCTGGTGCTGGAATAAAAGGAATACCATTTACACTTATATTTACTGTTCCTACAATTGCTAAAACATTATATTCATTTTTTATTTCTTCTACTTTTTCAATAAAATCATTTTTATCAATAATATTTAAAGTCTTTATTTCAACATCATTAATATTAGCTAATTTCTTAGCAAGTATTTGTTTCATCTTTTCTGCTGAGCCTTCTCCAGTAAAGCAAGATGTTATTATAGCACTTCCCTTTATACTTTTATTAGCAATTCTATTAATTCTTTTTCTTCCACCAGTCATATCATTGCAAGTCTTATAAATTTCCTCTAAATTTCTTCCACTAATAGCTTGTCTTACTGCTTCCATAACCATTAATGTTGTAACCATATCAACAGTTTTTACTTTTATCCCTGTCTCTTCACTAATCATATCTCCAAAGTTTGTTAATGATCCCATATCAACTAACAAAAGTACACCATTTTCATTTCTCATCTTCATTACTTTTTCTTTAACAATTTCATACATATCTTCAGCTTTAGTATTCAACGGCATATCTAAAGCTTCTGCATATTTATCACCTATTAATTTATTTGCTACTTCTGCCATACTAGTAGCTGTACTTAAACCATGCATTACCAATAATATCTTTACCTTTTCGGTTTTCTTTTTATTTTCCTCATTAGGTTTTGTTTCTATAAACATTGTTAAATAGCCTATTTCGTCTAACGGAACCTTTATATTGAATACTTTATCAACTATTTTAGCCGCTTCAATAGCAAGATAAAATTCCTCGCTATATTCAGTCTTTATTAGATTTAACTTGGGATGATATATTTCTATTCCCTTTTTTATTCTTTCAATACTTCCTTGTAAGTGAAGAGCAAGACCTAAATAAACCTTTTCGTCATACTGCCTATTTAATCTTTTAGAGGCCAGCTCTAGAATTTCATCTACCACATTAATTATAGAGCTATCAACAATTTTAGAGATTTCCTTTCTAATATACGGCTTCTTCAAATCCTTAATATACTTTTTAAAATATTTATTAATATCGATATTTAAAATTTCACTTATTTCCTTTTCATCTATCCCCTTAGACTTTAATTCTATAAACTTTCCTTCAATTACATCATAAAATTGCTTGTTTCTAACATCACTCCTTCTATCACTCAACTTAAACTTACTCTCATCATTTATATAAGAAAATTCTAATACATCTCCCATATTTTCTAGCAATTCATCAATTTCTTCTCTATAATCTTGGAGCTTCATAAGTCCTTTTCTAATTTTGGAATTTAAATTGCCTTGATCTATAAGTATAATGCTTTTATTATTTACTTTATAATTTAAAAACGCTTTAGCACATTCAAGCTGAATATCACTTTTCAGCTCTCCTATATTATTAGGACAATCATATAACAAAAATGAAATTAATGCATTCTTATTAAAATAAATACTTTTATCTAACCTTTCTGATTCATCTCTTATAAACTTTTCCATCAAATAATATCTTTCACGTACACTTCTTACCTTTAATGGAGGCAATGTTATTGTCATAGGAATTCTTCTTGTAAAAGTCCTTAACATAAATGACTTTGGTTCTTCAGTAGTAGCTGCTATAATTTGTGCCTCTACCTTTATAACCTTTTCAGTTTCTCCAAGAGGCCTAAAAAATCCTTGATCTATATAGGTAAATAACATCTCCTGCGCTTGAGGTGATAATCTATGTATTTCATCTAAAAAAATGATACCTCCATCAGCCTTTTTTAAGAGTCCTTCTCTATCTGAATCCGCACCAGTATAAGCCCCTTTTTTAACACCAAAAATTTGAGCTATAACTAGTTGAGGATTATCTGCATAATCAGCACAATTAAATCTAACAAATGGTGCATTTTCTCTAATCATATTATTATCTATTGCAAATCTATACATTAGTTCTGCAAACATTGACTTTCCCACTCCAGTTTCCCCAAGTAATAATGTATGAAGACCATGTGGTGGATAAAGCATAGCAGCTTTAGCCTGCTGTACTTGAACCTCTAAGCTTGATTTAGAACCAATCATATTATTAAAACTATTTTTATGTTTTTCTTCCTTTATATAATTTTCCTTTTTAGCAGAAATAGAGTAGATAACAGGTCTGCCACCTGTTTTATCTACTCTATTATCCTTATATAATATATTTAAATATCTAGATATATTAGCTCTATCTAAATTCATATATTCACTCAACTCTAAAGCTGATACACCTCTATCATACTTTTTCTGCAATTCTTTTAATGATATATATATTTCATCTAACTTACTCATACTAACCCCCCATTTAATGGAAATGTTAATATTATTGTACCATATTCTTTACTTGCTTTCAGCCTGTAAAGTCAGCTGTAAATCTACTTTTTGATTATTTCTTTGTACAGTTATCTTTACTGTATCTCCAGCTTCTTTCTTAGATTTTAATTCACTTAACTCATTGTATGTTTTAACTCTAGTACCATCAAATTCGATTATTATATCATTTTGTTTTATTCCTGCTGCATCAGCTGGTGATCCTTCATTAACTGACTTAACAAATAATCCTTCAGGATATCCGCTTTGTGCTGACTTTTGTTCATCTATTGCGACAACACTTATACCTAATGTTAATATTGGCTTTGATAAAGAATCAATTCTTTCCTTAGCTACATTTATAGGAATTGAGAATCCCATACCTTCTATGCTTGCATTAGAAGATGAACCTGAATTTCCAAGTTTCATTGAATTTATTCCTATTACTTGACCCTTAGTATTAACTAATGGTCCACCACTATTACCTGAATTGATTGCTGCATCAGTTTGTATAACTTCTAATGTATTTCCTGATTCTGAACCTACTTGTCTTCCAACAGCACTTACAACACCTTTAGTAAGAGTTTGTGCAAATTCTTTTGATAATGGAGTACCAATTGCTATAACATCTTGACCTGGATATAAAGCATCAGAATCACCAAGTTCAGCCACACCTGGTATTTCAGTTCCATCCTCTAACTTTAGCATTGCTATATCCATTGAACTATCGTAATTTACAACCTTTGCTGATGCTTCTTTACCATTACTTAAAAGCACCTTAACATCTGTACTGCCACTAATAACATGGTAGTTTGTTAATATATATCCGTCCTCATTAATTATAAATCCTGAACCTAGTCCTTGAACTTCTTGAGAGTAAAGTCCGCCCATAATTTCTTGTATACTCTTTGTTGAAATTGTAACAACTGCTGGTTTTACTTTTTCAAAAGCTTCAGATATTGTTAAAGAACCATCATCACTGCTAGAAAACTCTGGTGCAGCATATGATACTGATGATACTATTTTATCATCCTTAAGGATTCTATATGTAGCATAGCTTCCAATACTTCCACCAAGAAATGCTACTATAACTCCACCAGCTACTGCTGTAACCCATTTAGCTGTCTTTTTTCTTTTTTCTACTCTTTCTTTATTTCTATCATCATCATTTACAAATGTGAAGTTTGGATTAGTATATTGGTTGGAACCATTATAATTACCATAATTATTTTTATTAGCATTATTATCTTCATCATTATACATAATATTTACCTCCTAAAATATGTTCCTCATTTCTATAACTAAAGTATACTATCCATTTGTGACAAGTTTATGTCATCATAAATTATTTATTGAAATATTTAACTACTTGCCTTTTTGGCAATCTTTTTTGCTTCCTTAGTAACATTTGATATTCCTGTTGCTACAGTAACTGGATCACTAACAGATATAACTGTTTCACCTAATTCGGTATTATATATTGTTGTCAAATCTTTTTCTCCAATTCTTTGTATTGGATCAGCCTCATTATTAGTAATAATATATAGTGGCTTTCCTTTCATCAATTCACTTACTTGACTATTACCTGAATAAGTATATAAACTTTCTAATTCATTATTTACAGCCTTTCTATAAGATGTTTGATTTTTTAATATATTGAATTCTTCTAAAGCATCTCCCTTTAAATACTCCTCAAATTCATTAACACTATAATCCAAATTCATCTTATCAATAAGCATAGTTAAACTAAACTTAGTTCCTGCTTTTTCTATCTTACTTTTTATATATCTCCATCTTATATCACTCTTAAACTCTTTACTTTTTACTTCATCCTCAAAGTAGGGCTTTACCAGTACCATTCCTGCAACAGAATCTGGATATAAGTTTGCAAAATTTGTCATAACAAGACTTCCATATTCCTCACCTACAAGAATAAGTTTTCCACTTACACCTGCTTTTCTTAATAAAATTTTTAAGTTTTCAGCTTGTTTCTCTGGTGTTTCCAAATCTGCTGCATCACTAAATCCATATCCTCTTCTATTGTATACAAATGTCTTAACTTCTACATTTTTTTGTTTTAATACTTCAAGTACAGGACTCCATTCATTTAAATTTGTTCCTAATGCTCCATCAAAAACCACAGTATAGTCTCCAGTTCCGCTAAACTTATACTCCATTTTTCTATTATCAATTTTAGCATAATTTAAAGATGAATTAATTTTATCATTTCCTATAAAATTACTTATCACTTGAACTAAAAAACCTAAAGCAAAGATTCCTAATATCACAAATAAAATGTTTCTAATCCATACCTTTGCACTAGCTTTCTCTCTCATATTAACTTTCTTGAACACATTTGATTCTGGTATAAGATTCATACTACTTTAACACCTATCTTTCACCTAACTTTAAGTTTGGTTTTGCATTTAAATCTAGCTTTGATTCATTATTATTTAACAATTCAAAATATGCAGCAGAACCTATCATTGCAGCATTATCTGTGCATAATACTGGTTCTGGAAATAAAATTTCTATTCCTTTTTTATTTCCTTCCTCCATTAATGCTTTTCTTAAAGCTGAATTTGAGGCTACTCCTCCTGCTATCGCAATTTTATTTAAGTTCTTTTTCTCACATGTTAAAAATACATTATCTTTTAGAACTTCAACTACTGCATGTTGGAATGAAGCGGCTACATCTGCTTTATTTATCTCTTCTTCTTTCATTTTTGCCTTATTTATATAATTTAATACTGCTGACTTTAATCCACTAAATGAGAAATCCAAAGTTTCTTCATGAAAATTAGCCCTTGGAAATTTCAAAGCTAAGGGATTTCCTTCCTTAGCAAGCTTATCTATTTTGGGCCCACCTGGATATCCTAATCCTATTGCTCTTGCTACCTTATCATAAGCTTCACCAGCTGCATCATCTCTAGTTTGGCCTAATACCTCAAACTTTCCATAATCTTTAACATGTACAATAAATGTATGTCCTCCTGAAACAACTAATGAAACAAATGGTGGTTTTAAATCTTTATGTTGTATATAGTTTGCACATATATGTCCTTCTATATGATTTACACCTATTAAAGGTTTATTAGCTGCATAAGCTAATCCTTTTGCATACTGTAGTCCTACAAGAAGAGCTCCAACAAGACCTGGTCCATATGTTACACCTATAGCATCAATATCATCTAAAGTTACTTCTGCTTTTTCAAGAGCTTCCTTTACCACTGCATCAACTGATTCTATATGCATTCTCGATGCGACTTCAGGAACTACTCCTCCAAATTTTTTATGTGTATCTATCTGAGTTGCTATCACATTAGATAAAACTTCTCTTCCATCTCTTACAACTGCTGCTGAAGTTTCATCACAACTTGATTCAATAGCTAATATTAATTTACTTTCCATTTTTACTACCCTCGTTTTTCCTTTTTTAAATCAATATGTATTATACTTTATATAAGTTTTTATATCAATTAATTAACTTGTACTTATTTTTATTATAGAGTATATTTAAATCAATATTCTTAATTTATTATAAAGAATTAATTAAGAATATTACTAATTTTAAAAAAAAGGTGGAATGAACTTAATGGCATCATATGCAAAAGTAATTGTTACAGGCTCTCCTATAACAAAATCCAACTTTAAACTGCATAATACACAAGGACGTGCTATACTTCCTTCTAACTCTGGTAATTATCATGATAGATATGCCTTATATGAGCAAGAAATTGCCTATATAGCAAGGTCGCAGAACCCCGATATAGTTCTAGATGAAAGTCTTACTGCAATACTAAAAGTTTATTATAAAAGTGAAAAACGACATCCTGACACAATTAATATTACTAAAAGTATATTTGATGGTATAGAAAAAAGTGGTCTTATTATTAATGATGCTCAAGTCAGAAATATTATAGTCGAAGAATTTTATGATAAAGAAAATCCAAGATTTGAATTAGAGTTATTTGGTGAAAGTGAATATTCATTATCCTATAGTATCAAAAAAAATGATACTCCAACGAAGAAGAGATTATATTCACCAATTAAAAAGAACATATCTTCAAAGGTTATTAAGGAAGAAAAAACTCCAAAAGTCCAAAACCTACATAATAATATTTGTTCACTTTGTAATAAAGTAATTATTGATAATGACTTTATTACTGCTGATAAAGGTAAAACAATCATATGTAAAAAATGCCTTAAAAAATTATATTAGAAAGAAAGTGTTAAATATGAATAATATCTTTGTATTAATTGGTGATAGTTTAACCTTTGGATTTGGAGTTCCCAAAAAAGACTCATGGGCTTATAAGCTTTCAAAAAATCTTCCAGACACAAACGTGATTAACAAAGGAATAAATGGTGATACAACACCATCTATGCTAAACAGATATTATGATGATGTAATATCATTAAATCCATCTAAAGTTTTTTTAATGGGTGGTACTAATGATTTACTTTGTGGACGATCTGTAAAATCTATTATTAATAACATTGAAATTATGATAAAAGATTCAAAAGATAACAAATTAATATTAGGTATTCCCCCATGCATAAAAATTGATATGGCAGAAAAATTATTCTTACCATCTGAATTTTACTCTTACTGTACTGAAAATCTTCCAGTACTAAGAAAAGAACTTATTAAATTAAGTAATTCATATTCCATTACTTATGCTGATTTTTATTCATTAACCTCTTCTAATATAAATAACAACATTTATGTAGATGGTGTTCACTTAAATTCCTTAGGAAATAATCTTTTATTTGAAGAATTATTAAAAATCATAAATTTGCTATAAGTTTTTTATATATCTAGATGCAGCCAGTCCTGCATCTAGTCCATTTACACCACTTTTCTTTAACGCATGAATTCCATAAATAATATTTCCACAAGCAAATACACCTGGCATAGAAGTTTCATAATCTTTTACTTGTATACTCTTAGTATTCTCATTAATATCTAAGTCTAAATTTTCTACAATGCCCTTCTCTGGAAAATACCCAACAGATAGAATTAATGAATCACATTTTATTTTACTTTCTTCATTAGTATTAATATCTTTAATGATTACTCCTTGAATTCTTTCTTTACCATACACCTTAGTTATCTTATGATTCTTAATTACAGGTATATTAAAATCTTCCATCATATCTTTATCATCTTCATTAAACTCAAAGCCTTCACAGTTATCTATTAAAAGTCCTTGAATTTTTCCCCCTTCAATAGCTATTCTTCTCGCTACTACAAGTCCCCATCTACTGTTTATAACTACTACAGGGCGCCTGCCTGGCATATACCCCTCTAATGTAATTGTTCTATTTGCATTTCCTATAGTATATACTCCTACAAGACTATTTGTTGGTATATCAATATTTCCAGTATATTTTTCTCTACATCCTGTTGCTATAATTATTGCTTTGCCTTTAATATCAACTACACCTTCATCTGGAGATACATATCTTACAATCTTATCTTCTAATATTTCTAATACTGATACACCTAATTTTATTTCTACAGAACTCTTTTCAAGTCTCTCTTCTAAATAATATATGTATTCTGGACCAGTTACTTTTCTATCTAATATCTCTTCTCCAAACCCACAAAAAATACATTGGTTAAGAGCTCCTCCTAACATTTCTTCTCTTTCTATCATTAAAATCTTCTCTACATTTTCTTTAGCAGCAGCTAAAGCAGCAGTCATTCCCGCTATTCCACCACCAACTATTATCAAGTCATATTCTTTCATAAGGTTTTCCTCCAAAAAAGCTTTTCTCCTTTAATTATACCATATCCTACTACAAACAAATATTTAACGCAATTACTAATATTATTAAGATTTCTTTATAAATTTGATAATAATTTTTAACTGTAATATAATTTAAAATGATTTGTTAGAAAGAGGTGTACCATGGATAAAATACTTACTAATATTAAAGATTATTTTAAATCTTTATCCAAGCAGGATTTTATAAAATTAGGCCTATTTATTATTCCTCTTATAGGTATAATTTTTAAAGGAATTGTTTTACAAGGGTATATACAAAATAATGACCCTTATATTCTAAATCTTTCTCTTGGATTTTCAAAATCTCAATATTTCTTTTCATATTACTTAGCATTTACTCTTCTTTTTCTTAGTTTTGCGTTCTTATTTAAAAATAGAGGAAGAGTAATTTACTTATTTATAATCGATATCTTTATTACTGCATTAACATTGCTAGATGTAATGTATTTTAGAGGATTCTTAACTGTTCCTTCTGTACTTATATTAACTCAAACAGCAAACCTTGATAACTTAGGCGGCGCAGTATACTCGATGCTTGCAGTAACTGATATTGTACTATTTTTAGATTTAATTCTATTAGGCGTTTATGTATTCTTTACTAGAGATACATATAAAAAAGGTTCTGGAAAAAGAGCTATAAAAACATTTTTTGTTACATTTATAGTTCCTTTAGTTTATGTTGGATATATTCCATTTAATCTAAATGTTCTAAATAATAAAGATGTTAGTGGTGCTTATTTATTTGATGATTATGATCCAACTAATACATGTAGATATTTCACTTCTGTTGGATATCACATAATAGATTTATACACAGTTTACAGAGATTCAAAACCTTATACTTTAACAGATGAAGAAAATAAAAAGGTTGACGAATATTATGAATGGAAAAATGAAAACTTACCTGATAACGAATATGCAGGTATGGCTAAAGGAAGAAACCTTATAGTAATTCAAGTTGAATCTCTTGAGGATTTCGTAATTGGAAAAAGTATTAATGGAAAAGAAATTACTCCAAACTTAAATAAGCTTATAAATGAAAGTTTATACTTCCCTAATATTTATGAACAAGTTAATGAAGGAACAAGTTCTGATAGTGATTTAATGATTAATACTTCAATGTTACCACTTAGAAGGGGATGTACTTTCTTTAGATATCCTAATACAACTTATAATTCATTACCTAAGATATTAGATGCACAAGGATATTCTCAAATATCAATACATCCTGATAAAGGTTCATTCTGGAACTACGCTAATGCTTTAAGAGGTGGAATTGCTTTTGAAGAATTTATAGATTATTTCTCATTTGATCATAGTGATGAAATTGGTATGGGAATAAGTGATAAGAGTTACTTTGCACAAACTGCTGAAAAACTTAAGGAACTAAAGACTCCATTTTATGCTCATACAATAACATTAACAAACCATGGACCATTTGATCTTCCTGCTAACTTGAGACAATTAGGTCTTGATAGCGAACTTGATGCAAGTGAACTTGGTGGTTATTTTGAAAGTGTTCATTACACAGACGCTGCTATTCAAGAATTCTTAGATAAGCTTGATGCTGAAGGATTACTTGATAATTCTACTATTGCTATAGTAGGTGACCATACAGGAGTTCATAAATACTATAACAGTGGAATTGAAGCATTATCTAATAAAGAAGATTGGTTCTTAGATAGTGGAGAACCAACAGTACCATTTATAATTTATAATAAAAATAGTACTGTAGCTCCAAAGACATTTGATACTATTGGCGGTCAAATGGATATAATGCCAACTCTTCTATATGCTCTTGGTGTAGATTCAAGTGTATATGAAAATACTGCTTTAGGTAGAAATCTTCTTAATACAAATAGAAGTATATCTATTACAACAAATGGAGTTGTTAGAGGTGAAAATATTCCTGAAGAAGATTCAAAACAATTAACTAACATACTTGAACTATCTGATAAAATGATTAGAAGTAATTACTTTAATGATAAAATAAGTGATAAATAAAAAAAAGCTTATATGCAATTTACTAAGTTGCATGTAAGCTTTTTTATTCTCTTTATTTCCCTGCAATAGATAACTCTTTAACTTTTACTGATGGAGATCCAACACTACTCATAGGGAACTTCAAATCATTAGCCACATCTTCTATAATTTTTAATAATTCAAAAAAGTTTCCTGCTACTGTTATTTGTTCTATAGGATAAGACTTTTTACCATCTTCAACATAGAATCCTTTAGCACTTAACGAAAAGTCTCCTGTAATAGAATTTGCACCAGAATGTAATCCAGCAAACTCAGTTATTAATACACCTTCATTAATTTCTTCCATAAACTTATCTAAAGACTTACTTCCCTTTTCTAAATAAAAGTTTGTAACATCTGTTCCTAAGCTTCCTGAATATGAAGCTTTAAATCCATTACCTGTGCTCTTTTTACCTGCTTTATATGCAGTTTTTAAATTATAAAGTAATGTGTTTAACTTTCCATTAGATACAACTTCCTTTTTATAAGTAGCAACTCCTTCATCATCAAAAGGAGTTGATGCAAGCCCTTTCTTTAAATGAGGATCATCAATAATAGTTACCACATCTGAAGCTATCATTTCTCCTTCTTTGTCTTTTAGTAAAGATAATCCCCTTTGAGCTGCTTCTGCATTAAATATACCTGAAAAAGTACTTAATAAAGATACCATTGCTTCATTATTTATTATTGCTTTATACTTTCCAGTTGGTATAGATTTACCTCCAATCTTCTCTAAAGCATCTTCTACACCATCTTTAGCAATCTTCTTAGCATCTAATTCGTCTATTGAATATGCAATTGCATATCCTGCTCCATTAAATTTATTTTCTCCATCCTTAACCACAGGAACAACATATGCACTTAAAAGATTCATCTTGTTATTTAAAGCCAATCCTTTAGTATTATAAATTCCATAATTAGAATTAGAATATGATATACTACATCCTGATACATTATCTACTTTATCAGAATACTTCTTAGCTTCCACTTCCATATTCATTGCTATATCAATTAATTTTTCTGTATCAATGTTCTCAAGTTCAGTAGAATACGAATTTACATCTGCATATTCCTTATCTCCCCCGTATAGAAACTGTACATCTTCACTTTCAATTACCATAGCAATATCTTTAGCATTTTTAACAAGCATATCAACAGCATCTTCGTCTATTATTTCTGTAAAAGAATACCCCATTTTACCATCAACCATACCTCTAAAAGATAGTCCAAAAGTTTTATTTAAATTATACTTTTCAACTTCTTGATCATATACAGATATACTTAAGCTTTCTCTATTAATAAAATATACTTCACAATCTTCAAATCCTTCACTTTTAGCCTTTTTAAATAAAAGATTCTTAAACTTAGCAAACTCCATAATATCCCTCCTATCTTCCACCTACAGTCATATCCTTAACTCTTATCATTGGCTGCCCTACATTTACTGGAATACTTCCTGATGTAGAACCACACATACCTTGAGCTAATTCTAAATTATTACCAACCATATCAATATCCATTAATACCTTGCTTCCTTTTCCTATAAGACTTGCACCTCTTACAGGTTCTTGAATCTTTCCATTCTTAACAAGATATCCTTCTTGTACAGCAAAATTAAACTCTCCAGTTACAGGATTTACAGAGCCTCCACCTAACTTCTTGGCATATAATCCATCATCTATAGAGCTTATTATTTCTTCCGGTGTACTATCTCCAGGTGCTATATACGTGCTTGTCATTCTTGATGTTGGAGCATACTTATAATTTTGTCTTCTTGAATTTCCTGTTGGCTCTAATCCCATTCTACGTCCATTAAGTTTATCTATCATATAAGACTTTAATATTCCGTTCTCAATCAATACATTCTTTCTTGTTAAATTACCTTCATCATCTAAATTACTTGAACCCCATTCATTAGGTATTGTACCATCATCAATAGCTGTCACCTTAGTAGATGCTATTTGAGTTCCAAGCTTTCCTGCAAAAACAGAATTACCTTTAGCCACTGAAGTTGCTTCTAAAGAATGTCCACAAGCTTCATGGAATATAACTCCTCCGAAACCATTATCAATAGCTACGGTCATATTACCTGCTGGACAATTTCTTGCATGTAACATCACATAAGCACTTCTAGCAGCTTCTTTCCCATAATAAGAAGGATCTATAGTATCAAATAGTTCAAATCCTTTACATGCTCCTGGGCCTTCAAATCCTGTTTGGTTTTCATTATCCTTAGATGCTACTGCACTAACTGCTAAACGAGTTCGTATACGTCTATCTTCTGCAAATGTTCCATCACTATTAGCCACTAAAATCTTTTGATCCTTATCAATATAAGATACACTTACTTGACTTATTTCTGAATTAAAATCTTTAGCACTCTTATATGCTTCCTTCATTTTTTCAATCTTTTTATTATATCCTATTGTGTTAGGATAATGCTTTATGTTATGAGTATTTACATAATTCACATCATTATTTATAACAACATTAACATCTTTCTTTAAGTCTCCTAAAGCTACTGCTGCTTTATGAGCTGTATCTAGCAAACTTGTTAAAGAATTTTCATTAGTATAAGCATAAACGCTTTTAAAACCTTTAAAAATTCTTATTCCTACTCCATAGCTCCTTCCTCCTAAAGCATTTTCAACCTTATTATCTAATAACTTTATAGAGTTTGATATAGAATCTTCTTCAAATATTTCTGCAAAGTCTCCGCCAGTCTTTAAACATTCTGATAATATTCTTGATGCTAATTCTTTAGAAATCATTTTATTCCTCCTATCTAACTTTAATTTTATTTTTATTTATATATAAAATAATATATTAAAATCAATATATTTGATTACATTAATCATAATATATTAATCTTAATATATTAACATTTTACTTAATAGTTCTAAATTCAAAGCCTTTGTCTCTAAGATAATCTATTATTCCTTGCAACGACTTTACAGTTTCTTCTTTACCATAAGTGTCATGCATTAATATTACAACACTATCTGCATTTGGGCCTAAACTTTCAACTGTTTCTTTAGTTACTTGTACTAGTTCATCTGCATTTTTTTGTTTTCCTTCTGCATCTTTAGATAAGGCATTCCAATCAACAATTGCATACTTATTTTGATCAATTATTGGTCTTATATTTTGTCTTCCATGCCAAGACCAATAACCACCTGGAAATCTAACTACTCTAGTAGAAAAATTATCTCCTAAAACTCCTTTTAATACATTATTACACTTTTGAACATCATTCCAAAAATTTTCTGCATTAATTACCCCATTAGGATATAAATAATTATAATCATGACTATATGTATGATTAGCTATGGCATGACCTTCTTTAACTTCTCTTTTTAATAATTCTTTAGCTTTATCAGAAGAATCAACCTGCTTACCCATTATAAAAAATGTAGCTTTTACATCATTCTTCTTTAGTATGTCTAATACACCAGGTGTATTAGTTGTTGAAGGTCCATCATCGAAAGTTAAGTATACAACTTTTTTTCCATCATCTCTAACTGGATACTGCTTTTCTCCCTTCAATAATGACTCTGTCCTATGAAAAACTTCTAATGCATCATCTGCATTAGGATCATCTTCTAATTTTAAATATTCAGTGCTATGTTCTATATTTTCTGCATCTTTACTTTCTACTGCTATGCTTTCATCAACTGATTCTATATTATTAGCGTAAGAAGTGTTTCCTTTATGCTTTCCAAATGCAACTATTATAATTAATGCTACAATTAATACTGATGCTATTGATACTGCCATCTTCTTTTTATTTCTTTTTTTATTTCTTTTTTTATCTTTTTTCATTAACTTCATCCCCATAAACTATAAAATATTTTCAATAACTACATCTGACATATCTTATTATACATTTTTCTATTTATTATTAAAGTATTTTTTCTATTTTAATATATTTTTTATACAATATTTTATACTTTCCTATACGTTAAAAAAAGTAATAGCATTGCTATTACTTTTAACTGGCTCCGCGGAGAGGGCTCGAACCTCCAACCTATCGGTTAACAGCCGAGTGCTCCACCATTGAGCTACCGCGGATTATTGAATTCAGATGTTCTCTGAAAATTGCACATAGTTTATATTCCTTTTACTTTGGTCAAGCCCTCGACCTATTAGTATTAGTCAGCTGAACATGTTACCATGCTTACACCTCTAACCTATCAACCTT
>CAKVFO010000005.1 GCA_934746785.1 uncultured Clostridium sp. | reverse complement strand
CAAAAAACTTACTCATAAAAGAATTGCTGGTTTTTAACTTATCTATATCTGTTCAATTTTCAAAGACCAATTTGTTTTATCGCCCTCAAGCGACTCATTTATTATATCGCTTATTTCAGCACTTGTCAACAAGTTTTTCTAAATTTCTTTCAAAATCTTTATTTGCTTGTTGCTTGCTTCAGCGACGTGTTTTATCTTATCACTATTTAATTATAAAATCACATCAATAACTCCATTTATGATAGATTATGATTTATTTCTTCTTAATTCCTCTTTTTTTCTATTATATATCGAATATGATACACCCGGAATAGTTTAGTTTGTACACATTTTATTGACACATTTTTCTATAGATAATATAATTTTAGTAAACCTATTAATTTTAGGTATAAATTCATAAAAATAATTTATACCTTTTTTTATTAATTAATACTATATATGAAAGGATGTGAACAATCCTAAGTTTAACTAGGATTTAATATGTTTGGATTTTTTAAGAAAAAAAATGACAAAGAAGCGAACAGTGACTTTAAATTAGTAGCAGCTATATCTGGAAAAGTATTACCTTTATCTGAAGTTCCAGATCCTGTTTTTGCTCAAAAAATGGCTGGTGATGGTGTTGCTATAGAACCATCTGGAGATACTATTGTTGCTCCTGCAGATGGTAAATTATCATTAATATTCAATACAAAACATGCTTTTGCTATGACCTTAGAAAATGGAGTAGAACTTCTAGTTCATATTGGGATTGATACTGTATCTCTTAACGGTGAAGGCTTTGAACAACTTGCTGAAGCTGGTACAGAAGTTAAAGCTGGAACTCCAATAATAAAAATTGATAGAGATTTTATTAAGAGTAAAGGTTTCTCTCTAATGACTCCTGTATTAATAACTAACCATGATTCATACGAATTAAAGACTATAGAAAATATCGATGCAGTTGCTGGAGAAACTACAATAATAGAATATAAAGAAAAATAATATAAGCCCATAAACAAACTTGTTTATGGGCTTATATTATTTTATTTGATTACTAGTAATATAGTATGTAACATGATCTCTCCATTTACCGTCTATAAATAAATAATCTTCATTTAATCCTAATTCTTTAAAGCCACAGAATTTTAATACATTTCTAGAACGCATATTATCAACTAAAGCAGATGCCTCTATCCTATGAAGCCTTAGCTCTTTAAAAGCATATTCTAAAGCCATTTTCACAGCTTCTTTCATATAACCTTTCCCCTGTTCTTTTTCGTCTATAGAATATCCTATGATTCCATTTTTAAATATTCCACCAACTATATTAGAAATTTTCACTTTTCCTATAAGCTTATTATCCTTAAATATTCCCATATCTACAGTCGTTCCACTTAAAAACTGTCTGTAACTTTCACTTATTAATTCTTTTTGAGTCTCTAATTTATAAAAACTACTATCTCTATTTGGTTCAAAAGCTCTTAGATGATTTTTATTTCTAATATAGTAATCTAATAATGCTTCTGCATTTTCTAACGTAAGCAATTTTAATTCAATATCTTCCCCATACAAATCAACAAAGTTAATTCTTTCGCACTCATTATAGTCATTTCTTACTATTCCCATGCTTATTTCATTTCCATACTCACCTTTGTAATATATGTTATCAAAAAATATTCCTTCTAAAATAAATCCTAAGTCTAAGAAAGAAGATACATTTATTGAATCTCTAGTATATATGTTAACCTTATTTATATTTATATTTCTAAAAACAGCTTTTACTATTAATTTTAGAGTCTCTTTTAATAACTCGTAATCATTATCTCTATAAAAATTTAACTTAACGCTACAATTCCTATTTTCTTCGTCTATATTAATTATGCTAAACCTTCCAATATTAATTTTATCTTTATCCTTTATAACATAATCATTTTCACTATCAGCCTTCTTATTAATTGTTACCATATGTTTTTGTAGCATTAAATGTCATCTCCTAAATTTTATCAACTTCACAATAATTTAATTATATATTAAATCTATTATACTCATCAACATTTTTAACCTATAATTCACCTCATAAAGTCTTCTTCCAAACTATAGAAATTGCAAGCATTAAAAATAGGACAGCTTTCTTACTCTGTCCCATAATAATAAATATTTAAATTACTTGTTAATCCCTAAAATATCTTTAATAACCTCACCACCGATTATCATTCCTGCTACTGGAGGAACAAAAGAGATACTTCCAGGTATTTGTCTTTTAGAAGCACATTTTTTAGTGCCTCCTGTACAAACACATCCTGTTTTACAGGTAACAACATCTTCTACTTTTGGTTTAACTGGTATCTCTTCTGAGTAAAGTACCTTTAATTTCTTTACTCCTCTTTTCTTTAATTCGTGTCTCATAACCTTTGCTAATGGACATACTTTTGTTTTATAAATATCTGAAACTTTAAACATTGTTGGATCAAACTTATTTCCAGTTCCCATTGATGATATTATTTTTATATTTTTTTCTGTACAATATTCTACTAATGCTATTTTTGCAGAAACCGTATCTATAGCATCAACTACATAATCAGCATCATCAGGGATAAGATCTGGAATATTTTCTTTAGTTACAAAAACTTGATGAGTTATTACATTACATTTTCTATTTATTGAAAGCACTCTTTCTTTCATAACATCAACTTTAACCTTGCTTATAGTACTATATGTAGCATGTATTTGTCTGTTTAAATTAGTAAGACATACAGTATCGTCATCAATTAATATAAGTTCTCCTATTCCTGCTCTTGTTAGAGCTTCTACTGTAAAACTTCCTACTCCTCCAACTCCAAAAACTACTACTTTGCTATTTCTTAATTTATCTAATCCATCTTTTCCTATTAATAATTCTGTTCTTGAAAGACTATGTTGTAACATACCCATTATTTAAAGCACCTTCCCTCGTTTTTTCAATCCTTATAAGAATACAAAGTTTTATAATATAAATATTATATACATATAGATAAGAATTTGTATATAAATTATTTATATTATTTACTCTAATGAATACTTTAATCCTTCTTTAATCAAATATGAATAGTATTTATTTATGAACTTTGATAAACTATATTTATGAAATAATTAGAAGCTGTAAAATCACAGCTTATTTTTGGAGGTAAAAAATTATATGGTTTTTGGAATAATTGCTGCTATGAGCGAAGAATTAGAAATATTACTTAAAGATATGAACCTTGAAGATAAAAAAGTAAAAGCAAACATGACTTTCAATAAAGGAAAACTATGGGGCAAAGATGTCGTTGCTGTAGTATGTGGTATAGGTAAAGTAAATGCTGCTATATGTACTCAAATTCTTGCTTCAGAATATAATGTAGATAAAGTTATTAACGTTGGTGTTGCAGGTGGTATAGGCAAAGAAATTTATCCTGGAGACATAGTTATAGCTGATAATCTAGTAGAACATGATATGGATACTACTGCTTTTGGAGATCCTCACGGTCAAATTCCTAGAATGGATACTTTTGATTTTAAATGTGATTCAGCTTTAATTGAAGCCGCTAAAAATGCATGTGACAAATTAGATGGTGACATACATACTTTTGTAGGAAGAATAGTTTCTGGAGATGTCTTTGTAGCTGATTTAGAAAAAATTCAATGGTTAGAAAAAGAATTTTCTGCTTTATCTTGTGAAATGGAAGGTGCTAGTATAGCTCATACATGCTATCTAAACAATATTCCTTTTGTTGTTATAAGATCAATCTCTGACAATGCAAATAACGGAGCTCATATGGACTTTGAAAAATTTACTCCTATTGCTGTTAAGAATTCTACTGCATTATTAAAAGAAATGCTTCTTTCTATTTAATGAGAGTAAATACTCTTAAGAATAATAAAATAATTTGCGGAATATAGCATTTTGATAAGGGTTAGCTTTTAGAGAATAGAAATTCATCCTTCGCCAAATTCAAAGAGGCTTATAGAAAATTTTTAACCGCCTGATTTACCTTGCAGAGGTTGAAAATTTTGCTATAAGCCTCTTCATTTTATCTTTTTTTCATATCAGAACATCTTTCAGGTAAAGTATCTCTTTTTGATACTCCCTCTTATAATTTTAACTTAATTTATGAACAAATAATCCACTTCTAAGTTTTGGTTCAAACCACGTTGATTTAGGCGGCATTACTTCTCCAATATCAGCTACATTCATTATATCTGATACTTCTGTTGGATACATAGAAAATGCTATCTTCATATCCTTATGAACTCTTCTTTCAAGTTCATTAATACCTCTTATTCCTCCAATAAAATCAATCCTATCAGAAGTTCTTACATCTTCTATTCCTAATATAGGAGTTAAAACATTATTTTGAAGTATTGCAACATCTAGCGAATCTATAGGATCTTCCTTATTATAAATACCTTCTCTCGCTTCAAGTAGATACCATTCTTCATCTATGAACATACCAAAAGTATGTTTCTTACTTGGTTTTACTTGAACATCAGATTTAGTAACTACAAATTTTTCTTTAAGCCTTTCCATTAATTGCTCTTTAGTTAATCCATTTGTATCTTTAACAACTCTATTATAATCCATTACCATTAAATCATTATCTGGGAATGCAACTGCTAAGAAGTAATTAAATTCTTCTTCTCCAGTATAATTAGGATTAGCTTCTCTTCTCTTTAATCCTACTTTTACTGCTGATGCTGATCTATGATGACCATCAGCTATATAAAATGCATTAACATCTTTAAATAAAGCTATAATTTCATTTACTATAATTTCATTATCTATAACCCAAACTATATGACTTATACCATCTTCTGAAGTAAAATCATATATTGGTTTTCTCTTACACCAAGCTTTAATAACTTCTGATGCAACATCATCCTCTTTATATGTTAAGAAAATTGGGCCTGTGTTAGCATCACAATAATCTACGTGATTAATTCTATCTAATTCTTTATCAGCTCTAGTAAATTCATGCTTCTTGATATTGTTGTTTATATAATCATCTATTGATGCACAAAAAACTAATCCAGTTTGAGCTCTCCCATTCATTATTTGTCTATATATATAAAGACATGGTTGATTATCTTGAATATATTCTCCGTCAGAAATCATTTTATCAAGATTTGCTCTAGCCTTTTCGTAAACTTTTTTATCGTGTACATCTACAGAAGGATCAAGGTCTATTTCAGCTCTATCTACATGTAAGAATGAATGAGGATTTCCTTTAACCATTTCTCTGGCTTCTTCACTATTCATTACATCATAAGGAAGAGCTGCAATCTTCGAAGCTAATTCTTCTACCGGCCTAATACCTTTGAAGGCTTTTACAACAACAGCCATTTAAATTCCTCCTAAAACACACTTATTAATTAAAGAATAAAATTTTTAAATTTCCTATACGTTAAAAAAAGTCTTAATTGTTGAAACTACTTCTTCCCCAATTCTAATTTGAGCTTCTTTAGTAGACGCACCAATATGAGGAGTAACACTTACTTTTGGATGATTAACTAATGCTTCATTCTTAGTTGGTTCTTCTTCAAATACATCTACACCTGCACCTGCAACTTTTCCGTTATTTAATGCTTCTAATAAAGCTGCTTCTTCTACTACTTTACCTCTAGCACAGTTTATTAAAACAACTCCATCTTTCATTAATTCAAATTCTTTTTTACCTATTAATGCTCCTTTAGTCTTATCATATGGAACATGTAATGATATAAAATCAGAAACCTTTAATAATTCTTCCATTTCTAAGAAATCGTAAGATAGTCCTTCTTGTTTACCAAATAAGTCAGTATAAACTACTTTCATTCCAAGAGCTGTTGCTTTTTGAGCTAATGAACGACCTATTCTTCCCATACCTATAATTCCTAAAGTCTTTCCGTTTATTTCAATACCTTTATATTTCTTTTTATTCCATTCACCATTTCTCATAGTAACATTTGATATATTAACAAATCTTGCTACTGCAAACATATGAGCTATTGCAAGTTCTGCAACTGAATTTGAGCTTGCATTTGGTGTATTTTTAACTTCAATACCATTATCTTTAGCAGCTTGTAAGTCAATGTTATCTACTCCAACACCAGCTCTTACTATTAATTTTAATTTTCCGCCTGCTTCTGCATCTATAACTTCCTTAGTCAACTTAGTTGCTGATCTTATAACAACAGCATCAAATTCTTTTAATGCTTCCCCAACTTTATCTTGTTCTATATGATTATTTACGACTTCTACTCCAGCAGCTTGTAATTCAGCTATTGCTCCATCTTCTAAGCCATCGTTTGTTAACACTCTAATCATTTTATTTTATCCCCCTTATATATTTTTATGCCTATATAATTTATGAGAGTTTAAAGACTTTTATATAATCTCTAAACTCTCTCTTAAAACTAAAGTCCTAATATTTCATCTATATTCTTTAATAATTCTTTTATATCTTCCATTTGACAATCTGCCATATGAGCAATTCTGAAAGTCTTGTTCTTTAATGAACCGTATCCGTTAGATATTTGAAATCCTCTTTCACCTAACGCTTTATTTAAAGCAGCTACATCAATATTTCTTGTGTTAGCTATGTTAGTTACTGTATTAGATAAATGATTTTCATCTGAATATAAAGCAAAATTTTTCTTTGCCCAATCTCTTACTACTTGCGCCATTTCTTTATGTCTTGCAAATCTATTTTCAAGACCTTCAACATTTAGTATTTGGTCTAATTGATAATCTAGAGCAAACATATGTGATAAAGAAGGTGTTGATGGATATTGATAATCCTTCTTTTGAATGTAATCATAAAGTTTTAATAAATCTAAGTAGTAACCTCTATGAGGAACTTGTTTTGCTCTATCTCTTGCTTTATCCGAGAAAGTACATACTGCTAATCCTGGAGGCAATCCAAGACATTTTTGTGCTGATGTTATACAAATATCGATTCCGCACTTATCTACTTCTACTTTACTTCCTGCTGCTGAACTTACCATATCAACTATGAAGACAACGTTAGGATACTTCTTAACTACTTCACCAATTTCTTCTATTGGATTCATAACACCTGTAGATGTTTCATTATGAGTTACAGCTACTAAATCATATTTTCCAGTTGCCAAAGCCTTATCAACTTCTGCTGGATCTACTGCCTTACCCATTTCTACTTCAAATAAATCTGCTGGTACATTATTTTCAACAGCCATTTCATACCATCTCTTACCGAATGCCCCAACTGAAAATACTGCTGCTTTCTTTAATGTACAACTTCTAATAGCACCTTCCATAAGACCACTACCAGATGATGTAGATATTAAAATCTCACTCTTAGTGTAAAATAACTTTCTTAAGTTATCACTAATTCTTCTTTGTAAAGCTGAAGCATCCTTACTTCTATGGCCTATCATCGGCGTTGCCATTTTTTCTAGTACTTCAGGAATAACTTCAACTGGCCCTGGAATAAATAATTTCTTATGCATATAGCATATCCCCCCAATTTTTATTATATTGTTAAGCGAATTCTTGAAATTCTTTCTATTTGTTAATTTTACTACTTTTCCCAAATTAATTCAATACTTTGTTATGATATATTTACATATCTATTTTTATATTTATTCACATAATATACATATATTTTGTATATTAATATTTTTCCCAATTTACCATAATTTATTTTAAAAAAATATTGAAACCTATTTTGTTATATGGTATTATTAACCATATAAAGCAATAAGGTAAAACATTAAAAGGAGTTGTTTGTATGGATTTTGTTATTAAAAATTTACACAAATCATTTAATGAAAAAGAAGTATTACATGGAATTTCTTTTTCTACAAATAGAGGTAAAGCCCTTGGCTTATTAGGTAGAAATGGTGCTGGGAAAACTACTACTATACGTATACTAATGGATGTATTTAAAGCTAACGAAGGTGAAATTTTATTAGATGGCAAAAAGTTTATTCCTTCAAAATCTAGCATAGGATATCTTCCAGAAGAAAGAGGTTTATACCCTAAGAAGAAAGTAATAGATCAGATAATTTACTTAGGAACTTTACGTGGACTTAATCGCAAGGATGCAGAAGTAAATGCAAAGAAGTGGCTTTATAAGCTTGGAATATCAGAATATGAAAACAAACTTTTAGAAACCTTATCTAAAGGAAATCAACAAAAGGTACAGCTTGCTCAAACCCTAGTATGCTCACCAGAGATAATAATATTAGATGAACCTTTTAGCGGACTTGATCCTGTAAATTCACAAATATTAAAAGATGTAATTAATGAACTTATTAATGATAATAAGATTGTTATATTCTCTAGTCATCAAATGAGTTATGTTGAAGAATTTTGTGAAGACATAGTAATAATTAATGAAGGTAATGTCGTTCTTGAAGGAAATCTTAAAGACTTAAAAAGAAACTTTGGACAAAACAGACTTATTATAAGTGCTTCTAACTACAATAGTCAAGAACTTTCAGATATATTAAAAAGTAAGTTTTATAATCTATCAAGCATTTATGATGTAAAAAAGGAATTTGTCATTTTAGAGCTATGTAAAAATGTAACAAAAAATGATTTGTTAAAAGAAATACTTTTAACTGATATAGATATAGATAAATTTGGCGTTTATGAGCCATCATTAAATGATATTTTTGTATTAAAGGCAGGTGACAAATAATGAAGCAATTTTTTAACGTTCTAACTTTTGAACTTAATAATTACTTTAAAAATAAAGCATATTTACTATCAACAGTTCTAATTTCCGCTGTCCTTGTTATTGGGCTTTCTATTCCTGGATTTTTTGATAACAACAACTTATTTGGTGAAAACAACGATACTAAAAGCTCTATAGTTATTTATGATAAGAATAATACCTTAGATAGTATAGATAAACTTGCACCTTACTTTGGTGATGTAGAAATAGTAACTGTTTCTAGTGAATCTGATGCTAAAGATAAAGTAAATAACGGTGATGTTAAATCTGGTTTCATAATAAATTCTTTCACTGACTATACTTATCTAGTATGTAATAGCGATTTTCAAGATACAAATCAAAAAATATATGAACAAGCTATATCAAAGCTTTTTAGAGAAGACTATCTTACTTCAAAAGGTTTGAATGCTGAAGAAATGGAATCATTATTTAATATGCCTATAAATTCTAATGTAGAAATCCTAGGTAAGGACAGTGTTAGTAACTTTGCTTATACTTATGGTTTAATATTCATAATTTACTTTGTGGTTATAGCTTATGGTCAATTAATTGCAACTTCTATTACAAGTGAAAAAAGCAATAGAGCAATAGAAGTTCTTGTTACAAGTACAAATACTAACAGTCTTATTTTTGGTAAAGTTATTGCTGGTGCAATAGCAAGTCTTATTCAAGTTGGACTTATATTATCCTCTGGTTTAATAAGCTATAAAGTTAATAGTTCTGCATGGGATAACAAACTTGATATGGTATTTGATATTCCTAGCCAAGTATTAATATGTTTCGCTCTATTTGGAGTAATAGGTTTCTTATTCTACAGTTTCATTTTTGGTACCTTAGGTGCATTAGTATCTAAGACTGAAGATATAAGTAAAAGTGTAATGCCTATAACAATGATATTTGTAGCAATATTCTTATTAGTTATGTTTAATCTTACAAACCCAGATGGAACTGTAATAAAAGTATTATCTTATATACCTTTTAGTTCTTTAATAGCTATGTTTACTCGTTCTGCTATGGGAACTGTAACATTACCTGAAATTTCATTATCATTAGCTATATTAGTTGCCTCAACTATCTTAGTTGGATTATTAGCTTCTAAAATATATAAAAGAGCTACATTAATGTACGGAAATCCAATTAGATTAACTAAAGCTTTACAATGGATAAAAAAAGATAATTAAATTTATATATAAAAATGCGGCTGAAAAGCCGCATTTTTCTTAGTATATATCTTTATACTTCTTATTCCATACTTCAGGAAGTTCTAAAACATTTATTTCACCATTTATAAGCTGCTTTTCTATTTCATATCTTATAATAATATGAAGTGAATATGTTAATTCATCTGCCTCTGTTCTTATAAGTGATGGTTCAACTTTATTCACAGCCTTATATAATTTATCCACATCTATATCCACTAATTGCGGAAACTTTTCTTTAAGTGTTGGTAATATAACGCTTAAGAACTCTTTACTTCTTCCAATAATATTTTCATAGAATCTTGATTGCGATTCATGAAGTGACATTGATGGAACTTCTGCTAATCCTGTTGCTATTCTTATCTCATCCATACCTTCGTAAGGAATAATATTATTAGAAAATATATTAATACAAAAGCTATTGCTATAGGAATTATAAGTTCTGCTAAGGCTATTATAAGTGCAATTATATCTTTACCTTCAAATTCAGTTTCTTTTAATTTATTAAGTAGTTCCTTTTCTTGAAGTTTTTCCTCTTCAGACTTACGTTTAAATCCCCCAAACAATCTTTCTGTCATACTTGGCATATCCATAGTTTATTCCTCTCCTGCATAGTGACATGCAACAAAATGTCCTTTTTTAACTTCTCTATATTCAGGAGCATCTGTTTTACATTTTTCAGTAGCACGAGGACATCTTGTATGGAACTTACATCCTTGTGGTGGATTAGCTGGCGATGGTAAATCACCCTTTAATATAATTCTTTCTCTCTTAACAGTTGGGTCAGGAATTGGGATTGCTGATAATAATGCCTGAGTATATGGATGTAATGGATTTGTAAATAATTCTTCCTTATCTGCAAGTTCCATCATGTTACCAAGGTACATAACACCAACTCTATCACATAAATGTTCAACTACTGAAAGGTCATGTGATATAAACATATATGAAAATCCTTTTTCCTTTTGTAACTTAACTAAAAGATTTATAATTTGTGCTTGAATTGATACATCAAGAGCTGATACTGGTTCATCAGCAACTATAAAATCTGGTTCTAATGCTAATGCTCTTGCTATACCTATTCTTTGTCTTTGTCCACCTGAGAATTCATGTGGAAATCTATCTATATAATAATCAGGAAGCCCGCATTGTTCCATTATTTCTAGAACTCTTGCTCTAAGATCAGCTTTAGAAACCATATTATGGTCAATTAGTGCTTCTCCTATTATATTTCCTACAGTCATTCTTGAATCTAGTGATGCATAAGGATCTTGGAATATAAGCTGCATTTTAGGTCTTAATTTTCTTAATTCCTTTTTGCTCATAGCAGTTATATCTTGTCCTTTGAAATATACCTTACCTGAAGTTGGTTTAAGTAATTGAAGTATAGCTCTACCTGTTGTTGATTTACCACATCCTGATTCCCCAACAATTCCAAGAGTTTCACCTTTTTTTATTTCTAAAGATATATTATCTACTGCTTTAACTTGTCCTACAGTTTTCCCAAAGAAACCACCCTTTATAGGGAAGTATTCTTTAAGATTTTCAACCTTTAATAATACTTCATCTTGCATTACTTATTTACCTCCTTCTTGAATTTTTCATCACATAACCAGCATGCTACTTTGTGACCATTTCCTATATCATGTAACTTAGGAATTGTATTTGTACATACATCCATACAGTGGTCACATCTCTCATTAAAGTAACATGAATCCTTAATTCCTACTGGATTAGGAACTTGTCCTGGTATTGAATAAAGTTCAGCTTTTCTTTCGTTTATAGATGGCTTAGATTTTAATAATCCTATTGTATATGGATGTGTAGGATTTTTAAATATCTCTAATACAGGACCTTCTTCAACAACTTTTCCTGCATACATAACAACAACATAATCAGCCATTTCAGCAACAACACCAAGGTCATGAGTAATCATTAAAATAGCAGTATTGTGAGTTTTTTTAATCCCTCTCATAAGGTCAAGAATCTGTGCTTGAATAGTTACATCTAATGCTGTTGTTGGTTCATCTGCAATTAGAAGCTTAGGGTTGCAAGCTAGTCCCATTGCAATCATAACTCTTTGTCTCATACCACCTGATAATTCATGTGGATAGCAATCTACGATTTCATCAGCTCTAGGAATTCCAACTTCTTTTAATAAGTCAATTGCTTTTGCCTTTGCAGCTTTCTTATCTAGTCCTTCATGTAATATTAATGTCTCCATTATTTGATATCCAACAGTAAATACAGGATTTAAAGAGCTCATTGGTTCTTGGAATATCATCGCAATATCTTTTCCTCTTATTGCACACATCTCATCATCTGATAACTCAAGAAGATTTTTTCCTTCAAATAATATTTCTCCGCCTTCAATTGATCCGTTATCAGCTAAAAGTCTCATAATACTCATTGATGTTATTGACTTTCCACATCCTGATTCACCAACAATACATACAGTTTCTCCACTTCTAACACTAAAAGAGACATCATTAACAGCTTTAACAGCACCTGCTTCTATCTTGAAAAAAGTTTTTAAGTTCTTTACTTCTAATAATTTTTCGCTCATAACTACTACTCCTATCTGTTTTTCTTAGGATCTAATGCGTCTCTAAGAGCATCTCCAAATAAATTTACACCAAGTGTAATTAATAATATACAAACTCCAGGTGGTACCCAAAGCCAAGGTCTCTTTTCAATATTTGCTTGTGAGTTTGCTGCATTTATCATATTACCCCATGATGGAATAGGTTCAGTTACACCAACACCTAAATAACTTAATGCTGACTCAGTTATTATGAATGATCCGATTCCAAGTGTAGCATTAACTATTAATATTGGAATTACATTAGGGATAAGATGTCTTACTATTTTTCTAGAATCTTTTAACCCTAAAGCTTCTGTTGCCTGCATAAATTCTTGCTCTCTAAGGCTTAAAATTTCACCTCTTACAAGTCTTGCTATACTACCCCAGCTAAGAACACCCATTATAAATATTAAATAAACAACTCTTATTTTTGCTGGAACTTGTAGTTCTGAAAGTATACTACCTAAGATAATTATTACAGGTAAGAAAGGTAATGACATCCAAACATCAGCTAATGCCATTAAAGCAGTATCAACTTTTCCGCCATAGTATCCTGCTATAGCTCCTATTAATGTTCCTATTATTATTTCAACAGCTACTGATACTATACCAACTAATATAGAAATTCTTCCTCCATGCATTAATCTTGTAAGAATATCTCTTCCTAACTTATCTGTACCAAGAATATGTCCATTTACCATAAAACCAACTTGTATATCATTAGTTTGAGTATTGTAGTCATATTTCATAAAAAGAGGTCCAATAAAACATAATGCAACTATAGCAACTATTAAAACTAAACCAAACACAGCCAGTTTATTTTTCTTTATTCTGTTAAATACCGCCTTACTAGGTGATATTATTTCATTATTTCTTTCATCTTTCTTCATAATGATCCCCCTATTTTAACTTAATTCTTGGATCTACAACTGCATATAGAATATCAGAAATTAAGTTTCCTAGTATTGTTAAAAGTCCCATGAACATATTGAATCCCATAAGAAGAGTATAATCTCTATTATTTATAGCATCATAAGCAATCTTACCTATTCCTGGCCATACGAAAACTGTTTCTGTTATAATAGCACCTGCAAAAAGACTTGGAATGCTTAAACCTATATATGTAACTATAGGAATTAAACCATTTCTTAATACGTGTCTATAAATAACAACTTTTTCTTTTAAACCTTTTGCTCTCGCAGTTCTTACATAATCTTGTTTTACAACTTCAAGCATTGATGTTCTGACATATCTTATAAAACTACCAACTTGAAGAACTGTTAATGTTATTACTGGTAAAACCATATGTTTAATAATATCCACACTATTTGCCATACCAATATTATCTGTGCCTGCTGTAGTCATTCCACCTATAGGAAGAACTTTTAAATCAATTGAAAAAACTTTCATAAGAACCATTGCTAAGAAGAAACTTGGAGCTGACATAGTAAAGAACGCTATAAAAGTCCATACTTTATCAAAACCTGAATATTGTTTTACTGCCGAGGTTATCCCTACCGGTATTGAAATTAGTAATGTAATTATAAATGATGTCATTGCTAGTAGAAATGAATTCCATACATATGTATTTATAACTGTAGATACTGGTTGAGTAAACTTTAATGAATCACCAAAATCTCCTTTTACCGCATGACTCATCCATGATATATATCTTGCTGGTAATGGTTTATCTAAACCATAAATTTCTTTTAAATTTTCTACCTTTTCAACGCTCATGTTTGGATTACCTTTTGCATCGACAAAATCCCCAGGTATCATACCTATTATAAAGAACAAAATTATCGATAGTACAATCATCAGCGGTATTGCTTTAAGTATTCTTTTAATAACGTAACTTATCATACAATCTTCTCCATTCTAAAAAATAATATATATATCAGTTAAAAAGGCATCTATAAAAGATGCCTTTGTAACAATCTATCAATTTTACTTAGAACTATCTTCTAATTCTACTTGATATAAATAGTAACCATAGAATTGATAAGGTGAAACCTTAAAGTTTTTAACTCTTCCGTTATATGCATATAAATCATTTCTTTGATATAATGGAATTTCTGGTAAGTTTTCATTCATTTCAGTATATACATCTTTATATAAGTCCTTTAACTTATCAGTATCTGTTTCCGCTGTTATATCATCAAATAGGTTATCAACCTTTGTATTACTATATCCTAACCAGTTTTGTGGTGCGCCAGTTCTATATGTTAAAGCCATTGAACTAGGATCTGCTAATAATCCATGAGCCATAAAGTATAAATCCCAACCATCAGCATTCTTAATTTTTTGTCTCATTGATGGGAATTGCATTACTTCACTTGTGAAATGAACACCAAGTTCTTTCCAGTCATTTGTTGCAACTGGTACTAAAGCATCAACAACTGGATTATTTGTAGTTCCTACTAAATGTACTTCTAATTTCTTTCCGTCCTTTTCTCTTATTCCATCAGAACCTTCTTTCCATCCAGCATCATCAAGAATTTGTTTTGCTTTTTCTAAATCATAATCATAGTTGTTTGATACATCTGCATATGTCCATGAAGATTTTGATTGGAAACTATTCATAACATGTGCATATTGATCATATACAGTCTTAACTATCTTTTCTCTGTTTAAACCAGTCATTAAAGCTTGTACAACTGCATTGTCTTTTAATACTGAGCTATCAGTATGATTTACCCCAATATATCCATAACCATTTGTTGGAAACATATCGTAACCCAAGAATCCTGCTGATTCTAATTGATCTACATTATCAACATCTACATTAACTGAATCTACATCTGTTTCTCCAGACTTTAACATTGCAACTTTAGTATCATCAGTATTTACTCTCCAGATAATATTCTTTATTTTAGGAGCTCCTAAATAAGATTGGTCATTAGCTTCTACTCTTACTTCTTGTCCTTCTTTGTAGCTTACAAATTTATAAGCTCCTGATGTTGGCCCTGGATTAGTAAAGGTTTCTTGCATTCTATCTGTATTTCCATGTTTATAGTAATCTTTATAGAAATGTTCAGCTACTGGTTCAAGAGTTCCAAAATCATATATTGCTCCTGAATTTGGCTTTTCTAATGTAAACTTAATAGTTTGATCATCTACAACTTCTATCCCAGATATATCTTCAGCTGTTCCATCATGATATGCCTTTGTTCCAACAACTACAGTACTTCCTGTAACAAAGTCATTTTCTCCTGCATATGTCTTATCACACATAAGCTTGTATGAAAAAGCAACGTCTTTAGCAGTTATTGGCTGTCCATCAGACCACTTTAATCCATCTTTTAATTTAAATGTGTAAGTTAAATTATCATCAGATACTTCATAACTTTCTGCTAAACGATATTCTGTCATTTCACCTTTTTCATCTGGTGCTATTAATGGTTCAAATAAAGTATGGTATACTTCCCAGTCATATGAGCTTGAACTATATCCTAATGGATTAAAGCATCCATCAAATTCAAAACTACCGATAATTAAAGTATCTGTTCCTCTGTTAGCAGCAGCTTTGGGGCTTTGGCTCATATCTGACGCTTCATATCTTGTTATTTCAGAACTTGATAAATCTGTCCCTTCATTATTTGTATTTTCTGAAGTAGTACTTCCACATCCTACTGCCATAGCAGCTGTAAGCGTTAAAGCTAACACCGCTAAAAGTTTTTTAGTTTTCATTGTAAATCCCCCTTATTATTTAAGCTTATTTAACCTCTTTCTCCTATCAATTGATATTTATGTATTTTATAAAAAAAGAAGTTATATCTCAAAATTAAATATAGAAATAACTTCTTTGTTACATTAATCTCTTTTATTTAATTTTGTTATGATAATATTAAAATTTTGTCGTTATGTTAATTAATATATTAATAGTATTTTTTCTATATGTCAATATATTCTTATATATTCTTTTTTTAGATTTTTATTGACCAATTTACCTAACACACCATTTTATAACATATAAAACAAAATATTTTTTTATAAAAAAATTATAAGAAATTAGTATCTTATACTTAATAAAAAATACTAATTTCTTATAATTTCATTAATATATTAAGTTTTATATCTAATCTTCAAAATAAAGAACAGATTCTGTTTCTCTACAATATTTTACACACATACACTGTGCTAATCTTCTTGGACACTTATAGCATAAACATAATACATCATCACCATTACACTTTCCATTTTTCTTTTCCGGACAGTCACCACAGTTAACACCTGTTCCTGCTGGCATAATATCATCTCCAATTCTACATGATTTTATTCATATTTATTATACATCCTCTTCACTAAAAAAAGTATCAAACTACAAAAGTTCAATACTTCTTTATTAATTAGATCAATATATCTTTTTTAGAGAAAATGACATGTGCTAATACATAGCTTACTGCAATAACAGAACACATTAAGGCAATTCCTAGCCCTAAACTAAAATTAGGATTACCATACATGTTAACTATATCTCCAGTTATAACACTTTTAGTATCTCCATAATTAAAAAATAATAAATGAGCTCCCTTTCTCATAGTGGAAGATGCTGCACAAATCATTGTAGAGGCAACAGATATTATTACTGATAAAGCCATTGTTGTCATACTACTCTTAAACATAGCTGAAATTAAGAATACAAATGCACAACATGCAATTATAAATAAAATTTGTAATGCAAAACTTTGTAATAAAGCTTGTCCTTGAGTCGAGACAACTCCACTTCCACTTACTTTCGATAATGTAGGTGTTCCATCAGGAGCAAGATTATTATAATCCCATGCATATTTTACGCCTATCTTAGTTGCTGCTTCAGCTCCTCCGAATCCTCCTATAGCCCCTACTACTCCAAAGACTACAAGTTCTAATCCACCTATTAATGATACAACTGTAATAACTACAGCTATAAATTTAGATAATATAACTTTTCCTCTCGTTATTGGTTGAACTAATAAGAACTTTAAGGTTGGCGGAGTTGCTTCTCCAGATACTATATCACTCATAAATACAGAAATTCCAGCAACTAATATAACCATACCTAATATACTTATTAAACTGCTTGCAAAATTAACTCCATCAAACTCCCATGATTCTACTGGTTTTTTGTTTGTTTCTAAGGCACTATTAATTTCTTTTATTCTTTCATTATAATGTTCTTTAGATGCTTCCGAAAGATTTCCTTCATCTAAAATTCTTTTACACTCTTCTCTTTCATTATTTAATCTTATTTTCCATAAATCCTCGCTATTATTATCTAATAACTTTTGTTGTTCAGATATACTTTTATCTAAATCTTCATTATGTCTAGTTAGAGAAACAATTTCTTCTTGCGCCCAGCTTTCAGACTTATTTTTTAAATCTTCAAGTCTACTATTATTATATTCCTTTTGTTGATTTAAACTTTCAATTTGACCTTGAGGCGAAAAGTAATATTCTGAATTCTTTGCTTCCTTATAATTAATGAATGCTAATCCTGAAATTAGTATTAAGAATAATCCAGCGACTATCCATGTTTTAGTTCTACTAAATATCTTTATGAGTTCATTTTTCACTAACGTAAAAACCATTATCTTACCCCTCCTTCAACAAGTTCCATGTATCTTTGCTCTAAACCGTTTCTATCCTTATATATTTCTTCTATTTTTATATCATTATTTATAAGAGCCTTTAAAACATCATTTAATTTTCCAGAATCCAATAATAAATGAATATTTTCTTCCACAACCTTTGCATTATTGACAGATTTTACTTCACTTAATATATTTACAGCTTTATTCAAATCTCCACTAATTGTTAAAGTCATACTATCTAATTTAGTTTCTACATTATTATCTTTAATTTCTTCTATAGATTTTATAACTCCATCATTTATAAAAGCAACCTTATCACAAAGATTTTGTATCTCACTTAAAATATGAGAAGATATAAACACCGCCATTCCTCTCTCCTTAGCAGCCTTATTTACAATTTCTCTAAAATCTAAAATTCCTGATGGATCCAGTCCATTAGTTGGCTCATCTAAAATCAATAACTTAGGATTTCCTATTAAAGCAGCTGCAAGACCTAGTCTTTGTTTCATTCCTAACGAATACTTTCCTACTTTATCATTTATTCTATCTTCTAAACCAACTAATTTTATTAATTCTTCAACTTCTTCTTTAGATACTCTCCTTATCCTTGCTATCTGCATAAGATTTTCTCTACCAGATAAATATTTATATAATTCAGGATTTTCTACTACTGCTCCTACATTCTTAAGTGCTTTTTCTTTATTCTTTAAAAGACTTTCTCCACATATTGATATATCACCTTCATTAGGTGCTATTAATCCAACAAGCATTCTTATAGTTGTAGTTTTTCCTGCACCATTAGGACCTAAAAATCCAAAAATTTCTCCATCCTTTATTGAAAAACTTATATCTTTTATAATTTCTCTTTTTCCTAAAGTCTTCTTCAATGACTTAACTTCTAAAACATTCATTACTTACCCTCCCTGTTTTCCATAATATAATTATAAATTTTAAAACTTAATATTTTATAATTCATCATCTTAATATTTTCTTAACTAAAATGAATATAGTCAGTGCCGCTCTCAAAAAAGTTTTAAATTTCCTATACGTCAAAAAGATTCTTGAAGGATAACTCTTCAAGAATCTTCTCTTTAAAAAAATATTGTATATAATACTAAAGCTATAACTCCTGGTATTCCTAGTATTCCTGCTATCAAAGCAGTTATTATATTAATACCTACATGTATTCCAAAACTTGCTCCAAAAAAGTTTACTACATATAAAAGAAAAACTCCAAAAATACCATTTAATAAAATTTTAATTGGCCATTTAAAGAATTTTATTATTAAAGCTAAAATTATTATTCCTATTATCCCATATATAATTAGGTTAATATCTGTTCCTAATAATAGTTCCATAATACTATCCCCTCCCACTTTTTTATTCTGCTAGTTCTAGAAATTTATCTATTATATATGAGTGACTAACTGAAACTCCTTTTTCTTTTGCTCTTCTTAATAAATGTTCAAATCTCTTAACTGCAGCATCTTCTGTATATATAGCTACCTCTATTAAATTAGAATCATCCACATTGTTAAACATATTCCTTGCAGTTTCTATTTCAATTAATGCATATTCAATCTCATTAATCAATTCATCTTCATATATATCCTTACGTATAGATTTCAAAATATATTCTAAAATATTTAACTTATTCATATCCCGCCTCCAAATACTTTATTCAGAGTCTTGACTAATAACTTAAATTTTATTCATTTTACGGAACACATTTTTTAATTCCACGTATACTAATTGTATAAGAAGCTTTTCACTCATTATCAAACAAAACTTCTAAAACTCCCATCTATCTATTTACAGGACCTAAGATTAATATCTTAGGTCCTCCCTTTTTTATTCTATATTTCTATTCTTCCTTCTAATGCTTTCGATAAAGTAACTTCATCTGCATATTCCAAGTCTCCTCCAACTGGAAGTCCTGAAGCTATTCTTGTTACTTTTACATCTAATGGTTTTAATATCTTAGATATATACATAGCTGTAGCTTCACCTTCAATATTAGGATTAGTAGCTAAAATTACTTCCTTAACATCTTCTCTCATTCTTGATACGAGTTCCCTAATTTTAATATCTTGAGGACCTCTTCCATGCATTGGTGAAATATTTCCGTGTAATACATGATACATACCATTGTATTCTTTAACTTTTTCCATAGTCATAATATCCCTTGGCTGTTCAACAACACATATAACACTCTTATCTCTATTTGGATTTCCACATATAGCACAAGGATCTTTATCAGTAAAATTTCCACATACTGAACAATACTTTATAGTTCCTCTTGCCTTAACTAGTGCATCTGCAAATTCTTTTACTTCATCCTCTGGTAAGTTTAAAACATGTAGTGCTAATCTTTGAGCACTCTTTTGTCCTATACTAGGAAGCTTTGCAAACTCCTCTATTAACTTCTCTATTGCAACTGGATAAAAATCCATCATATAAAACATCCTTTCAAACCTTTTAAAAAAGGCATACAAGCCTAAAAGCTGCATGCCTCTTAAAATTTAATATTAGAATAAACCTGGCATATTCATTCCGCCTGTTAATTTACCCATCTTGTTAGCTGTATCTTCATCAGCTTTTCTTAATGCTTCATTAACTGCGCTAAGTACTAAGTCCTCTAACATTTCAACGTCATCCTCATCTACAACTTCTGGCTTTATAGAAACTGCTAAAACTTCTTTCTTACCATTAACCTTAACAGAAACCGCTCCGCCTCCTACTGAAGCTTCAAATTCTGCTGCTTCAATTTCTTTTTGTGCTTCTTGCATTTGCTTTTGAAGCATTTGTGCCTGCTTCATTAAGTTGTTCATGTTGCCTCCGCCGAAGCCTCCAAATCCGCCTCTTGCCATAATAACTTCCTCCTTAAATATTAAATCTATTTTTTATTATATAGTATTTTGTATTACAATACTATTTAAAAATTTACTCATCAATAATCTCAACAACTGATTCTCCTAAGGCATCAATCAATACATCTTCAGGACTTCTTTCATCTGTACCGCCTTCTTCAACGACAAATCTTACTTTTATATTTTCTCTCATTACTTCAGAAATAACCTCATTAATCAACTTATAATTATCGGCCTTTTCAAGTCTCTGTTTATTAAATGCATATTTCTCACTATACAATATAGTAAGAATTCCATTTTTACAATCAATAGGCTTTCCTGTAACTATTGAGGCAAATACAATCATAGCTCTTCTTGCCTTGAAAGCTTCTAATATGTCCTTCCAAGCTCTTTGTATATCTGCAATAGTCACTTTAGAATCTTTATTCTCTTCAAGCTTAATATTACTTGGTGTTGCTGTCACCTTTGATGGTGCCTTTTTAACTGTTGAATTTGCTGTTTGAGAAGTATTAGCTGAAGTTACAGCTATCTTTCCGCTTTTTAACGCCTCTTCCATCCTATTTAATCTTGCTAAAATAATTTCATTAGATGTATCATACTCTATTTTACACATCTTTATTATAGCTAATTCTAAATACAAGCGTCCTTGTTTACTTAACTTAGCATTACCTTCTGCTTCTTGAAGTATTCTTATATCCCTCATTATTTCTTCAACTCTTATTCTACTACCTTGTTCCTTAACAAGTTGAATATTTTCTAAGGACATATCCAGTACCTCTTCTGGATTATTTGTAACCTTAATCATAAGAAGATTTCTATAATGTTCAATTAAATCCTTAATGAAAAGATGTATATCCTTCCCTGCAAAAACTAAGTCTTCTATTATAACCATAGCTTTTTCAATATTTCTTTCAATGACTGCTGATGTCAGATTAAATAAATGTTCATTTGTAACCAAACCTAGCATATTTATAAGAGATTTATACTCTACTGCGCCATCTCCCATAGCTATAGCCTGATCTAATATACTTAAGGAATCTCTCATAGCACCATCTGATACTCTTGAAATTAGCTCAAGACATTTATCATCAGCTAAAATCCCTTCTGAATCTACTATTCTTCTTAAGCGCCCAACTATATTTTTATTACTTATTCTCTTAAAATCAAATCTCTGACATCTTGATAAGATTGTAATAGGTAACTTTTGTGGATCTGTTGTAGCTAATATAAATATTACATTTGCAGGTGGTTCTTCAAGAGTCTTTAGGAATGCATTAACAGCTCCTATTGACAGCATATGAACCTCGTCCATTATATAAACTTTATATTTTGCCTCCTGTGGTGGATATTTAGAATCATCAATAATATCCCTGATTCTATCAATCCCGTTGTTTGATGCAGCATCTAATTCTGTAACATCTATTGCTAATCCATCATTTATCTTTTGGCACATCTCACACTCATTACACGGTTCCCCATCATGAGGATTTAAGCAGTTTAGTGCTTTTGCCATAACTTTTGCTGTGGAAGTCTTTCCTGTACCTCTAGTCCCACAGAAAAGATATGCATGTGCAATTCTATCATTTAATATTTGATTTTTTAATGTCGTTGTAATATGCTCCTGACCAACTACATCTTCAAAATTCTTTGGTCTCCATTCTCTATATAAAGCTGTATAAGCCAAGGTGTCCACCTCTCTATCATCAATAACTACTATTACTTACTATTATACACTAATTAAAGCTTTTTAGCATATTTGTTTAATAACGCAATAATATATTATAATATAATTATGTTAATTTCATTTTAAATGAAAAAATAAAAATTTGAAGGAGAAAAAATGAGTACATATGATAAACAATACCTTTCAATAGTTAGAAATATATTAGAGAATGGTTATTACGATAAAAATAGAACAGCTGTAGCAACTTATAAAATACCTCACCAAATAATGCAATTTGACCTTTCAAAAGAATTTCCTATATTAACAACAAAGTTTGTTGCTTTTAAAACTTCAATAAAAGAAATGCTTTGGATATACCAAAAGCAATCTAATGTAGTTGAAGAATTAAGAAAAATGAACGTTAAAGTATGGAATGAATGGGAAGGCGAAGATGGTACTATTGGTAAAGCTTATGGATATCAAATTAAAAAATTCAATCAAATAGATAACCTTATTGAAGCTTTAAAAAATAATCCTCAAGACCGTAGAATGATGTTAAATTTATGGAACTGGGCTGATCTTCCTGATATGAATTTAGCACCTTGCTGCTTCTTAACTATGTGGGATGTTACCGATGGGAGACTTAACTGTATGCTTGTTCAGCGTTCTGGAGATATGGGCCTAGGAGTACCATTCAACACTTGCCAATTTGCTGTTTTAACACATATGTTAGCTCAAGTAGCAGGACTAAAACCAGGTCTGCTAACACACGTTATAAATAACGCACATGTTTATGAAAATCAAGTTGAAGGTTTAAAATTACAGCTTACTAGAGAAAATGAAGCTTATGATGCACCAAAGTTCTGGATGAATCCTGATGTAAAAGACTTTTATGCATTTACTCCAGATGACTTTAAATTAGAAGACTATAAACATCATGAAGCTATTAAAATGGAGGTTACAGTTTAATGTTTTCTATAATAGTTGCAATTGCTAACAAAAATATTATCGGAGGAGATAATAAATTATTATGGCATATATCTGAAGATTTAAAAAGATTTAAAAGCATAACTACAGGACATACTATTGTTATGGGCAGAAAAACTTTTGAATCTTTTCCAAAACCATTACCAAATCGTCATCATGTAGTATTAACAAGAGATAAAAACTACAAAGTTGATTCAGATCAAGTTACTGTTATAAATGATATTGAAACAGTTATGAAAACTTATGAAAACTCAGGGAGCGAAATTTTTATAATAGGTGGAGGAGAAATTTATAATCTATTTTTACCTTATTGTAATAAATTATATTTAACAAAAATAAAAGAAGATTTTGAGGGAGACACTTATTTCCCTGAAATAAATTATAATGAATGGACTATAACAGAATCTTCTGAGGAATATATTGATTCTAAAAATAATTTGTCGTATCAATTTATTAATTTATGCAGAAAATAATTAGAGCATAGGATTTTTGTATCCTATGCTTTTCTAGTTGCATTCAAGAGTATTTACTCTTTTACTCTAAAGTTCTTTTACTCTGTTACTCTCTAAAATCATAGCCAGTCGCTTAAAAACACAAGAAAAGAGCTGTAACACTAAATAAATAGAGTACAGCTCCTTTCTTATCCTATTGTCCTATATTGTTAATCCTATTGAAGAGTAACCGAAATTAAATTTCTAAAATAAAACGTGACTTAAACCACACTTCTATACTTTAATCAATCTCAACGTATTTCTTTCCCTTACGTTAAAAAAAGCCTTCCTTCTTAAAGAAAGGTCTTTATATCAAAATAAAACCGTGCACTCTAGTTCGAATATAGCTCATATGCGTTACCTATGTAGTTAGCTCAAGCCAGATTAATCCACGGCACACGAAAGTGACCACTTATCGCTGCTTCCTTCCAGACCTGACGAGGTTCATGGGTTCCGTTGCGTGGGACCCGACTATCAACACCACTTGCATAGGGCAGACCATACTTGCTATACCCTCCCTAGAGAATTAAATCCTGCTATAGCGGATTGCAGGTTACAAGGCACCGCTAACTCCCCATCTAGCACGGCATTGGCGGAGAAAGTGGGATTTGAACCCACGATAGAGATTCCCCTATACACGCGTTCCAGGCGTGCTCCTTCAACCACTCAGACATCTCTCCATACCGAAATAATCTCTAGTAATAATGATATTTTCATCATTTCTAACGATATATATAATTTTGATACCTTATCATTCTAGCACAAATACTTTTGTTATTCAATAGAAACATTTTTATACTTTTTATAAATTGCATTTATTAATAAATTAAAATTTATTTTTAGTAATTATAAAGTTCCTCTTCTATGTTAGATTGTACTACTATAAAAGTTCTTATTCAAAAAATTTTATGATTTATTATACAAAAAGGGAATGTATTAGAAATATTTACCTCACAATATGTTCTTTGAGTACTAGAAGATATTTTTAGTGAAATACACTATTTTTAATACATCCTCTTTCTATTTTATCTAGAAACCCTTATTTAGTATTCTCTCTTCTAATTTTTAAAATTAAAATAATAACTATACCAAATATAATACCTGCTATGCTAACTAACTGAGCAACTCTATAACCATGGAACATTAGGCTATCTGTTCTTAATCCTTCTATAAAAACTCTTCCTAATGAATATAATGCTATATAACTGCATATTACAAATCCATCTTGTTTACTTGTCTTTTTATATAAAATAACCATTAAAATTGCAAATACTATCAAGTTCCATATTGATTCATATAAAAATGTTGGATGATAATATGTACCTCTAATATACATACCATTCTGTATGAACTTTGGGAAATGACTTATAAATTCTTCTGTAACAGGTCCACCATGAGCTTCACTATTCATAAAATTTCCCCATCTTCCTATAGCCTGTGCTAAAACAATAGAAGGTGCTGCTACATCAAGATATTTTCCTAAACTTATCTTCTTCATCTTAGCAAAAATAATAACAACAATTAATGCTGCTATTATCCCTCCATGAATAGCTAGTCCTCCTAAACGTATATTAAACATATCCTTCAAGTTATCTTTATAGTCCTGAAATTCAAATATAACATAATAAGCTCTTGCACCTATTATTGAAAAAGGAAATGCCCATAAGAAGCCATCTGTAAGAGTATCAAAATCCACATCCTCTACCCTCTTACAATTATAATAGGCTAATGCTAACGCTAAAATTACTCCTAGAGCTATTAATATTCCATACCATCTAATTTCTAAGCCAAATAATTCAAATGCTATTGGATTATTCATTTCCATAATCCCTCCTATCTTTTCGTCTTTTATTAAAAAATTCTGTAATTAACTTGCTGCACCTTTCATCATATGTCCATATAGTATTTACAAAACTATTTAAACTTCTATTATCAACTAAATTGATTATAGATCCACAAGCCCCCATATCTTTATTAAATGTTCCAATATAAAGTTTTGAGATTCTACTTTGAAGTATTGCTCCAGTACACATAGGGCAAGGTTCTAATGTAACATACATTTCACATCCATTAAGTCTCCAATTACCAATATTATTACATGCCTCTTTTATAGCTATAATCTCTGCATGTGCTGTTGGGTCCTTATAAGATTCTTTCATATTACGTCCTCTGCCAATTATTATACCATCCTTTACAATAACTGCTCCAACAGGAATCTCTCCAAGCTCAAGACCTGTAATTCCTTCTTCTATTGCATAATCCATATAATTCATCTTTTTCACCTTTAAAATAAAGATAGCTAAAAAGCTATCTTTATTTTAAATATATCCTTACTTTCTTTATACGATTCTTTTCTAATTCCTCAACAACAAATCTAATATTGTTAATTAGGACTTCTTCATTCTTCTCAGGAATTCTTCCAAGCTCCTCTATAATTAATCCTCCAACAGAATCTAATTCTTCAGACTCCATACTAACTCCTATAAATTCGCTTATATCATGAAGTTTTGCACTACCATCAACAATATATTCATTTTCTTTAACAACTTCAATCATGTTATTCTCTTCATCATACTCATCTTCAATTTCCCCGAAAACTTCCTCAATGATATCTTCCATAGTTATTATACCTACAGTTCCACCATATTCATCAAGTACTACAGCCATTGGATTTCTTGTTTTTTTCATTTCATTAAATACTTCAGTAATCTTCTTAAACTCAAAAGTGTAAAAAGGTTCTCTCACATATTTTTTGATATCAAAGTTATCTTCTGCATTATCAGCTATAATTAAATCTTTAACATTTAAAATACCAATAACATCATCAATAGTTTCATTATAAACAGGAATTCTTGAAAACTGATCTTCTTTTATTAAATCTAGGACTTCACCATATGTAGTATCTACAGGTAATGCACTAATATCAACTCTTTGAACCATTACATCTTTAACCTGCATATCAGCAAAATCAAAAACGTTAAATATCATTTCTTTTTCTACGTCTTCTAATACACCTTCTTCTTCACTAACACCAACCATTGTCTTTAACTCTTCTTGTGTAATAAATGGTTCTGCCTCCTTAGGATTGGCTCCTAAAATTCTTATAAATATAGATGATATTCCTGTAAATACAGCCACAAAAGGTTTAAAAAGAAATACACATAATTTTATTGGTTTACTAACTAATAATGAAACTTTCTCTGATTTTTGTTTTGCTACAGATTTTGGAGTTATTTCACCAAAAATAAGCACTAAAATAGTCATCACTACTGTAGCTATTGCAACACTGGCCTCACTCCCCCCAAATAATCTTGTGGTTACAGTAGTTGCCAATGCTGATGCTCCTATATTAACAATATTATTTCCTATTAAAATTGCCCCTAAAAGCTTACTAGGATCCTCTAAAAGCTTCTCTACAAGTTTTGCGTTTTTAATGTCTTCCTCCGTCATGTGCCTAATTCTAACCTTACTCAAAGACATTAAAGCTGTCTCCGACATTGAGAAAAAACCTGATAATACTAATAATATAATTAATAAGATTATTTCTCCCGTGTAACTAGAATCCAAAATATACTCACTCCCTAAATTTCCAAATTTTTAATTAATATTATACCATATTATTGTTACTTTTTATATTCATATTATTCAACTTTTCATTCTTTCACTAAACTGTCACAATTATATAGGATAATATATACATATATTACTTAATATTACGAAAGGATTTGTTTATTATGACTACAAAAACTACTATAAGTTTAGGAAAACTCAAAATGAAGAAGAACATAGTGCCTATAGTTTTTATAGCTGCATTATCTTTCTTTTTAAACTTCTATGCTATAAGTAATTATGGTTATGCTAATGAATATTATTCCGCTGCAGTATTAAGCATGACAAAAAGCTTCAAAAACTTCTTTTTTGTATCCTTTGATCCGTCTGGTATGGTATCTGTAGACAAGCCTCCTTTAGGTTTGTGGATACAAGCCATTTCTGTGCTAATCTTTGGGTATAAAGGCTGGGCCTTATTATTACCTCAAGCCCTTGCAAGCACTGCTTCATGCATCCTTATTTACATACTGGTAAAAAAATACTTTAGCGAAATCTCTGCTCTTATATCATCATTTATCTTTGCTATTACTCCTATTGTTGTTGCTGTTTCAAGAAATAATACCATAGATATGCAGCTAGTTTTTGTTTTATTAATCGCTACATATTTTCTATTTAAATCTATAGAAAGTTCAAAACCTATCTATCTAATAATAGCTGGTATCTTTATAGGTTTAGGTTTTAACATAAAAATGCTTCAAGCTTATATGATTGTTCCTGCTTTTGCAATAGTTTATCTTATCTTTGCTAAACAAAAGTTTTCAAAGAGACTATTTACTGGTGTCACAACAACTTTAGTAATGCTTGCTGTATCTTTGTCATGGGCAGTAGTTGTAGAACTATATCCTGCCTCTGAACGTCCATATGTAGATAGCTCATCAAATAATTCAGTATTTGAATTGATCATAGGACATAATGGTACAGAACGCATATTAGGACGTAACAATAAAAGTGCTGACCATTCAAACCCTGACAAAAATGATGAAAAAGAAGATATGAAAGATTCCCAAAAACCTCAAAATGAATCTTCTAGTAATCAATCACATAGTTCTCCTGTTGATGATTATATTGGAGACCCATCACCCTTTAGACTATGGATACAAAATATATATGGCCAAATCTCATGGCTTATAATAATAGCTGCTGCTTCAATAATTGCATGCACAAAGAAAATAAAAAACGCCTCAATGAAAGATATTACATTTATTTTCTGGGAAATATGGCTATTTACCATGTTCATTTTATTTAGCTTTGCAGGTTTCTATCATAGATATTACCTATGCATGATGGCTCCGGCTATAGCTATATTATGTGGAATTGGAATGCCTCAAATGATTAAGGACTTTAAAGAAAGAAGCTCTTGGAGACAATTTATTCTTCCTATAAGTTTCATTTTAACTATGATATTAGAAATAAATCATTTACTTAAATACGAAGAACTTCCAGTCCTTTTAAAACCTATAGTTTTTGTTTCGACTTCTATCTGTATTTTATCCATGTTAATTTATTTCTTAAAAAACAAAAGTAAAAACTTATTAAGAATAATATCAGTAACTTTATTAACATCTATTTTAGCATCACCTTTTTACTGGTCACTTACCCCTGTAATTTATGTACCTAGTCTTGTAAAACCTTCAGCAGGCCCTGATATAGGAACTAGTGACAGTAAAGATATAAATGCTAATGCAAAAGGAAGCAGCACAGTTTCAAATGAAGATTTTTCTCTTCAACAATATTTAGTTTCTAACTATAAAGCAGGAAGTTTTCTAGTTGTATCTAGAAGATCTAGTGACATAGCAAAATTAATAATAAGTACAGGACGCCCTTGTTATGCCTATGGTGGATTCTTAGGAACTGATAATACTTTAACTGTTGATAAACTAAAAGAATATGTAGAAGAAGGAAAAATAACATACTTCCTATTATCAAATGAAGACTTTAGAGGTAACTCAGAGATAACTGAGTATGTAAAAAAGTATGCTACATTAATTGATAAGTCTGAATATAGTAATAAGTTTTCTAGTGGACTTGCAAATGACAAAAATAATAAGTTGTTATATTGTTTTGATAATCCATTGAAATAAATTCTTATATAACAAAAAAACAACTTAGTATTAAAATGCTAAGTTGTTTAACTTAATAAGAAAACCTGATTACATGCTTGTAGAACACTTTTCAATGCGACGAACTAAAAATGTTACACTAGATTCATGTTCTGCTATTATCAGATATTCAACACTACTTAAAACTTGTTGTACATATTCTTTAATTTGCTGAATTTCGTATATTTTGCACTACCATCTTCTACTAATTTCTTTTTTCACTCTCTACAAACCGAATTTTTACTGTAATAAAGATACAGTATAGTCATGTAATTTCACTGCATTTACTTTATCAAAAGTTTTCATACTCAAGTTTACAGGTTTGCTGAGTTTGTAAGCTGACAATCCAGAAGTTTTTGTTCTTGCAATATTATAACAAATTATATCAACAATTTCGCTAATATCTTTACCTGCAAATTTATAATATAACTTCATCATCCAGTTGTTATCAGACATCTTTGCCGCACCTGGAGTACGAACCGCCATAGGATTAAATAATATATAACGAATCTTACCAACATTATCTGTTCCTGTAAAATGAACCCCTAAAAGATCATTTAACCTGCTTCCATGAAACTGTGCTTGCTGACCATTGTAATTCTTCTGCATTTGTAGGTCATCCAAATAGAGTTGTCCCTTCATACCAGGTGCCGCTACATTCACAATGACAGGTTCATGTGATTTTTCTAACAATTTCTTCAACTGATAACATAGAACATATCGGCTTAAATAGTAAAGAGAGAATGTGAACTCCGAACCTTCCTGTGTTTTCAGAAATCTCTCTTGCGGTCTCAACGATGCTGCACATAAAATAAGTACATCTAAAGCATCCACTTGTTGTGATATTATTTCTACTACTCGCATATTTTCAGTTACTAGACTTAGGTTTGCTTGAATAAATTTCAGATTAGGATTATTCACTTCAATAATTATTAGTATAACTTATAAGAATAGCCTTTGTTCAAATAATTATCGGGGCTTAAGAACTTTCACCGATTAGTGCACGCCCATGCTGGGCGCACTACAAGAAACGGCTTAACCCTTACGGTTAAGCCGTTTCTTAATCCTATATGGTACCCCCAGTAGGAATCGAACCTACATCTATCCCTTAGGAGGGGATTGTTCTATCCATTTAACTATAGAGGCAAGTTTTTAACTTACATATAAAATTTTAGTATACTTAAATTAAGATGTCAACTTTATATGGGATAATATAGGGAAAAAATATATTTAAACAACTACTTTATTTCAAAGTAGTTGTTTTTTTATTAGCTTATTTCTTATTCTTATTTCCTATAGTATTTGCCAGTTTAACTCCTATTCTAATCATAGGCCATGATAGAGCAATGCATGCTAAAGCTATCAAATATTCATTTAATGACAAAGTTGTAAAGCTAAATATCATTCTTGCTAGCGGAATAATAAAACATAAAAATGATGCTGCAGCCATTACAATAACCAACAATAATTTAAATTTATTAAAAGGTATTGCTACTCTCAATAATACTACTAAACTCACTCCTAAAAATACTAACACCGCTATAGTTCTACATTCCACTATAGGCTTACCCAATATATAATAACTTATTAAAAATGACATAAGAGTCAGAATCATCATAGAAACTCCATTGGGTATACTCTTTGTTAATATTCTCTTTAAGAATCCTTCTTTAACCTTTCCTTTAGAAGGCTCCATAGCCAAGAAAAATGCTGGAATTCCAATAGCACAGCTTCCCACAAGAGAAGTTTGTATTGGTTCTAATGGATATGGCAGCATTAACAAAGACATAACTAATGTTAATCCCACAAAAAATACAGTCTTAGATAAAAATAGCTGAGCAACTCTCTCTAAGTTATTAATCTGTTTTCTTCCCTCTTCAACAATCTTAGGTAATGCTCCAAAATCTGAATTCATAAGTACTAATTGAGCAACTGCCTTTGTTGCTTCAGAGCCATTAGCCATAGCAATACCACAATCTGATTCTTTAAGCGCAAGAACATCATTTACACCATCTCCAGTCATTGCAACTGTATGACCTCTCTTTTGTAATGCCTTAACTATATGCTTCTTTTGATGTGGTGTAACTCTTCCAAATATATTGTAATTATCTACCACCTTTTCTAACTCATCAATTTTACTTGGTAGTGTTCTAGCATCAACATATTTATCATAGCCTTCAACTCCTGCTCTCTTAGCTACTGCTGAAACTGTAACCGGATTATCTCCAGATATAACTTTTAACTCAACACCCTCTTCTTTAAAATAGTTTAAAACCTTAGGTGCTTCTTCTTTTATCATATCTTCTATTAATATAAGAGCATATTCCTCAACTGGTGAAAAGATACCTTTCTTTAAAGAAATCTGATCTACTTTCCCTAATAATAAAACTCTATTTCCTTTAATAGCTTCTTTCTCTACCTGTTCTTTTATAACTTGATATCTATCTTCAAGTAAAACTTCAGGTGCTCCTAAAACCCACGCTCCATGTCCCTGCAATATTATTCCTCCCCACTTTCTTTTTGATGAAAAGGAAACTTTTTCGATTATATTTACATCAGGACATTTATCAAAATGTTCTAAAATAGCTTTCTGCGTAGGATTTTTACTAGGTAAATTATAAGCTATAGCTGCTAACACATTATTTACCTCATCTTTTTCTTTATTATTAACAACTTGAATTTCCTTCAAGTTTAACTCTCCTTTTGTTATTGTTCCAGTCTTATCAACACATAGTACATCAACCCTAGCTAATACCTCTGTTGCTGATAGCTGCTGCACTAGTGTATTATACTTTGCAAGTCTCACTACTGAAACTATAAAAGTTGCACTTGTCAATAAAACAAGCCCTTCTGGAACCATACCAACAATTCCTGAGACCACACTTATTAATGCAGCTCTCCAATCTGAATTAGAAAAGAATATTTGAGTTGTTACCAACATTGTACCTAAAGGTACTATTAATATTAGAAGTATTTTTATTATTTTACTAATTGAAGTTTGAAGTTCAGAATTAACAATTTTAAACTTCCTAGCTTCTTCTGCTAATTTTGATGAATATGTATTTTCTCCAACCTTAGTGACCTTAGCATATCCTTCTCCTGCCACAATGAAACTTCCTGCTAAAAGAGTATCCCCTTCTTGTTTATAAACAGATTCAGATTCTCCAGTAAGCATAGATTCATCAACTTCAAGTTCATTTGATTTTACTACTGTACAATCAGCTAAAACTTGATTGCCACTTAATAAATATACAATATCATCTACTACTAGTTCCTCAATCACTAAGTCTTTTTCTAACCCATTTCTTAAGACCTTAGCATGTGCCATACTTATTAATGATAGCTTTTCTAATGTTTTCTTTGCGTTTAATTCCTGAACAACACCTATAATACTATTTACTATAATAACTCCTGCAAAAATAGCATTCTTAGGGGAGCCAGCTATTATTACTAAAATAGCTAAAACTAAATTAAGTGCATTAAAGATATTAAAAAAGTTAGCTCTTATCATTTGCCATATTGTTCTTGACGGTGTAGGCGCTAATTTATTTACTAAACCCTTTTCAATTCTTTCTTTAACTTCATCATCTGTTAAACCATATAATTCATCTTTTATTCGGAACTTGTATTCCTTTTTATCTATCTTACTTGATTCCATTAATAACTCCTCATAATACCTTCTTAATATATCTATATTTTAATTTACTAATCTTAAAATACTCTTAAATATATAGAATTATATACTTAATTTTTTCTTAGTTTTATTTCTAAAGTTATAATCAGATGATTTAATTATTCTTTAATTATCACCAATATTGTACTATACTATTCTTGGAATAATGAATAAATTAATAAGAAAGGACTTTGTTTATGTTAAGGTCATTATATTTTTATCCTTTAGCTATATTAGCTGCTTTTATAGCTCAATTAGGATTTATCAAAGCTAATTATTTAAAAAGAAAAAACAGAACCAAAGATAGAAACTTATTACTTTATAAACTAAGCCACTGGTGGGCTAACTTTGTTGTAAAGCTTTCAGGTTGTAAAGTTCACGTCGAAGGTTTAGAGAATATACCAAAAGATAGAGCTTCATTATTTGTTTCTAATCATCAAAGCAACTTTGATATTCCTTTATTAATGAGTATCATAGATACTCCTAAAGGATTTATTGCTAAAAAAGAACTAGAAAATATTCCGCTATTAAGTAATTGGATGAAGTCTATCCAATGTGTTTTCATGGATAGAGATAATCTAAGACAATCTGCTGAATCTATTGTTAAGGGAATAAATATTTTAAAATCTGGTCATTCAATGGTTATATTCCCTGAAGGAACTAGAAGTAAAGGCAAAACTCATTCCGACTTTAAAGCCGGAAGTTTTAAACTTGCCACTAAATCTAAGGCATTAATCGTTCCTGTCACTCTTGATGGAACATATAATGTCTTAGAAAAAAACAACAATAAAATAACAGCATCAGACCTTAAGGTTATAATTCACAAACCTATAGATCCAACTACATTATCAAAGGATGAATTAAAAAACTTACATGAATCCGTTCAAGATATTGTATTTGGTGCATTAAAATAAATGTCTCATTAATTGGGACATTTATTTTAATTTAACATCTTTTTTATTTGTTCAAGACTATCATTAACTTCCTCTAAGGGAAGATTTCCATGCTTTAAAGTATCTTCATTCATATTCTTCAATCTATTATAGAATCCAATACCCTGATAAATAACTTTTTCATCTCGGCCACTTTGTTTAATCATACTAAATAAAGCATCTTCTGCTTTATCAAAATGTCTAAGGTATTCATAAAACTTAAATATAATATTCTGAGCATCTAATGATATTTCAAATTCATTTAAGAATTCTAATATTTTAAAGATATCTTTTTTATACCTTTCATCAATCTCATTACACTCTTTATATGCCTCATAAAAACTTATTAAAGCTTTTTGATAATAATTAATTTTACTTGTTTCATCATTTAGACTATCATATAAATATCCTTGAAAATACAATAATTCACCTAAAGCCATATATTTATCAAAATTACATTGATTCTCTTTGCCTACTAACTCTATAACATTATCAAATGACAAAGTATTCACCGTAGAAATATCTAATCCTAATATTCCTCTCATCCCTTTATTTATCTTTTTTAACGCTTCAACTAAGTTACCATCTATTAAATCTTTGTCTATACCTATTTTTATCAAATCAAGAGTTGATTCAATCTCTTTTTTGAAATCTGTCTTCAACATATTATCACCTCTATATTTTAAAATATGTATACATTATATACCAAAAACTACTTGCTAATACAACTTTTAAAAAAATGTTAAAAATTAATATCTGAAATTAGATTATACTAAATCTAGAAGAAATAAATCATAAAGATTTAGAAGCTATATCTCAATGATTTATAAATCATTAAGATATAGCTTCTTCAACATTCTCATTTTAATTTTCACCCATAATTACTACCTAGTTGAAATTTCTATCATGTTCTTACCCAATACTTAACCCAAATCATTTGAACATTTTTGTTTTTCAACATTTTCTAATTTCATTAATTATTCTAGCTTGTTTGCCATTTGAAATCAAGCCTTTTTTTCGCCATTTTTTTATCTTAAGCCCCAAAATCGTTCCTTTTTTTTCGATTTATTTTTATTATTTTAACATTATTTTTTTATTATTTTGAATAAAGTTAATTTCTTCTTTTATATAACCTTTTAATTACACTTAAGCAATATTATGGGTAGTTTTTTTCGACAAACTTTTTACTTATTATCAGCTAAAATCTTCTTTAATTTATTCTGTACAAGCCATAACTTCTTTTGCTTTCTATTAAAAGAAACCATCTTATTTTTATTATTCTTATTTAAGTCAATTTGTTTTATATATTCAGTATCTGCAATTTTTAACGCCTCATTAATTACTTGAAGTTCGTCCTTCGTAAACATACTACATCTCCTCCATCTTCTAATAACCTCACATTTTATAGTACATTTATACTATTTAAAGTTCAAGTAACTTATAGTTATATATATTTATTAATCATAATAAGATCACTCTTCATTTCATTAAGAATCTTAACTGCAGCCTCTTTCACTTCTGAGTTGCTGCTCATATTATAAAATTCCTCTGTCAACTCTATTACTCCATCATGATGTATTAATATAAACTTTAAAAAATCAGCATTAATATCTTCTGTTAACTGTACCTTTTGAAATCTACACATCATGCTATTTAGAACTTCATTGTATATATTTAAATACTTTTCCTCTTCACTTTTATTAACCTCTGGATTATCCTTTAATTTTTCTATTATAGTTCTTATATTTTCTATAGCAGCACTTTCTCTCTCTATATATTTTTCTGCCATATTCTTAACTTCCTTATTTGTAGAATATTTAATATACGACTTCGAGAAACTTACTTCTCCTTCACTTAGAAAATCCATTTCATAAAGATAATCTAAGCTTAAATCTCCTGTTTTAGGAATGCATCTCATTATTTTAGCCATATTATATATACTGTCTTTATACTCTTTTATATAATCATCCTTCTTATCAATGGCATTGACTACAGTCGAATTAAGTAAATAAAAAATACCTACAAAAAAAATTATTGTTTTATATAATCTCTTCATAATTACCTCTTCCTCTTAAGTATTATTCCTAATATATAATTTTCATAAGTTTATATTTTTATTCACTAAAAATAAAATAGGTCATTAAGCACATTTATATACCTAATAACCTATTTTCATATTATAACTTTTTAACGAATTCTGACTTTAAGCTCATAGCTCCAAATCCATCAATTTTACAATCAATGTTATGATCACCATCAACTAAACGTATATTCTTTACTTTTGTTCCCTTCTTTAAAGGTGATGAACTTCCTTTAACCTTAAGGTCTTTTATTATTGTTACAGAATCACCATCATTTAATATATTTCCATTTGAATCTTTAACTATTAATGCGTCTTCATCATTAGTTTGTTGTTCTGGATTCCATTCATGAGCACATTCTGGACATATTACCATATTTCCATCTTCATAAGTATATTCTGAATTACATTTAGGGCAATTTGGTAAATTACTCATATATATCACTTCCTTCTTTAGTTTAACTACTTAATACTAACATGGAGTTATTTATTTTACAAACTTTACCATGCACACCTTTATAATATTGCTTTAATTAACTCTATAAAGTTTTCATTATAAGTCACTTGTCCCCCTATATCAGATATTCCTGATTCAATAATCCAATTATGATTTTTATATTTTTCCACTAGACTACATACAGATTTTTCTATATTCTTACTATTTAGAACAATTCATCTCATGACTAAAGTCACTAGTGTTCTTCTTCTATTTAATAAACTATCACTGCCATACTGCTCATAGTACATTATAGAGTGGACTCCATTTTCAACTTTATATTGATTTAACTTTTCAGCTATAATATTCTTTTATCTTTTTCTTCATCATTTCTTTATTCTCATTAAACTGAGTTTTCATATTAACATTTGCTCCTGATGGATGTGGAAAATCAAACAAGATTTGATTTTTATCTATTATTCCTTCATCACTTAGATTTAATAAAACATCTTCAACAGCTCTTCCTAATGGAATTATCAATACATCTTTAGCACTTTCCAAACTATTTAATTCTTCAATAAAATTCTCTCTAACATACTTCATAAGAAACTTACTATTAATTAATTTTGGAGTATGACCGCTATAATTTTTCCCTTTTATAAAAACTGAATATGGTATAAGAGAAACTGTATGTAATAAATAATCCTTTTCTCCAAATAGTTCTCTGCAACTATCTATCTTTAATTTCTTATTTAACTCTAATTCATCTAACATAAATATTATGTTATTTCTTATACTACCACTAAACCTTCCTGCTTTCTTACATAAGTATTGAATTTTTTCTATATCTGTACCAAGCTCTAGCTCTTTTCTAGCCATAACCATAGCTATATTCATTTGCTGAAATCCTGGAGTTATACCTATAATAAAGACTTTTGCCTTACTATTAATATAATCATTATGAGGAGCATAGTAAATCTCAATATCTCCATTCTTATCTACTAAAAAGTCTTCTATAAGTAAATCTTCCTTTGAATACTTGTCTTTTATAGGCAGCTTTAATATCTTATCCTTATAATCAAATAATATTTTTTTCATAGTTCCCTCTTCATACTTAAGTAATTAATTCTCATATTTATAGCTTATATTTCTTAATGGTATTATTAACATTTATAATATTAATTATTCTTCAGCCACATAATAGCTGAATATGCGTGCATAGCTGCACCTGTAACTAATATATCTTCATTAAATACTACTTTGGAATTATGCATTGCTTCACCATATAAAGGATTTTCTTGCTTACTACCAGCACCTAACATAAGATAGACACTTGGAATCTCATATGAATAATAAGCAAAATCTTCTGATCCCATACCTGATGCTTCAAATAATACTACTGACCTTTCACCTACTAAGTCCTTTATATAAGATGTAAGTTCCTTCGCTAAATCATTATCATTAGCTAATGGAGGCACTGATGATAATTCTATTAGCTCAGCTTCACCTCTAAACATCTTAGCTGTAGATACTACTATATCATTCATTCTATTAAATATAAATTCCCCAGTTCCCTTATCTAAACTTCTAATAGTTCCTTCCATAATAACTTCCTCAGGTATTATATTAGGGGCTTCTCCTCCAGAAATTTTACCTATTGTTACTACAGCTGACTGAGTAGCTGATATTTCTCTAGCAGTTATCTCTTGTAAAGATAAATATATATGCGCTGCTATATTTATTGGATCTACCCCTGTTTCTGGCATAGCTCCATGGCATCCAGTTCCTCTTACAACTATTCTAAATCTATTGCATCCAGCTATACTTGTCCCTAAACCACATAATACAATATTAGAAGGTGTTCCCGAATGAACATGCATTGCCATAGCTGCATCTACATCAGGATTTTTAAGTACTCCTGATTTTATCATTTTCTTAGCCCCTGTAAATCCCTCTTCATCAGGTTGAAACACTAACTTTACAGTTCCATTTATCTTGTCTTGATTTTGCTTTAAAAGCTTGGCTGCACCTAAAAGCATAGCTGTATGCATATCATGTCCACATGCGTGCATGCATCCATTGTTTGACTTAAAGTCACATTCAGCTGTCTCATCTCCTGGAAGTGCATCCATATCTGCTCTTAATAAAAATGTTTTTCCTGGTTTATTTCCTTCAATTGTTGCAACTATACCACTTTCACATATTTCCTTTGGATTATATCCAAATTCTTTTAACTTCTCTATCACATAAAGTTTAGTTTTTGGTAAAGAGTCTCCTACTTCTGGATTACTATGAATAGTCCTTCTAAATGTTATTAATTCTTCTTTTATTGTCTCAGCTTGTTTCATAATTTCATTCATAAAAATTCCCTCACTTGTATCTTAATTCAAATAATCCTAATCTATAGTTATTAATAATAATTCTTTTTTAAACATTATAACTTAGTTATAGAATTTTTAGTATGTTAAATATACGAATTTTTACCCCAAATTGTAATTATATGTATAACATTCAAAAAGGTGCTTCATTTAATAAATGTCAGCACCTCTTATATTAATTATTTCACTTAAATTTAATGTAACATAAATGAAATATTTAACTCTATTTTTTTATAATTTCATTAAACACATAAATATTACCAAAACTACTAATAAAATAGCTAAGTCAATAATCATTAATCTTTTTTCTTTTTTTATGATTGCTATTAATAAAGTAATGATACCTATTATAATATTAATAAGAGCTATAGCAGGATTAGTAAATAATCCTCTAAGGAATATGGATTCTAATATGTACAAGCCTGTAATAATAAATAAAATTATATGTGTTATTTTTGTAAGTTTACTGTTGTTCATAAAAATACTATTCGACACAATAATTCACCTCCTTATAATATTTTTTTCTAAATTATACTATTCAATTAAAAATTTTTCAATATTTTATACTCAAACTGTTATTGGACTACTTAATATAAATTTTTAATCGTATAACTATAGTACAACAAGTTCATACAAAACGTATGGAGTGTTCTTTATTAATCCATAAAGTGATCTCCTCTTATAACAATAGTTACAATCTACAGTCATTAAATTTACTGCATAACAGCTTTATTGACAATATATTTTTTGAAGAGTATAATGCTTCTTTACTGAACAAAAAAATTTAAGGAAGTGAATATATGACATTTTATCAAGAATTGCAGTTAAATCAAGCTGATTCAAAAAAGCTTATTAGAAATTCACAAAATAATAAAGAAAAATTAAGACATCTAGCTATTTATCTATTTAAGATTTTTATAACTATGATATTTTGCATTGCATTTGTAATTGCTTATAGCAAGTTTTTTGGTAATGATAACAGTATTGTTGGTGTTGTCATTCTTCTTTTTGTTTTAGTATTTAGAAATATAGATTTATCAATAAAAACATCCCATGCACTCCCTTCATTAATAGCTATATTGGCAATTTTAGCTATAGGTCCAAGATTAAGTAATGCTAATAATATGTATGTTGAATTATTAGTAAACAGTATTTGCATTTTTCTATTACTGTTTTTAGGGTGTCATAATGAAAAAATGTGCAATCATTCTACATTAGTATTAGGATATCTTTTACTATATGGATATGATGTATCAGGAGATGCTTATATTAAAAGATTAGAAGCTATTTTCATAGGTGCTATAATTACTGGAATAATATATTTTAGAAATCATAGAAAAAAGACTTATGAGCTAAACTTTTTAAGTTTCTTTCAAGAGTTTGATATCAACGCCCATAGAACAAAATGGCAGTTATCTCTTACTTTTGCTATATCTTCGATTTTACTTATTGCAAGAATTATAAATCTTCCAAGGCCTATGTGGGCAGGTATTGCAGTTATGTCTATAATAACTCCTTTCCCAACAGGTAAAAAGCAAAAAGTAAAAGAAAGAATTTTAGGAAATATTTTTGGAGCTTTACTAGTATTTATTATTTATACTTACTGTCCAAAATTTATGTATAATAACATTGGAATTATTGGAGGAATAGGGGTAGGACTTTCTGCAACTTATGGCTTCCAATCAGTATTTAATACCTTTGGAGCTATATCTATTGCATCAACAATTCTAGGCTTTCCAGCAGCTATATTCTATAGAATTTTTAATAATGCTGTGGGTTCAGTATACGGAATAGTTTTTAATAAATATTTTTGTAAACTTGTAGGTAATGAAAGATAATTATAAAACCGCCAATATGGCGGTTTTACTTTTTAGATATTATTATTCTCATATTTTCATCATACTTAATCCCTAATTCCTTAGATAACTTATCATTTAACGTTGTAAGTTTATCATGATAATCTTTGTACTCACTACTTAATATTTTCATGTTAGGTATAAATACATCATAATATCCACTGCTATCAAAGAAATCATTAATCTGTTTTTTAAATTTATTAAATGGATTTATTAATTTTACTAGAGATTTATCATTTTGTTTTTCTATATTATCCAATAACTTTTTCTTATACCTTTCTAATTCCACACCTTCTGCATTTAACATATTATTTATCTCATTTCTCATATTTTCATTCATATGTTTTGCCATCTCTTCAGTTGTATTTTCATATACAGCTTGAATAATTCTAGGTACTTTTATATCCGGAACATTATCCAAAAATTCAACAATCTCCATCCATGCTTGATACTTCTCTTGTGTATCTATTGGTTCATTTAAATATGGCGCAAAGTGATATGATAAATATATACCTATACCATTTGGAAAAGCTCTATTTAATATCTTTAATAGCTATATCTAATTTCCTATATAATGATATTTCATTTAATAATGCTATGTCTTCTTTTGAGTATTCTCTATATCCATTATTACCTTTTCTAACTCTTATAAGGCCCTGTTTTTCATAATATGAAATTGCTTTCTTTGTTAATCCTGTTAAACTACAAACTTCTTTTATTAACATATAACCACCTCTAATTTATATGTTAATCTAATCCCCTAGGTATCAGTCAATAACAATTTATTATTTTAAAAATTTCATCTTATTTATACATATAAAAATAGTGCTAACCCATTTATTCCAATGGTTAACACTAAAAACATCACTTACTTGTGATACGGTTCTCCGTATCGGTGTTAAGTAAGGTTGTAAACTTGCTCATTACTTTTCTCTTTTTCTAATATACTTTTAAAATTATAATTTAATTATGAGCTACATCCCCATATTATTCTATATAGTAATGTTCAAATTCAACATAGTTGATCCAAAACTTCTTAACCTAAAATAAGAAGGAGCACCCTTAACTGATACTCCTTCTCAAAACTCACTTTATATCCAATTAATGTTAATCTTTTAAATATTCTATTAATTCTTCTAATTCATTATCATCTTCATTTAATTTATTAAAGTCTTCTAAATCACTTTTTATATCTTTTTCTACCTTCCTTTTAACATCTAATTCATTTATAATATATCCCATAGAAAATGTTGCTATTGAATAAAATGCATACGGTAATGATGAATTAACGTAATATGTTACTACCGCTAATATACTTTTACTTACCACAATCTTATCTGATGCCACAAGTGATAATATATATACATGTGAATTATATATAGTTAATAATGTATATGCTAATATAATTATTGAAATAAGATATAGTACTTTACTTATTAAATTTACATCTTTAAAATATTTTACTTTCATACTTAATTATTCCTTCTAAAAACTTATTATTAATAATATAATTTTTATTAATTAATCTGTGTTAATTTTTTATTTTTTAGAACAAGTACAACATCTACTTTTTTAGCTAATTCCTTACTATGAGTAACTACTATTACACATTTTCCATGTTTATGTGCACTTGTTTTTAATATTTCTATAATTTCATCAGCTGTATCACTATCTAAATTTCCTGTTGGCTCATCTGCTAATATTACTGGTGAATCTGCAACAAGTGTTCTTGCAATAGCAACACGCTGCTGCTGTCCCCCTGATAGTTGTAATACATTTCTATTAATTTCATCATCAGATAACCCTAAATTGTTTAGTATCTCCTTATCTACCTTAGGGCTAACTATTTTTAAATTTTCTAAAGGCGTCATATAATCAATTAAATTATAATTTTGAAAAATTAATGAAATATTACTTTTTCTATGATTCTCATATCCTTTTACTTTTATATTTTGATTGTTATATAATATTTCACCATCTCCAGGTTCATCTAATCCAGCCAATAATGATAATAATGTTGTTTTTCCTGAGCCTGAAGTCCCTAAAATGGCGTAAAATTTCCCTTTTTCAAATTCCATACTTATATCATTTAAAACTTTTTTTCCATTTTTATATGAATAATTAACTTTATTTAATGCTAAAATTGACATTTATATTCCTCCTAGCTCATTTGAGATAATATTTCTTTTGGTTTTAATCTAATTATTGATGCTGATGATCCAATTACCGAAAGTATGATAATAACTGTTCCTATAACATATACATAAATTAATTCTTCAAATTCTACGTTCACATCTATTTCATCTACTGTATGAGTTAGTAAAGAACTATTAACATCATTACCTAATGAAAATCCTCCCAATCCACTTTGAACCTCTTGAACTGCTTGCTTACTTGCCTGTGTAACTATTGTATTTCCTATATTTTGTGAAATTACCTTACTTGAAAAATATGATCCTCCAAAAGCTAATACACCTATAATTAATAATTCAATTATATATTGAGAAATAATATTAATCTTTGAAATTCCTATTGAAAGTAATATACCTGTTTCATGAATCCTTCCTTGAATCCAAAATGCTAATACTAACGAAAGTATTATTGCTCCAGCTATTATTGCTCCAACTAAAACCATATTTATAATCTTATCTAAAGAATCAAAAGACTTAGATAAAGCTAAAAATGTATCTTCACTCTTTACTATTGTATATTTGTTCCAATCAGTAGAAATATCTTTAAATTTTGCTGTTACTTTATTTACATCAATATCTGTATTGAAAGTAGCATTTGTATATTTTACATTTCCATCCGAATATCCATATAAAGTTTTAATAGTATCTACATCAGTAATTAAAAGATTTTCTGGCATTTCTAACTTATGTCCAGCTCTTTCAGTATTTTCACTTTCAAAAATACCTACAATTTCAAGGTCATAATCACTTTTAGATAAAGTTGATGCATTAAAATCTCCAGCACTCTTTGTTGCTTTTATAGTATCTCCAACTTTTAAATTGTTTGCTTCTGCTAAAGCCTTATGAATTAATACCTTGTTTTTATCAGTAGCAACAATATGTCTACCATCAATCAGCTTTAATGATTTACTTTTAAACTTAGTATCATATTCAGAATTTTTATGTGCTTCTACAGAAAAAAGTTTTTCATATTTATAATCATCATTATATTGAACTGCATTTTTTTCAGGTTTTATATAATTTATATTTTCTAAATCTAAACCTGCTCCTTGAATTGCTGCATCATAATTTTTAATACCGTCTACCTTTGAAAGCTTGTTAATCAAACTTTCTGGAATTGTTCCTTCAAAATTACTTGCAAGATTAGTTTGTAATTCAAAAATATTTGCCATATCCTTATTTGAATCCTGCCTTGCTATATTTGCTGCTTTTTTAATTGAAATTCCACTTAAAATAGCTGTTGCTATTCCAAATAATATAAATAACATAATAATACTTTTAATTTTTTTTCTTGTTATATATAATATCGCTCTCTTAAATACATTCATATTTATTCTCTCCTTGTTTACTAACTTGAGCACATTCTATCAGTCTAATATGAAATACTTATGAAATTAAGATATTAAATTTATAAAATTTATTAAAAATTATATTACAGCCTACAATTATTTCATTTTATTGTTAAAGCTAACTTCAAAACTCATTCCCGTTAATATTGATTTAAAAGAATAATCTAAGTTATACATTTCAAAAATTTGTTTAACTATGTATAATCCTAACCCATTTCCCCCACAACTTTTATTTCTATCAAAATCGATTCTATAAAATGCCTCAAAAATATGTACTAAATGTTCATCTGAGATTGGCTTACAATCATTTTCTATAATAAGCTTTCTGTCTTTTATATATATTCTTATTTCCTTGCCTTCATCAGTGTAGTTTACTGCATTGGAAATAATATTAGAGACTGCTTTAGTAAATAATTTCTCATCTACTTTAATACTAAAAGACTCTTCTAAATTCATTTTAATATCAATTTTCTTTGACCTAGCTATTAATTTATATATTTCTATGTTCTTTTGAACTAAACTACTTAAATCTAATACACTTTCACTTTTATTATTTACTATAGTAAGTTTTGAAGTATCTAAAATTTCCTGAACCATTTTATTTAATTCACCAACTATAGCCTTACATTTTTCTAAATATATATAATGATTTTTATATTTTCCTATATCATATAGCATATTTTCAATCATTATATGTAGACTCATTAATGGTGTCTTAAGTTCATGTGATGCACTTCTTAAAAAGTCTACCTTAACCTTTTCAGATTCACTTACATTTTTTATTTCTTCTTCCAGTGATACAATTGTATTTAGTAAATTTTCATATAAACTATTTACATTAGTTGCTAATATCCCTATTTCATCTTCAGTTTCTACCTTACAAATAGCTCCTTTGTTTAATTTCTTCATTTCTTTTGTAATATCACAAATTTCTTTTATTGGATTTGTAATTTTTTTTGCACAAATATATGAGGCAATAAATGTTACAAGCAAACTTATAAAAATAGAATATGGAAGTATTTCTAATATAACATCTCTTGTTTCTGTAAATGATTCTAAATCCATAACTACTTTAACACTTCCATTTATATCATTATCTTTTTTAAAATCCTTACTTTTTATTATTGATGAATCACTCATATTAATATATTGACTAAATTTATCCTCACTTATAATTTCTCCATTTTCATCATCTAGGTCTTTTATAATATTTTTCTCACTAAAATTAGGAATTATTAAAGAGTTTTCTGTAATTGCTTCTTCATCAACATATATATTCACTTTACCAAAACCTTGAAATACCTCTTTTTCATCTCCAATAGTAAGTAAAATTTGAATATTATATTTTTCAGCAAAATTCTTTGCTATCTTAAATGATTCTTCATTATCAGATCTATTTACTTCTTCAATTAAAGTTTCAATAATTTTATCAGCTTCCTTTTGTTTATTATTTATATATACCTTTGGTAATGCTAAATAAATTAACACATTCGAAATTAAAATTATTAAACTTATTACTCCTATTGTAAATATGTACATCTTCGAAAATAATTTAAACTTCTTCATTATTCCTCCTCAAATTTATATCCAATTCCCTTAACTGTCACTATACAATCTAATAGCAGCTTTTTTCTTATATTTTTAATATACACATCAATAACCCTATCATTTGGTGCTTCTTCAATATCCCATAAATTATCTAGAATTTGTGCTCTTGTTAAAACCTTTCCCTCATACTTTAATAATAACTCTATTAACTTTATTTCCTTAGGTTTTAAATCAATATTTTCTCCATTCTTTCTTGCTGAATATCCTTCAAAATCAATTTCTATATCTCCATAACACCACTTTTTATTTCCACTAACTTTTACTCCTCTTCTAAGAAGTGCTTCTATTCTTTTATGTAAAACTACTATTGAAAATGGCTTTGTAATATAATCATCTGCCTCTTCATCAAAACTCATAATTTGAGTATAATCATCGCTCATTGCTGTTAGCATAATCACTGGAACATTGCTTTCTTGTCTAATTTTATTTAAAACAACAAACCCATTAGCTTTTGGGAGCATTATATCTAAAATTACTAAATCAATTTTATTATTCTTAAATAATTCTATTGCTTGCATTCCATCTTCTGCACTTATAACGCTATATCCAACCTCTGCTAGATATTCACTTACTCCTTCCCTTATTTCTTTTTCATCTTCAACAATTAATATATTAATTTTCATTTATATTGTCCTCCATTTTATACAATATATATCAAAATGAATTTATTTTATAAATACATAATAACATAAAGTTTCAATTATATTATAAATATAAGAGTGCTAATCTCATAAATTAACACTCTTAACATTAAATTGGTAATATTTTTTATATATCAATTCCACATATAATTTATCACTAAAGTTCTATATATAAAGCTTTACTTAAATGATAATATTCTCAACCCTCTCCTTCTCAAATTTCCTTATTTATTAACCTAATTTCAGTAAAAACCTCACTTACTTGTGGTACGGTTCTCCGTATCAGTAATAAGTGAGATTTTCTATCTATACAAACTAGAAGTTATCACATTACATTTGCT